>JANXAS010000130.1 GCA_025062195.1 Armatimonadota bacterium
TGTTCCCGCGTCCCAATCGCACCACAGTGGGGTCCCAATCGCACCACAGTGGGATTGAAAGAGAGCCGCGATAGAGGCGCTCTTGCCCGCGCCCGGCGGGGTCCCAATCGCACCACAGTGGGATTGAAAGCAGCTCGATGGCGTGGCGCAGAGTGGAGGCCTCCAGCGTCCCAATCGCACCACAGTGGGATTGAAAGGCCGGCCGCCCGCACGCTACTATCGTCTCACGACCCTGTCCCAATCGCACCACAGTGGGATTGAAAGTCGAGTAGCGAATGATGTTAGCGTAAGGAGGGTGGGGTCCCAATCGCACCACAGTGGGATTGAAAGATGAAGCGGGAGACCTCGGGCGGGAGCCCCACCCGGGCGTCCCAATCGCACCACAGTGGGATTGAAAGCTGCACCTCCCTCATCTCCGAATCGCGGGCGGCGAGGCGTCCCAATCGCACCACAGTGGGATTGAAAGCTGCAGCCAGCTAGGGGTAAGGCTTGGCCGGGAGGCAGTCCCAATCGCACCACAGTGGGATTGAAAGTCGCATACCCAGCAAGGGAGTTGCCTGCCCCAAGTAGTCCCAATCGCACCACAGTGGGATTGAAAGCCGCGTGTGGTACAAGCTCATCCCGATCGAGAACCGGTCCCAATCGCACCACAGTGGGATTGAAAGGATGACCGTCACCCAGTCTGAGCCGTCGAGGAACACCGTCCCAATCGCACCACAGTGGGATTGAAAGGGCAGGAGACGGCTTCGTCGTCGACCTGAGCCAGTTGTCCCAATCGCACCACAGTGGGATTGAAAGGTTCATTCCCCCAACTTGACCTGCCGCTGGCGGCCCGTCCCAATCGCACCACAGTGGGATTGAAAGCTATCAGCTGGAGCGGGAGCTGGCGAGCAATGGCCACGTCCCAATCGCACCACAGTGGGATTGAAAGCCGGCACCGGCTGGCGCAGGGCGGGCAGGATCGCCTGGTCCCAATCGCACCACAGTGGGATTGAAAGCTGCATCATCTCTAAGAATGTAGGCCAGTGCCAACCGTGTCCCAATCGCACCACAGTGGGATTGAAAGTACTTCTTCACCACCAAAAGCGCCTGGAACGAGCATGTCCCAATCGCACCACAGTGGGATTGAAAGCTTCCCCAGGGGAGGCCGCCGCTGCCAAGCAGGACAAGTCCCAATCGCACCACAGTGGGATTGAAAGTGGAAGAGCGGCGCAAGGCCCTGGAGCAGCTGCCCGGGTCCCAATC
>JANXAS010000131.1 GCA_025062195.1 Armatimonadota bacterium
GGCACTTCGCTTTCGCTTCGTGCCTTACTACGAACCTTGTTTGTTTGAGTCATGACGGCACTTCGCTCCCGCTCCGTGCCTTACTACGAACCTTGTTTGTTTGAGTCATGACGGCACTTCGCTTTCGCTTCGTGCCTTACTACGAACCTTGTTTGTTTGAGTCATGATGGCACTTCGCTTTTGCTTCGTGCCTTACTACGAACTTTGTTTATAGCGGCGTTCTTTTAGCACAAACTAACGGCTTGCGTTACAGGGTGGTGGAAAATCTTTGCTTGCATCGTCCAAAACCAAAACCCAATCGGTTTCACCCGAACCTTCTGGTTTAAACTCACGCTCCCCTTCACGCCTAAACTCACCGATCAACTTTGCTTCCCCTCTCCTCGGGTCATACCACCAAGCGCGAACCTCTCTACCTGACAACTTGTCAAGGCGAACTTTCACCGGCTTTGGAACAGGGATGTAAACGAAGGCGTAACTTCCGTCAACTGCCCTTGCTGCCCGGACATGTTCTGCTCCTGTTCCGGGGTCTGACGAAAGCAAAGTTTGGTCAGGAACGCGAAGAAGCATTGGTCGTGAAAGCATTAACTCTTTTGCATGCTTAACTTGAGATGCGCCGGGAAAATGCAATGCCTTTTGCCAAGGCGTTCGGGCATGGGAAATCGGCTGGCGCTTTTCAGGGTCGTAAAACTGCCAAATGTCGTGGCAGCCGTAAGTGTGACCGTGAGCGCCCGCAAGCAATGCCCAATACGCCGCTTGACGAACATCGTAGTCGTTAAACCAACCTTTGTTCGGGTCCCAGTTGATGGGATGGTCTTCGTATCTCGGTTCGCCGTCCATGCAAGGCTTGACAGGTTTTAAGTTGTAATCTCGCTCAACCATCGCATAGTTGGCGATGTGCCTTGCGTGATGACCAGATTGGAGCATGTTGAAATCCAGCCAAGGCTCATTGTGAAGCCACTGGGATGAAGATTGTCCGCCCATCGG
>JANXAS010000132.1 GCA_025062195.1 Armatimonadota bacterium
TGAAGCAATTGACGGCAAGCAAAGCATAGTTTGCGAAAGCGAAGACACGCAAACGATGAGGGGAGCAAGGCAAGTAGTTTCACTCAACCAAACCGAACCTTTGCCGCTGATTCTGCATGGCTTCAGCAAAGGCGAAAATGTTTTTCCTGCGCATTTGAGTGGCGACTATTCGCTTTACCTTGACGCAAGGTATGTTGACGGCTCACCCCTTTGGGGTGAAATCGTGCCGTTTGGCGTAACACGGGACACGGGGCACGGGACGGGTTGGCAGTGGGGATGGAGGTTGATTGTGCCAGAAAAACCGTTGCAGGAAGCGATTGTCTATGCGCTCTTCCGTTACCGTCGTGGTCGTGCTTGGTTTGACAGCATTTACTTGGGCGAACTCAGGTTGCCACCGAGTTTGAAGGCAAAAGCATGGGAGGGCGAGGCTCCTGCCGAGCCAAAAACTTCTTCCGAGCCGAAAAATTCTGATCGCAATGCTGCTTTGACTGACCGAGACTTGAGAACAATTTGGGATGGTAGCGGCGAAAAGCAAATCGTGATGGCTTTGGAGTCCGCAAAGACAGTCAAGCAAATCGCCATCTGGTGGCATCTTCCTGAAAGGCGAGCGGAGTTTGTGAAGGTTGAAATTTTGGCTGATGGCAAATGGCAAACGATAGCGGAAAGACCAACCGATGCTGACACATGGCTGACGGTTGTTGATTTCGCTCCGACGAAAGTTGACCGACTGCGCATCACTTTGCAAGGCACAAGTTACGCTCTCAGAGAAATTGAAGTGCGATGAGTTTCGTTGAAGTTCACAAGCGGCACAATCTCAGATGGCACTTGAACTTCGGGAGGGATGAATTGATGCTCGGTTTCAGGTTAGCGAAACGATTGCTCATTTTCGCTTCCTTCATCATACTTTCA
>JANXAS010000133.1 GCA_025062195.1 Armatimonadota bacterium
TCAAGACGGCGACGTTGTTCGCGCGCAGCGCGCCCTGCCCGAGATATATCCCGCCGCCTCCCAGCGGCGCGTAGTTGCTGATGAGTTGCGTGTTGGTTAAGAAAACATTCCCGTTCCAGATATACATCCCGCCGCCGACGCGCTCATCAGAACGCACGTTGACGTTATTGGCGATGAGAACATCGGTAAGATGGAAGTTCCCAGCGCCTACGATCCCGCTGCGGAATGGATGCGAAAGAATCGCCGTGTTGGTCAACACGACATTGCCCCCCTCGGAGGCTATGCCGCTCTGTTCGCCCTCTTGGATGACCAGGTTGATTGCCTCGACTAGGCCACGGTTGCCGCCGCAGTTCTGTTGAACGCGAATGCCGAGGGCATTCCGCATGAACACCGAATCGCGCACAAAAGCGTAGCTGCAGCGTTGCACGCTGAGCGCCTCATAAGTCACACTGGATACGCGCGTGTTTGCAATCTGCGCGCTTGCTTCGCCCACCAGGTTGCCGTAGATGAAAAACCCAATCTTGAAAGCATTGCCATCAATCGTTGGTGTAGTGATCGGACGGCTGCCTGTAATCACCGTATCTGACGCTACCAGCGTGCCGCTCAGAATATGGATATACGCTGGGCCCAGCCCGCGCTCGAAGGTGGTGCCAGTGATCCACAGCTGGTCGCCCGCCACGCCAATCTGGCTTGGTGCAAAGTGGCGCGAACGGTTGTCCAGGAAGCGGCTGCGCTCAACGTGGACATTACCCCCGCGCACGAAGATGGCGCCTCCGCCGCCGTAGTAGTCATACATGTTCACAGTCGCGTTGCTAATCCAGCGGCTGTCGCGAATCAGCACCGTCGCCGTGATG
>JANXAS010000134.1 GCA_025062195.1 Armatimonadota bacterium
ATCCCTAACCCACTTATCTAACGCTGCTTTAACCTTAAGGTTGTCACCAGGCTTGTGAGATAATAAAACTTTCACGAGTGTTTTCCCCACACCTTTATTATTTGTCGTTACAGAAACATCAATGTCACTAATTCGTCCCCACTCATCGCTTTGTGCTAAACCTTGCTCTTGAAAACCGCTTAAGCCTCTATTGTCACCTGGTCGGCATGTTTCAAAAATTGGGTCATCGTCGCTATCGTCAATAGGACTTGTTTTTGAACTTTGCTCATCTGGGTCAAAGAGGCTAAGGTAAAGGGTTTTTGTCACATTAGGTTCACCCAAAACCTAAATGATCACTTTCGCCTTTAGGTAAGCATCACAGTCATCGTTAAGTGATAACTGGTTTGGTGGAACAGGCAATTCAGTGAAAACTCTCTTACCCATTATCATTTCTGGCTTCATCCCTTCCCTTTGTTCTGGCTTAAGATTTTCAATGTCTTCAAGCTTTTGCCATTCCCTCATAGGTGCCCAATAGAAGGAGTTTAGGTGTTTTCCAATCTGCGTTTATCTCTAAAGCGGGTTTTACTTGATGGTCTTTGTATTCGTCTGGATGATTGTCCTTAAAATGAAGCACAAAGTAATATGTCCCTGCCTTCTACATCAAGTTGATTGGAACTTGAACTAAAACTAAAATCCCATGCTTAACCCCTCCTGCACTTGCAACCAATCTATCATTTTCGTTATGCTCCAAGCAAATCAATTCACTCACATCCCAACTTTTCAAAAAATTCAAATCAGGGTCATAAAGCCATCCCTCTCCACACCACTTAAACTGTGACCTTCGGTGTCCTTAAAAACATACCAACGAAT
>JANXAS010000135.1 GCA_025062195.1 Armatimonadota bacterium
GATTGGGACCGCCCAATACGCCATGCCTCTACCCTTCCGCCACGATCTTTCAATCCCACTGTGGTGCGATTGGGACTCAACACGCTCGCGGGTGTGCAGCTATACGTGCCCGCTTTCAATCCCACTGTGGTGCGATTGGGACCCGAGTGTAAGACCCGCTTCGCCTTGCTGGAGCCCACCCTTTCAATCCCACTGTGGTGCGATTGGGACGAAATTCGCGGCAAAGGGGCTTGACAACGCGCGCACCTTTCAATCCCACTGTGGTGCGATTGGGACCTACGCCGCGCTCCAGGCGCGGCAGCCTGCGCCCCAGCAGCTTTCAATCCCACTGTGGTGCGATTGGGACGCTGGCCCCAGCCACCAGGCAGGCCATCGAGCTGGCTCTTTCAATCCCACTGTGGTGCGATTGGGACTCCCCAACGGCCGAGGGCGGCCAGGCCGCCGAGTCCCCTTTCAATCCCACTGTGGTGCGATTGGGACGCTCGAGCACGTGACCGACATACTGCGCCATCTCCGTCCTTTCAATCCCACTGTGGTGCGATTGGGACTTCGGGCCCGCCCGCACCTGCTGCTCCAGGTTCCGCTTTCAATCCCACTGTGGTGCGATTGGGACCTGGCCAACCCCTGCTGTTCCCCGGCTGCCTGACGGCCTTTCAATCCCACTGTGGTGCGATTGGGACTGGACGGGCGGCCTAGCGCCCCGCGCGCGGGGGAGTCTTTCAATCCCACTGTGGTGCGATTGGGACGACATGGGGGGTGAGGGAGAGTGTGTAGACAGGCCCGCTTTCAATCCCACTGTGGTGCGATTGGGACTGATGCCA
>JANXAS010000136.1 GCA_025062195.1 Armatimonadota bacterium
TGCAATCGAACAACAGTGTGATTGAAAGGTAATATTATCCCAGATTTGATATTAAGTATCGCTGATGCAATCGCACCACAGTGGGATTGAAAGAATAGAGCAAAAATAAGGCAAAATTGAGCATCATAGATGCAATCGCACCACAGTGGGATTGAAAGGTGGACGATGAACTTATAGATAGTATCTTTCGTGAGATGCAATCGCACCACAGTGGGATTGAAAGTTCAGCAATCGATGAGGCACTGCTGGTTAGCGCTGCAGATGCAATCGCACCACAGTGGGATTGAAAGTGACAAATATGAGCGAATGTGATTTGCCACTTGTGTTAGATGCAATCGCACCACAGTGGGATTGAAAGGTCGACGCGAGGACGACCGACAGAACTGTTTTGGCAGATGCAATCGCACCACAGTGGGATTGAAAGCGGGTATGCGCGGCGGTCTGTCCGGCCATGGTGTGGATGCAATCGCACCACAGTGGGATTGAAAGCGAAGGATTGCAGGGTCGGAGAGGACGACTGCGGGGGATGCAATCGCACCACAGTGGGATTGAAAGCTGTCATAGCTGGCAGGGCAGCGGCGGAGCTGGTGCGATGCAATCGCACCACAGTGGGATTGAAAGGAGCGCGCAGCCGGCTGGGGGCCTGAGATGGGCGGGCGATGCAATCGCACCACAGTGGGATTGAAAGCTTTTCGAGCCCCGCGGGGCTTACTCGCGGGGCTCGGCTGATGCAATCGCACCACAGTGGGATTGAAAGCTTCAGCCGCGTCAGGCGGCGGAGAGGGCGGCGAGGATGCAATCGCACCACAGTGGGATTG
>JANXAS010000137.1 GCA_025062195.1 Armatimonadota bacterium
GTGCGATTGGGACGCCTTCCTGCGGCCCGACCGGGAGACGTGGGGGAGCCCTTTCAATCCCACTGTGGTGCGATTGGGACGAACGTCACCGTGACGAAGTCCCCCCAGTAGACACGCTTTCAATCCCACTGTGGTGCGATTGGGACGGCGCGACGGCGCCTCCGAAGGCGTCTACGTCGTCACTTTCAATCCCACTGTGGTGCGATTGGGACGCATTGGCGTGGTCGCGATACGTCTGGTTGGCGTTCACCTTTCAATCCCACTGTGGTGCGATTGGGACCTATCCGTTCGATGACGGATAGCGCCTCTTCCTCAGCTTTCAATCCCACTGTGGTGCGATTGGGACGCTGTCAGCCCTGGTGTCCGCCGGCCATGTCAGCCCGCTTTCAATCCCACTGTGGTGCGATTGGGACGGCCACTGCCTCCCTCCGCGCGCGCTCCATGTCCGGCTTTCAATCCCACTGTGGTGCGATTGGGACGCCAGCAGCGAGTGCACCTCTGCGGCCACCCCCATCTTGCTTTCAATCCCACTGTGGTGCGATTGGGACCCCCCGCAGACCGGGGGCATTTGGAGGCGACCTGAATTCTCTTTTGTTGCTTCGGCTGGCCTGCCGGCTCACCAATTCTGCCGTCCACCTCCGGTAGTTGTCAATTGGCCTTGGGTCGACAGCACCGTCAGATGACCTGGTCCAGAGGCACCGCTTCTACACCCAGCACCTCTCTGTCCAGCCAACGACGCTCCCTCGCTTTGTAGATGTATATCGAGTCGTATCGGGGGTTGATGATGCGCCGAAGCCCCGCTTTCACCTTCTCC
>JANXAS010000138.1 GCA_025062195.1 Armatimonadota bacterium
TGAAGCACTGGTGTCTTTTTGTATTAATACTCTGCACAGGAGCACCTGCTATGAGCCAAACGGTGATCCCTGAGATGGACCCCAACGAGCGACCGGGCGAACGCCCCTACGAGATGGTGTGGGCAGGGAGGAAGGAGCCCGCTCCGCCTACCTTGACTTTCGAGAACCTTCAGGGATGGCGAGTCGAGGTGGAGGGTGGGGCGGAAGCCGTGCTGCAGCTCAGTCGCGCCCAGAACGTGTGGGAACGCCCTGTGGCTAAGCTGCGCTACAGGGGGAATGGACAGAGCCAGTCCCAGCCACGCATCATGCTCATCCCGCCCGCACCCGTTCCCCTTCCCAGCGATGCCGACAGCGTGGAGATGTGGGTGTACGGCAACCGATGGGGCTGGGAGAACCCGCCAGACACCCCCGCTGTGCAAATCACAGTAGTGGTTCGCGACAGCGCGGGGACGGAACACCCTATCTTCGTCTCCAGCGTGGAATGGAAGGAGTGGTGGCTGCTGCACCGCAAGCTGCCCAGGGATCTCCGTCCGCCCGCGCAGATGGTGCGAATAGAGGTATCAGGCGGCTGGCAGGGCGAGTGGCGTGAGATTTTCTTCGACTCCGTGCGCTTCTACCGCGAGGAGCTGCGCCCACTGCAGTTTGCCCCGCGTCCCCAGCGTAACCTCACGCTGTTTGAGGGGCAGTCTCCTGGTGCGAACACTGGTCCAGGCAAGCTACCGTTCCCCACACGCGAGTGGACGATTCTGCCCATGCACTTCAGTGGGGAGCATCAGAACCGCCTC
>JANXAS010000139.1 GCA_025062195.1 Armatimonadota bacterium
CTTCATGGAATTTCACCTCCT
This sequence comes from Armatimonadota bacterium, assembly GCA_025062195.1. Classification (GTDB taxonomy): domain Bacteria; phylum Armatimonadota; class Fervidibacteria; order Fervidibacterales; family Thermosaccharophagaceae; genus Thermosaccharophagus. Next base: position 22 of record JANXAS010000139.1, read on the forward strand.
AAGCGAGTCCCAAAAGCAAAAAGAGTTGACAAATCAAAAGACGCAAAGAACTGAAAGGTTAGGAACAAGACAGTCGCAACTCAACCATCAAAGTTTCATGCTTCGCAACAGACGGCGATGTTGAAACTTTTAGAGAGCGAAATTTCTTTCAAAGCGAGTCCCAAACTAAAACTCGCAGCACTTTAAACATCCGAAAGTCATTCATTCCTGAGGGCATTAAAAATTTTGCTCTTTACTTCAAAAGAAGATGTTTTTCATGGCTGTGCCACCTTTGACTGAAATCTTAGCCTCAGAAGAAACCTGTGTCAACATCCTCAGAAAGGCTTGCTTTAACGATGGTTTCCTCCGCCCTTACCGCTTGAGCGAAAAAGTTATAATGTGGCAGTTATTGCAAGACCTACCTCAGAGTGATAAAATTGCCCCCGGAATTTTTTTCATCAATTTAGAGGGCAAGCCTATTGGCTTACCGAAGTTCAGTAGCGCAACGGGCTGACTCTAAGTTTGCACTAATAAACCTTTGAGCATAGAGCGAAAAATTTTTGGAGGTGTTCAAAAATGGCTGGGTTTTTAATTTTGGCTGGTTTTGGTTTTTTAATTTTGGCTGGTTTGGCATACGGAGATTCGCCAAGTGAGCGTTGGGTTCATCCTCTGACACAACCTTTGGAAATTGACAGAAATGGTCCGTTCATTGAACTTGAAGATGGAAGTTTAGCGACTATTGATGAGCAAGGTTTTCGTATCAGCAAGGACGACGGCAAA
>JANXAS010000013.1 GCA_025062195.1 Armatimonadota bacterium
TGAGCGGGTGTAGGGTGTCCTGTCTCCATCACCAGTTGAAACACAACCTCAAATTACAAGCCCAACAGCACCTGCAAGCGTTGAGCGCCTTGATGCTGAGGAGGGCGGTCCGGCACTGCGCTTTGCGAGAGGCATCATCACTATGGGCGTGAGAAGGGGCGCAAGCGACATACACATTGAGCCAAGGGAAAGGGGCATAGTCGTAAGATACAGGGTTGATGGTGTCCTTCAACCGCCATCCGAACCGCTACCGCCAGATATGGCAAGGGCTATCGTATCAGCGATAAAGGTAATGGCGAATATGGACATCGCTGAAACACGCCTCCCGCAAGACGGTCGCATAAAGGGTGTCTTTGATGGTCATCAGATTGACATACGGGTCTCAAGCCTGCCAACATACTTCGGTGAGAAGCTCGTGTTGCGCCTGCTTGACAAGAGCACGCTTCTAACGAGCCTTGACCAACTCGGCTTTCATCCGGAGGTGCAAGCACAATTTGAGCAACTCATAAAGCGACCGCAAGGGATGATACTTGTAACAGGTCCTACTGGGAGTGGGAAGAGCACAACGCTATATGCGGCTCTCTGCCGAATACGCTCCGAGAGCATAAACATTGTGACCGTTGAAGACCCAATTGAGTATCAAATTGATGGGATTAACCAAACTCAGGTGAATTACGACATTGGGTTAACATTCGCAACACAGCTTCGTGCTATACTTCGCCAAGACCCGGATGTCATACTTGTCGGCGAGGTGAGGGACAAGGATACAGCTGATATGGCATTTAGAGCCGCTCTTACTGGTCATCTTGTTTTAAGCACACTCCACACAAATGATGCTCCAAGCACTATTACACGCCTCATTGACATGGGTGTTGAACCATACATTATCGGGGCTTGTCTCATTGGCGTTTTAGCACAGCGTTTGGTTAGGCGGATATGCAAGAATTGCAAAGCGCAATATGAGCCATCCGAGGAGGAATTGATGAGTGTAGGAATACAACCAAGTCAAGCGAAGGGACTAAAGCTCTATCGCGGTGCTGGGTGCAGCCATTGCCACAACACCGGCTATCGCGGGCGCATCGGGGTGTATGAACTAATGGTCGTTGATTCCGAGTTGCGCGAGGCTATTTCAAAGGGCGCAAACGCAACTGAGCTGCGTCAAATCGCCATAAAGAAGGGGATGCGAACGCTCACACGAGATGCGCTTGAGAAAATGATGCAGGGCATAACGACGACAGAGGAAGTGGCAAGGGTTGTTTACGAATTCATTGAGTGATGACCATGCTGTTTGAGGTGATGGTGATGCAGCTTACTAATGCAGAGTTGCAAAAGGGATGGATTGCTGCATTGATGTTTGTTTGCTTCATTCTTATAGCGCTATTTCTTCAGCGCCTTTCACCGAATCAGAGCAGCCATTTAAGCGAATCAGATTATGAAAGGAAGCGTATAGCGCTGGTAGAGCATTTGAAGAGGCAGGGCATAAAAGACGAAGCTGTGCTGAAAGCCATGCTCAAAGTCCCAAGACATCTGTTTGTGCCGGAGTCACATCGCTATCTATCGTATGAAGATACAGCGTTGCCGATTGGTGAGGGGCAAACAATCTCACAACCGTTTGTTGTTGCGTTCATGACGCAGGCGCTTGAATTGAAGCCAACTGACAGGGTGCTTGAGATCGGCACAGGCTCAGGATACCAGGCAGCCATACTCGCCGAGCTCGCAAAGGAAGTTTACACCATCGAGATAATACCGACACTGGCAAAGCGCGCCGAAGAAACCCTCCAGAAACTCGGATACAAAAATGTGAAGGTCAAAGTTGGCGATGGTTACTTTGGCTGGAAGGAGTATGCACCATTTGATGCCATCATAGTCACATGTGCGCCAGAGGATATACCACAGCCACTCATTGAACAGCTAAAAGAGGGTGGCAGGATGATCATACCAGTTGGTAAGCGCTATATCCAGCAGCTCTATGTGTTGCGCAAGGAGGGAAGTAAGGTTGTGAAGAGGGCAGTCTTGGATGTCCTATTCGTTCCGATGCTTGGTGAGGCAGAGAGGCGCACAAAGGGAGAGGCGAAGGAAAAATGCGATAGCAAACAGGGCAACTGATGGTAAGCCATTAGAAATTACGGAAGGCAGCGCAACCTTATAATGGGCAATGGTGGCAGTTATGAATGAAGCGGCAATTGGCAAGTATGCAACGCACAAAGTAAACCCTTCTAAAAGCAGGGTTGACTCACTCATTGATGGACTTCCGAAAAGGTGGCAGTCACTCCTTGGGGCGTTCATTGCGCACATCATCGCTGAAAGGGGCTTGTCGCATCATACCGTTGATAGTTACAAGCATGACTTGGTTGATTACCTCTCCTTCCTTAGTGAGCGCAATGTTGATGAACCATCCAAGTGCACTTATGAACTCATCCTTGTTTATGCTTTGAGGTTGCGCTCACATAACCTCTCGCCATCAACCATCCAGCGCCGCCTGAGCGCCATTACAACTTTCCATCGCTTCCTTGTGCGTGATGGATTTGCCAATGAGGATCCGACTGCGAACTTGGAACGCCCAAAGAGGCAACTTCGCCTGCCTAAATATCTTGATCATGAAACTGTTGAAAGACTGCTTGAGCAGCCATCGGAGGGCACACTGCTCGGGTTGCGCGATAAGGCATTTCTTGAACTGCTATATGCATCTGGTGCACGAGTAAGCGAGCTGATCAATTTGAACTTGAGCGATGTGAATTTGGAGACCGGTTTCATAAGGTGCATAGGGAAAGGCAGCAAGGAACGCATCATACCGATCGGCAGAAAAGCCATTGAAGCTCTTAAGGCATACTTAACCCTCTCTCGCCCAGCACTTGACAGGGGCATTAGCGGCGGCGCTTTATTTTTGAGTCACCATGGCAGAAGGCTTTGCCGAACCGCCGCATTCAAAATAATCAAGCGCTATGGCATTGCTCTCGGGTTAAGCAAGCCGCCAAGCCCGCATGTTATTAGGCACACATTCGCAACGCATATGCTAAAAGGCGGCGCAGACCTGCGTTCAATTCAGGAACTGCTTGGGCACGCAAACATCGCTACGACACAAATTTATACGCATGTGACTGGCGGGCAACTTCGCCAATCCTTCATCAAAGCTCATCCGAGAGCGACCGCAAAGGATGATGTGGAGCAGAAGCTGATTGACGATAATGAGGGCTCAAACAGACAGATTCCAAAGTGACGGGTGAGCGAAGAAACAAAGCACAGCATGTGAGTGAAAAATGCGCCAGAAATTGGGGGGTTATCATCAAGCTCGCAAAGTGGTTGCTGCATCTCGAGCGAAATACGCGCTGCAAAGAGCGGGCGCATTGGAAGGATGCTCCTTCAAATTGGGCTTCAATCGGCTGCGCACATCAATCAAACTCAAACTCTGTTCCAGCACACCATTTGTTTCCCCATGCAGGCTCAAAATCCATTGTGGTCATCGTGCAAAGGCTCTTCCCACCCGAGAATTGAAGCACATTGCCCATGCTGCCATCCTGAATGAGAAAGCTTAGCTTGATGCGTTTGCCCGAAACCGGCTCTATGCCGCTGAGTTCATCCCAAGGTATAGCAAGCTCATAGATGTAACCGCCTTCAACTTGCTTTACTATCACCTTTGAATCATCCACCTTGCAATGGCGTGCAAGGAAGCCATAGTCAATTGGCAGCGGGTGAAGGTAATAAAACTTGGGCGTGCGCACACGCATCACTTCGGCGTTCCCGTCATTTGTCGGATAAACAATGTAGCAGTATTCGGAACACATGTGATGCCCAAACTTGTATAGGGGGGATGTCATCGGGAAGACTTCATACTTACGCATCCAATCTTTCCCAATTCTTCCAAGAGCAATCTGAATGAGGTCACCTACAGCTGCAGGTATTGGTCCCATCTCGTAGTAGACATAATCTCCGGGCGGATTTTGAAAGCGGTGCAAACTCCTGCCGGCAAGCAATGATGGCAAGATATCGCGCTTCCCATCTATCACTCTTGCAGCCATGTAGAGGTTGCGCTCGTCGTATGCGAATGCCGCTTGAGCAGCAAAACCTTTTGTTAATGTGCGAACTTCCTCCCACGGAAACCATGCCTTGAGCAAGAGCGCATCCAAACGAGTTGTCGCAAGCGCAATTGGGACAGCACCTATGTATTGCCAATCGCTAACATCACCATCAACGGAGATGCTGCCGCGCTTAATAACCGCTACATGCAAATCTTCATTTAGCGTCGCTGCGCCAACATTTGTTGTCACAACAAATTCAGCTGGATAGCAATTCACCTCATTATTGTTTGCCGCTTTAACTTTGAATTCAAAGCACCTTCTCTCCACCGGCGCAAGTGAGAACACCACTCCATCGGGCTGCAGTGCAAGCCCACTGACACTGACCAGCAGTTTTCCAATCAACTTAAATGGGTGCGCGTTACGAAGCTCAACGAGCAGCTTCGGGTGCTCATCAAGCGGTTGTCCAATTTGGTGCACGATGATCTCAACCGGACGAAGGTCATGATAAACTGCTTTTGAAAGCAACGACTCAAATTCCTTTGGCGGCAAGCTCGCCACCAAAAACTTAGGCACAACATCCACCGCAATATGTGTCTTTCTTCCCACCCTTTTAAGTTTGATCTCGTTGCCATACATATCAAATGCTCGCAGTGACTCGTGATGGTCAATCTCCATAACACATTTTGAGGCGGCAAATTGTCTTCTGAAGCCGCCAGAGCGAACAAGCGGTGCTTCATCAAGTGTTGTTGCGATAACTGCAATGCTCTTCCTCCCATCGGAAAAGAGCAGGACAAATGGAGGGCGTTCAGGATGGACAACACCATAAAAGCGCATACCGTTAAGGAAGTGAGCAGCAGCTGCTACCCACGCTGCAGTTGTCGTCGGAAAACCCTCGGAATCAAAGAGCAAGTCACGATGCAGCGGGCTAACCTTCCTTGCACCAAGGGCAAGTTGATACAGTGTGCGCCGAAGTGAAGAGGCATCGCCGAGCCAAGTCACCCAAGTTTCCGTATCCCAAACTTCCTTACCATAGTATCGTCCCATGGCAAAAGCTTGACATGCTTGTGGGCGCTCGTAATGCACCGAGATCACATCAATGTGATCGTCCATTTTGGCGGCAAAGATTTTCCAATCGGTGTTGTGAGACGAATCGGCAGCAACTATTTTGATGGTCCTGTCAACGGCATCCCTTGCCAGCTTTAGGTGTCTAAGCAAAAGCCTGTAGTGGTCACCGGTTGATTTCCAACCGCTTATCCCACCGCCTTCCCAAGGCTCATTCCAAAGGTTGAGCACCGGACACACATCCCTATATCGGCGCAGAAACTCCGCCCATGCATTCTCCCAATCGCCCATAAACTCTCGCCCGGGGGTGTTATCAAGCTTGATGGTGTAGTTCTTGTATGGGATGTCAATAAAGTCACCCTTCGGCTTTGCCCAATCAGGGGCGTGCGACGCGAGGTTCATCACATAAACCTTGCTCTTTCGGCATGCATCAAAGAAGCGGTCAAGTTCTCCCCAACGCCAAACACCTTTCTGTGGCTCAAAGCTATCCCAACCTATTTCCGTGCGAAACCAATCAATCCCTATGCGCTTGTATGCCGGGATAAGCTCAAGTTCTCTCGTGCCGGCATGCCCAACTGAAGCCATGAATATGCCCTCCGGCTCAAACTTGCTCATATCCCTTCGCGGGACGATGGCAACATTGGCGATGTAAACGGGGAGCATCTCTCCATCGCGACGAAGCAAGGCGAGCACACCAAAAGTCCCATACCTTCGCGTTGGCAATTGTAAAGTCACCTTCATCGGCGCCGATGCGCGAAGGTTGAGCCTCAGTGACCTGTGTAAAAGCGTTGAAGTGTGCACGACACGCACATCTGGCGACCAATCAGCTTCGCCGGTTGTATCGTCAGCCAAGCTGAGCTGCACCGCAAAAAACTCAGCTCTTATAACAATATCGGCATCGGACGAAATCGCAAGCTGCAGTGCCGGCTTTTCATCCGCAAAGAAAACGAAATTTCGCTCGTCGCGCACAGCGGATACCTTGAGCGAGGTTGAGAGAGCCCTGTGCAATACAATACGGTCAAGCATTGACTTTGGGGGCACTTGAATTGCGATGGTATTTATGCCACGCTCAAACTTCAGCGGTATGAGGAAAAGCATCCTTGACATAGTTTTAGCGCCGCCGAGCATAAGGAAGTGCGGTCGGTAGGTTCTGTTCCACCCTTGGGGATACATCAACACCTTGCCATTCAACAGGATTTTGTATCGTATGGTTTCAACTCCGATGTCATCCGGGAGCGATGCGGCGAGTTCCAATAATGCCACACTTGCAGAGGGCACATTTACCTCAAACGAGGTCTCTCCGCCACCCTGCGAAGTAACTGCCCTGCCACCGCTCGCTCCACTCACAGTGACAATCTTCAAATCGCCACTAAGGCTGCCAGCCTCAGCCTCAATTAACAGGGTTGAGTTTGAAAACCCAATTGCGCACCAAGTTGGGAGATTTTGGAGGGTCAAAACCGCAGCGGTAGTTAACCAAAAGATAAAACTCCTCACCTGTGTGTCCATCAACCCTCTCACCCCGCATCCTCTGAGAGCGCTGAGACGAAGCAACTCTCGGTGTGGAGATTTTTCACTATACAAAAAATGCCGAGGCACAGTGCTCAAATGTAGCACGCTTATTTGTGGGCGATAGACTTCGGTGCGAGCCAACTCGTGCTCGCCGAACCAACCCCGCAAATTAGCCTCAATTTAATGCTCACATGGCTTGGTGATCAAAGAGAGCGATGCTGAGACGACAAACGGAGATAAAACAGATTGAACATGAGTCTGCACTGCTCCTTCCCGAATATCCGATGTTCCGCCACCTGTTCCGTCATCCCTACGGGTATGAGCTGCAATGGGAAAAGTTGCGCCCTCTTGCCGAGCAACTTTAAATTGCCCTCCAAGAGCTGCGAGAGCAGCTTGAGCAATTCATTAGCGAACTCTAATTGTGCCTATGGCACAAGTGCATCGTCTTTCCACCGGGTCTTTACTGGCATCTGCCTAACGCAAAATGAGTATCCTCGGATAGTCGCTGACGCTAACTTCCAAAGCTATAGTGCTGCGTGTAGCTTTGAGCAACTTCACCATAAGCCATTTATCATTGAGTGGGTCATAAAGGCGCACCGATGTCGGCTTCCCAGCAATACCGTTGATCGTTAAACGGTAGCGAGCTTCACCATGTGGCTTTGTTATGTCATAGGTCATCTCGTAAATGGCGATTGCAAAAGCATTTTCACCAATCTGGAATGGCAGGAAGGCAAATGCCTCTCGCTGCCAAAGTGGCGGATTCTTTTCATCGCCCTCAAAGATCTTGCGCTGCTCACCAAGCGAGATCACATCCACATTGAGCTGCCGAATTTGCTCATCGCTCAGTGGCTTGCTTGCGGAAAATAACCTTACCAAGTTGCGTAGGGCTTTCATTGGGGGCGTCGCCACATCTTCAAACTTTACATTTACTGTGAACTTTGTTACCTCTGGCGGTAGAAGACCCATTCCAAGCGGTGTTCTGTCATAGGCGCAGTAGTAGTGCATCACATCAATACCCTTGTTGAGCCAGAAGCAGAAGGAACGCAATGCGGTTTTCGCCTTGAGCAACCACGCGCCCTGTTCATCGTTGACCCCACACTCTGGCGGGACGACACCGTGTTCGGTCATGTAATGGTAGAAGCGCTCAACGCCTTTTGGCTTCCGCTTCTTCCTTGCATCAGTGTTGAGCAGCCTCATCAAGCTCTCCGTTTGGATGAATGTATGTGCCCAACCCTCCGGCATGCGCATCTCCATCTTCGGGATAAAGCCCTCAAGGCACCGCCACGGTTCATTTGGGGCTTGCTCATGCTCCGGGAGTTTCCTCGTCCCAGTGCCATATGGATGATAGCTTTGCCCATCTGTCATTGGCGGCAGCTCCTCAATCGGCGTATGAAAGAAAGTCGTGTTTGAAAAGCCCCAAATACAACGAGCATTTGGAAAGCGCAATTTGACAAGCTCAACTGTGCGGCGTGCTATCTCCCATGCATGTCCTCCTGGGCGAAGGAAGTCAACCTTGAATTTGACTATCGGTGGGTCGTAATAGTGATTGATGCCGTGCGTGCCCATGAATGCTGAGCCGAAGGAAAGCTCGTTCCAAATCTCAACATCAAAATCGCTAATGCCGGCGGATTTAAGCAAGTCAAGGACAAGCTGCGTATATCTTACCCAGCCGTTTGCCATAGCCTCAAATTCTGGTGTTCCAACTGGATGTGCCGGAAGATACTTCAGCGTCGCAAGCAGCACCCTCTCGCCAGCTTTTAAGTCTTTGGGGAGCGGCTTGCTCAATTTGCATTCCTTGGTCTGGGCATCAACATCGGTGATGAAGACTTCGCATGCCATGTATGTGGTTAGGTTGGATAAGCCGCTATATCGCGGGACAATGTCCTTGACGCTGTCAAGCTTAACTGTCCTACTTCCCTTAGGCGCATCTTCAATCAGGCGGCGCTCAAAGAAACGATGCGGGCATGGAACGCCATGATGAGCATTGAGCAATATTGTTGGACGAATGCCGTAGTGCTTGCAAAGCTGAAGCAATGTGCGCCATCTATCTTCATTGCTCAACTTCGTCTCATCCCAGTTGACATTGCTCCAACCAATCTCAATTCGGAATGTCTTAAAGCCGGCTTCATAAAGGAGGCGTATGGCAACTTCATGGTTGCTTGGCACATTGTAGTTAATGCCAATACCTTTAAGGAAATCGTGAGCGCTCCTCGTCTCAAGGAAAGCCCTCCACGGAAGTTTGTAATGGCTATGCTTTGGCCACGGGACTTCAAGCTGAGTCGGATCAATGTATGGATACACCGGGAATTCATTTGTCCCGTAAAAAGCTGCCTCAAGTGGGCTTGCAAACAGGCTTACTGAGAGAGCCAACAAAAGCCACCTACACATTTTCCCCACCTCAATCAACTTGAGATGCACAAAGTTTCGCCAACACTGCATCCACCCATGCAGTGTGAATCCCCTTATGAACAATGGCACACTCAATTGCTCTCGTTATGTGCCGAGCATTGTGGCTCACTTGGGAGTTTGCCTTCCCTACAGCCCTCCTCAAACAACCTTTTGATAAGGGTGATTGAGTTAAAGGAAAGCTGCAGATAAGCCGTGAAACCAAATAAGTTAGATGTTACCTTAATTTTTGAGGATGACATTGCCGTGCGTTGTTTACGACTGCCTGCGAGGGCGACAAAATGCACTCTCAGGTTGACCAAATTGATGAACGCTATCCTCGCTCTCAAATGATTGCGAACGGCTATTGCTCTAACCTTCTCGCCATGCATGGGTTAGGGGTGGTTAGCGTGAATGAATTTTTTAAAGGCTTGCTTGTAGGTTTGCTCATTGGCGAGGGACATTTTGGCGGCGATGGAAAGCAGCCGCATATAACTCTTAGAATGCACACACGCCACAGGAAGCTATTTGAATTGCTCACAAAAATCGTGCCAGGTTCAAGGGTCTATGGACCATATACACACGGTGGGAGAAGTTACTATCAATGGATGGTGCGCGGGGAGCCACTTCGCCAGCTTATGGAATGGTTTGAGAATGTCCAGTTAAACGAAATTGATGATTATGCATGGCAGCGCTATAAAGAGATGAAACACCGCTACAGGCTTGAATGAGCACCATTGTAATGATGCCCGCTTGACAAACCCAAATGCCTTGCCAACACAGACACAACGGAATTTTCGCCTTCATCGTCTAAACACTTGAAACTATAACCCCAAAATACCCATTTGGAGGTGGTAAGGATGGGTCGCTCAGTATCAAGACGTGAGTTTCTGAGAGATGTGGCGTTATACGGGGCAGCAATTGCTGGTGGTTATCTTGTTGCAAGTGAAGGCGAGGGAAAACTCGCAACGAGGGTGCTTGGAAGGACAAAGCTAAAGGTGACGGTTGTATCATTTGGTGGATTGCGCCTTGAGAACCCGGATGTCCTGAGTATGGCGATTGATAAGGGCATGAATCTCATCCACACATCGCCCGGCTATGCTGGTGGGAGAAGCATAAAGGCGTTTGGAGAGGTGATGAAGACAAAGCGCAGCAAAGTATACCTTGCGCTTAAGGACTCGCCAACTGGGAACATAGATGGCGCCCTAAAGATACTCAACACCGATTATGTGGATATACTTCTGCCGCAAATTGACATACCAGACCAAGTCAGAAACGAGCGCTGGATTGAGGGCTATGAGAGGCTGAAGAAGGAGGGCAAAATAAGATTCACCGGCTTTGCATGCCACACTAATATACCTGCTGTTATGGAAGCAGCGATTGAATTCGGCTACCACGATGTGATGCTCATCTCCTACAACATCGGTAACAGGAAAATGCTTGACCCGTTAATTGAGCGTGCCGCCGAAAAAGGCATCGGTATCATGGCGATGAAGGCAATGGGTGGCTTGAGGCGCGGCGACCCAGAAACTATTGTGGCTGGATTAAAATCGCTGCTCACAAACAAGGGTGTCCATACATTGCTCATTGGAATGACCACTTTTGAGGAAGTTGAATGCAATCTGAAGGTTGGCGCTGGCGAACTTACAAAAGCTGAGGCAGAGCTTCTGGAGCGTCATATGGCAGTTGTGGCAGCAACTCTTTGTGCGGGTTGCGGGAAATGTAATGTCTGCCCGAAGGGGATAAGCATTGCTGACTTGATGCGGTGCTATGAATATGCAATGCGTGGTGACCTTGATGTTGCAAAGGAAGCCTACACGAGTTTGAGGGCATCTTGCGTTTCATGTGACGGCTGCAAAAAGTGCGAATTGGCATGCCCCAAAGGGTTGCCAATTGCGCGGAGGCTAAACCAGCTTCACACCTTGCTTTCATAACTGAATTGCACAAGCCGATTGGTTATTACTGGGAATTGCAAACCGCACATAAGTGGTGTCTAAGGGCGACTAAATTAGATGTGTGATGGGTAAAAGGGTAAGGCTATCTGGTGTGAGAGATAAGGTTGCACTGACCTTGGCGGTGTAAAGGGAAGGGTTAGCCACCTTGATTTCGCTAAGGCAAACTGGCAAGTGTTAGAGATGAGCTATCTTCAAAGAAGTGTGTCTTTTGGGGGCGCATTTGTAGGGGTGGATGTTCCTGGGAGCGAGACGAAACCATTTTTTGTTGCGGTGCTTATATCCACCGAAGAAAAAGCGCATCTTATCAGCGTTGAGCAACTTATCGGTTTAGAAAGGGCGATTGATTTTATCCTCCAAAACAAACCGTGCGCAATAGCGATAGATGCTCCTCAACCGTTGTGCAGCAGGGCACATGAATTGCAGTTTGAGGAATTTTTCAAAGCGTGCGGGTGGGCAAGGAATGGTTTGCGGGAATGCGAGCGTGAGCTTATTCAGCGCTTCAAAATAAGGTGCTTCCCAACCACGCCAACAACATTTGCTTCTTTCAGGAGGCTAATCCTTATCGGATGGCGACTATATGCAAAACTGATCAGCCATGGCTACCGCATCGCCAAGGGCAAACGCAGAGGGAAACTTGAGCGATGGTTGATTGAAGTCTATCCACATGCCACCTTTGTTATGCTTGCGGGTAGCAAGCTTCATCCCAAAGCCAAAGCCATTGGAAGAGCACAAAGGCTTGCTATACTTGAGCGCTACATAAGCGGCATCTTGCGACCTCAAAGAATTACACGATGTGCCGATGAACTTGATGCCATAGCGGCTGCGCTTACAGCCTTCCTATGGTGGCATGGCAAATGCATTATCCTGGGAAGCCCCAAAAAAGGTGGATGCTTAGTTATCCCGAAGGCACATAACCTAATGTGAGATCGCTGCCTATCTGTGGGCGTAGCGTATTTTCAGTCGGCTAATGCCTTATGGTATATGCCCATTGATGCCAATAAGCGCCCAGAAGGTGTTCTGCAATGACATCAATTAAAACTGAGAGGGTTGCACAGGAGTTAGACAGCGCGAGAATAGGAAAACCGTTGCAGAAGCAGATTGCAATCATGGTTGGAATTGAGGGTGATGTCGCAAAAGAGTGCGAAGAGGTGCTTACGAGGCTCGGCTTTCATTCACTTAGGTGCGTGAGCTTTGAGGAAGCCAAAGAGCAGTTGGAAAAACGAAGTCCACAGCTCGTTGTTGTAAGCACTGCGTTGCCAAGTAGTGACCCATTGGAATTGCTTCGCGCTGTAAAGGAGCACAATCCCCTTATAACAGGCATACTCGTGGCGAGGCAAGCAACATATGACTTCGTAATCAAGGCGCTCAGGGTTGGGTGCGATGGATTGGTTTACGGTGATTTTTCCACCGAGGAGTTCTATGCAACCGTAAGTGAGGCGCTTGAGAAGTCAGCATTGCGTGAAGATGTGAGTAAGCTGAAATCGTTGCTGTCGTTATATCGCCTCAGCCAGATGATAACCGTCACACTTGATTTGGATAGACTCCTATCACTGACACTTGACCTTGCTATAAGTGAACTGCACGCAAGCAGCGGTTCAATAATGCTGCGTGACGAGGTAACTGGCGACTTGATCATTGCCGCTGTGCATGGCTTGCCAAAGACTTTGATCGGCAAGCGCCAATCAATCAACGAGGGAATCGCCGGATTGGTTGCGAGGCAGCAAAAACCAATCATCATCTCTCCGAGCGTGAGTGTTGAACCACAGGTGCTATCAATGCTCAAGCGCAAGGAGATAATCTCTTCAATCTCCTTCCCGATGATGTTTGAGGGGAAGCTCGTCGGAATATTGAATGTAAACAGCGTTGAGGGCGAGGTGGTGTTTGGAGAAGGCGAACTTGAAATACTCTCAGTGCTGTGCGCTCAAGCTGCTTCAGCAATAACAAATGCAAGGCTACACGAGCAAGTGCGAAGGAGCTACCTTGGAGCCATAACAGCCCTTGTCCAAGCAATAGAAGCACGCGACCCCTACACTAAGGGACATTCGGAAAAGGTTTCCGAGTATGCGGTGCAGCTTGGCGAGACAATCAAACTGAGCGCCGATGAGTCTGAAGCCATACGGATGGCTGGTCTTTTACACGATGTCGGCAAGATAGGTATACCAGACCAAATCTTGCTCAAGCCGGGCAAGCTGACAGAGGAAGAATACGAGCAGATAAAGCGTCACCCAATAATCAGCTCACTCATTATTGAGCCGGTGCCATTCCCTTGGGATATAAGGACACCGGTGCGCCATCACCATGAACGTTGGGATGGTAAAGGCTATCCTGACGGACTCAGAGGCGAGGAGATACCGCTGACAGCACGCATCATCTCCGTTACGGATGTGTTTGACGCCATCACTTCCGACAGAGCATACAGGGGCGCAATGAGCGCTGAGGCGGCTTTTGAACTCATTCTGGAGGTGGCTGGCACGCAGCTTGACCCCGAACTTTCACGGGCGTTTGTCAATATGATGCGCTCAAAAAAGCGGCGAAGTTAGAGACCGCTTCACTTCCCCAAGCGTTGCATCTCAAAGCCATTATTAACACGGTTTGACATGTGAATCCTGCCCACGAGAACTTTCGGCAAAATGCCTCATGCCGAAGCGAGCAAAGCACGGCTGCAAATAACGATTTAAAATAGCATACAATGATGCTCACTCTGATAGTAAGGGATGCAAATTGCGGGGTGTGAACATGGCTAAGAAGATAATCATAGCTGATGATGAGCCAGTGGTGCGTCAGGTGTTAAAGCAAGTGCTGCAAAGCGAGGGCTATGATGTCATTGAAGCGGAGAACGGTGAGGAAGCTGTCAAGCTGGTCAAAAGTGAGAAACCGGATTTGCTCATCTTAGATGTGCGGATGCCCGTAATGGATGGAATGCAAGCGTGCCGAGTTATAAGGCAGCTTGATGAGCCGATGAGGAATGTGCCTATCATCATCCTCACCGCTGTTGATACAACGCTTGGCAGGCGTGTCAGTGCTGAACTGGGCGTTGATATGTATCTGACAAAACCGATAAGCCCAAAGGAGCTGCGCAGCAAGGTCAGAGAGCTTGTTGGACCACCTTAATATTAGCCGAATTGCATTCGCTTCAGTGTGGGAGAGAATCGCTCCGTGAACAGGCGATTGAGTGCACCCTTATGAACTCAAGCGGTGATAAAGGATGGGTATGGTTGACATTTCAAACAAGATTCGGACGCATCGCACCGCTGTTGCAGAGGCATTTGTTAAAGCCTCCAACAGGGCTGTAGAGATGGCATTCACTGGCAAACTACCAAAGGGAGAAGCTATCTCCGTTGCCAAAGTCAGCGCCATACAAGCAGCAAAGATGACGAGCTCGCTAATACCTTATTGCCACCAGGTGAGGCTCACCAACATTGATGTTTCCTTTGAATCGGCTGATGAGGGCATAAGGGTGATTGCAAGCGCTTCGGCAATAGACCGCACCGGTGTTGAAATGGAGGCACTCGTAGCCGCAGCTGTTGCAGCTCTTACGCTGTATGACATGCTCAAGTCGGTTGAAGCCGGCATTGAAATTTGTTCAATCAAATTGGTGAGCAAGTTTGGTGGCATAAGCGACTTTTCAGAGCCACTTGAGAGACAATTGCGTGCCGGTGTCGTGGTTATCTCAGACAGCGTATATTGTGGCAGACGCTCAGATACCTCTGGCGTGTCTATTGTCAACAGGCTATCGGAGTTAGGGATGAATGTCGTCCACTATTCAGTTCTCCCGGATGATGAGGAACGCATAGCCAATGAGCTGATACGATTGTGCGATCAAGAAATGCTTGATATCGTCTTCACAACCGGCGGCACTGGCATAGGTCCGAGGGATAGAACACCAGAGGCAACTGCAAATGTGATTGAGAGAGAACTTGAAGGTGTTGCTGAAGCGATGCGGTCATACGGCATTGAGAGGACACCGCTTGCATCCCTTTCACGCGCCAAGGTTGGCGTGAGAGGTTCCACAATCATCATCAACCTTCCCGGGAGTGAGAGGGCTGTAAACGAATCCCTAAATGCGATCTTGCCATGGGTGCTGCATGCCATAACTATGCTCACAGGTGAGCACTCAAAGCTTCACTCCCCGTGATCCCGCTCGTCGGAAGACACACTCCCACCAAACTGATAACCGATGTGAGGTGGAAAAAACGATGGCTGTCTTTGCTGGCGACAGAGTTTATCATGTGCGCTGCCGAAAAGGAGAGGTGGGGAAATATGTCCTGATGCCCGGTGACCCAAAGAGATGCGAGCTTATAGCGCGCTATTTTGAAGACCCAGTTAAGGTGGCGGAGCACCGAGAGTATGTAACCTTCACTGGAATGCTGGATGGAGTCACAGTCTCAGTCACTTCAACCGGAATAGGCTGTCCATCAACTGCAATAGCCGTTGAGGAGTTGAGCACCCTCGGTTGCGATACCTTTATCCGAGTCGGGACATCGGGGGCAATGCAGGCGCACATCCTTCCGGGTGACATAATTATCGGCACGGCGGCGATAAGGGATGAGGGCACAACACTTCACTATATGCCGGTTGAGTTTCCAGCGGTGGCTGATATAACAGTCACTCAGTCGCTGATTGAGGGTGCAAAGAGATGCGGTGTGCGATATCATGTCGGCATAGTTCACTCCAAGGATTCATTCTATGGAGAGGTTGAACCATCACGAATGCCAGTCCATAGCAGGCTGACGCAGCGCTGGGAGGCTTGGGTGAAGGGCGGTGCAGTCGCATCCGAAATGGAGGCTGCAGCTCTCTTTGTTGTCTCTTCCATTCTCGGGGCGAGAGCCGGATGCGTGCTTCTTGCGGCTGCAAATGTTGAGCACGCAAGGCAGACTGGTAAGTTCACGATCATTGAAGATGTGAGCATGCTCATAAAAGTTGCCATTGAGGGCTTGCGCACGCTCATCGCTTGGGATAGGGAAGCGGGAAGAATTTAGAATTTAAAGGGGTCACCGCATCCTCCGCTGCACGTATGGTCAAACGAGTGAAAGGGATGGAAAGCTCAAGATGTCAAAAGAAGCGCTTGTGGCGGTTAGAAGGTGCAATTCATACGATCATGAGGAAGTTTACTGGGCTTGCAAAAGCGCTGTGGAGTGCATTGGTGGCTTGCGCAGCATTTTTGGGCGCGGTGATGTCGTATTGCTAAAGCCAAACATGCTCTCAATTGCCCCACCAGAGTCAGCCGCAATAACCCATCCTGAACTCATTAGGGCGAGCATACTGCTCTTAAGGGGGATTGGATGCACACCAATCGTTGCTGATAGCCCGGCTTTTGGAACGGTGATGCAAGTGGCCGAAGCTTCCGGAATAGCAAAAGTCTGTAGCGAGCTTGATGTGCCAATTCTTACATGGCGCTCAACAGCGCACATCAATCACCCATTTTACCGGTCACGCTATCTTGTAGTCGGTAAGGAGGCTGTGCAAGTTGATGGCATCATAAATATCCCGAAGTTCAAGACGCACATCCAAGTCGGCTTCAGCGGTGCAATAAAAAACATGTTTGGATGCCTCCCTGGGAAGCGAAAAACAGTTATGCATATGACGACCGGCTTGAACGAGTATCGGTTTGCGGAGATGCTTCTCAGTTACTGTGTTGCATTGCGTCCATCGCTCACGATAGTGGATGCCATTGTGGCGATGCACAAAAACGGACCAAGAAAGGGAGAGCCATACAGGTTGGGCATGATACTTGCAAGCCGTGATGCTATAGCCGCAGATGTGGCGCTTGCCGGCATAGTGAGGATGCCAAATGCACACCAACTTTTGTTGGAAGTTGCAAGGGAGCATGAATTGCCGACCGCGTTCAGCGAGAATGTGTTCGTTGATGCGGAGGGGCTTGAGTTACCAAACGAGCCGTTTGTTTTCCCGAGGCTTGTTGGAACCGGGTTTAATCCGGGGCGAGTTATTAAAAGCATCATTAAGAACTGGATAACAATGCTTACAGGGCGAATGCCTGAGTGACGAAGGGGAAAACTACCATGGAATTGACTGTGAGCACCTTCATTGAAGCGCCAGTTGAAGTTGTTTTTAATGTGCTGAGGGATGTGGAAGGTTATCCGAGCATGTTTGCGTATGTAAAGGAACTGCATGTTGTTTGGTGCTCAGAGGATGGCAACGAACTTGTTGCAGACATACTTGAGGACATGTTCGGTTTCCTGAAATGGGTTCGTTCAAAATTTATCTTTAAGCCGCCGTCGCGAATAGAAGTCAGGCAACTATCAGGTCCATTCAAATCGGCTATTGGTTGGTTTGAACTTGAGCCGCAGGATAACGGGACATTGTTGAGGCACGGCGCAACAATCCACGCGACGGGGCTCACAAGGATATTCGGGATGCTGATGCTGGAAAGCGGTGAGGCTGAGGCGAGGATGAGAAGCGAAGTCGCTGCAATAAAGAAGCGCTCTGAAGGGCTCGCCAAAGCGCGCTCAGGGGGTTTGAAGGGATGCAGAAGGACAAAGAGGAATTGAGCATAGGGAGGTTTCAAAGGCTTATAGCAAATGCGTATGTCACAAGGGATAAAGAGAGGGGCATTGAGAGGACATTTTTGTGGTTTGTTGAGGAGGTTGGGGAATTAGCCCGAGCAATAAAGCGTGGTGGGCAAAGTGAATTGGAAGAGGAATTTTCGGATGTGCTTGCATGGCTCGTCAGTTTGGCTACACTGTTGAATGTGGATATGGAAAAGGCTGCAAGGCGATACCTCAACGGTTGCCCAAAGTGTAAGAGTTCGCCGTGCACATGCCCGATGCAAAGGTGAGTTTTAACGCCTAACCTTTCATCTCCGCGAGCGCGCTATAATGAGATTATGGCATTAGCACTCTCTTCCCTTGAGTGCTAACATTGGCGGTGCGCAAAGAAGAGTCTCTGAAACTGCAAACCCCAATTAAGCCATTTAGCGGTGGTAATTCCACGGGAGTTCAATTTGAGGAAGTGGGGGTATGAGGATGAAAGTGCGTCTGCTCGGCGATAGAGTTTTAATTAAGCCGCTTGAGCAAGATGAGAAAAGTCCGGGCGGAATTATTCTCCCAGACACTGTCAAAGAGAAGCCTCAGGAAGGTATAGTTGTGGCTGTTGGTGAGGGGCGATTGCTCGCTAACGGAGAATACCACCCCATGAGGGTCAAAATTAACGACACCGTCATTTTCTCAAGGTATGCTGGCATTGAAATACGGATTGACGGCAAGGACTACATTATCGTTAATGAGGAATCTGTTCTTGCCGTCAAGGAGGGAGAATAGGAAAAAGCTGAGCCAGAGAATGACAAACAATATCAATTTTTGGAGGTGATTGCTAATGGCGAAGGAGTTGTTATTCAGCGAGGAGGCAAGGCGAGCTTTGCTTCGTGGAGCCGATATGGTTGCAAACGCTGTTAAAGTGACTCTCGGACCAAGGGGGCGAAATGTGATCCTTGACAAGCGCTTCGGCTCGCCATCGGTGACAAAGGATGGAGTTACAGTTGCCAAGGAGATTGATCTCGTCAATCATTTTGAGAACCTCGGTGCGCAACTTGTGCGTGAGGTCGCATCAAGGACGAACGATGTTGCCGGTGATGGCACAACAACAGCGACTGTGCTCGCTCAAGCAATGCTCTATGAGGGCATGAAGAATGTTGCTGCAGGCGCAAATCCAATGGCGTTGAAGCGAGGCATGGATAGAGCAGTTCAGAGAGCTGTTGAGAGGCTCAAAGAGATAGCAATTGAGGTTGAGTCAAAGGAGGATATTGAACATGTTGCAGCAATAGCCGGTAATGACCCCGAGATCGGAAAGCACATTGCTGATGCCATGGACAAGGTTGGCAAGGACGGCGTCATCACAATTGAGGAGAGCAAAGGTATGGAAACAACTGTTGAAGTTGTTGAGGGACTGCAGTTTGATAAAGGTTACCTGTCGCCATACTTTATCACCGACATGGAGCGGGTTGAGTGCGTGCTTGAGCAGCCATACATATTGCTGCACGAGAAAAAGATTAGCTCGGCAATGGACCTCATACCGGTGCTTGAGAGGGTCGTGCAAACTAATAGAGCATTGCTGATTATCGCTGAGGATGTTGAAGGGGAAGCGCTGGCAGTCCTCGTTGTGAACAAGCTTCGTGGTGTGCTTCAATGCTGTGCTGTCAAGGCACCCGGCTTCGGTGAGCGCCGTAAGGCAATGATGGAGGACATAGCTATCCTAACGGGCGGCACATTCATCTCTGAGGACTTAGGGATCAAGCTTGAGAATGTGACCCTTGATATGCTCGGGCAAGCGGAGAAAGTTGTCGTGACAAAGGACAACACAACAATCATTGGTGGGAAAGGAAGCAGGGAAAGGATAGCTGGGCGCATCGCTCAGATTAAGAAGCAGATTGAGGAAACGGAATCTGATTATGACCGTGAGAAGTTGCAAGAGAGGCTCGCAAAGCTTGCCGGCGGAGTGGCTCAAATCAAAGTTGGTGCACCAACTGAGACTGAGATGAAGGAGAAGAAACACCGATACGAGGATGCTTTAAATGCGACGAGAGCTGCAGTTGAGGAAGGAATCGTCTCTGGTGGTGGAGTAAGTTATGTGCATTTGATACCGATCCTTGAAGAGCTTGAGAAGGAAACTGAAGACCCGGATGAGCGTACCGGAATTGCGATAGTCAAGAAAGCGCTTGAGGCACCGTTGAGGCAAATTGCTGACAATTCAGGTTGGGAAGGCTCCGTTGTTGTTCAGCGTGTGCGTTCGTTTGAGCCCAAGGTAGTGGATGGCAATATTCACTATATCGGATTTGATGCGTTGCGTGAGGAGTTTGTAGATATGGTTGAAGCCGGTATTGTAGACCCAGTGAAGGTGGTGCGCTGCGCCCTTGAAAATGCGGTGAGCATCGCTGGAATGCTTCTCACAACTGAGGCATTAGTTGCTGAGAAACCGAAGGAGGAGGAGACGCCAGCGCATCATCATGGATTCTGATTGTGATGCCACCGGCGAGAGAAAGAGTTTTAAACCAGCTCTTTTCGGGCTTGATCTCAGGGGCAAACGCAACGCAGCTTTATGCCGTTTTCAAACTGAGGTAGCATCCAACCTATATAGCGACATGGCTTGCTCACAATGTCATTAAGCTCTGCAACCAGAAATGGCGACGCTGCATGGTGAGAGTTTTTGTCGTTCCGTGATTCAAGGGGGCATATCTCTAAAAGCTTTCACCGTGAGGATGCCCGTGCTACTTTAATTTGGCATCAAGACACCTCCAAATAATCACGGAGGTGTTTGCTCAGCAGCGAATTCCTGATCTTTCTAAAGATCTTTTGTTCCGCCTGCCGCACCGCTTCCCTCGTCACTTTGAGTATACTACTGACCTCACTCAATGACCTCTCCTTGCCATCCACAAACCCATAGCGCAAGCTCAGGATATCCCTCTCTCGTTCTGTGAGCGTGGAGAGCAATTTCCTGAGGTGCTCCTTCATTGCGGCTTGGCATGCTGCATCCTCGGGTGAGAGCACGGCGTCATCTCTTACCAACTCGCCAAGTGTTGTTCCGTCTTCAGCGCTAACCTGCACGTCAAGTGAGAGTGGCTGCGGAATTAAATACATCAGCTCCTTGAGTTTCTTAAGCGGCAATTTGCTTGTCTCAGCTATTTCTTCAATTGTTGGCTGACGCCCGAGCTTTTGCGTCAGCTTATGAGTCACAGCCGATATTTTTCCAATTAAACTGGCGACTTTAATGGGCAACTTTATGCTTCTGCTTTGCTCCGCTATAGCGCGTTTAATTGCCTGCCTTATCCACCAAGCAGCATATGTCGTAAAGCGATATCCTCGCCGCCAATCAAACTTATCAACAGCGCGCACCAAACCCAAACTTCCCTCCTGGATCATATCGGCAAGCGGCAGAGAGGTCTGAGAGGCAAATTGCTTCGCTATATGGATCACCAAGCGCAGGTTGGCTTCAACCATCTTACGGCGAGCTTCCATGTCACCCTCTCTCACGCGCTTTGACAACTCCACTTCTTCTTGTGGTGTCAAAAGCGGCGTTCGTGAGATGATGCGCATATACATCTCCACCGAATCGTATTCCGCCTCATCACTGCCCTCGCCTTCACTGATTAAGCTATCTTTAAATCCCTCATCAGCCTCACTCTCAAACTCAGCACTGTCACCATTCATAACGCTATTTAAGAGTATCTCCTGATCGTCCCAAAGCTCACCTCTATAGCCATCAAACTCATGATGCTCCTTAACTGGGTCATCCTGAAACACGCTGTTCACCCCTCCCTTCACCCTGAGGGGAGCAAGAAATACCTTCCACTGGGTGAAGCAATTATTGAAACTCATCGCTCAAAGTTCAATGTGCAGGCTTAATCCAAAGCCGCTTGAGAAACACCTATCGCTTTGTAAGGTGTAACTGGCTCAGCATTTTCCGCGCAACTGCTTCTCAAGCTTAAGTAGCTGTGCAACCTCTGGCGATGAACTGTCAATACTTCCGCTTTCAGCCATCTTCAACAACCGTTCCCGCATTTGCCTTGACTGCTGTTTAATCTTGTAACGCTTGATAGTCTCAACGCGCGATTCAATTGCACCCTCGGCATTTATAAAGCTTAGGTCAGCCATCATCAGCCCGCAAGCCTGAGAACGCAGTTGCTCATCTGTCAACTCGGATATGTATTGCGGGAGATTGTGGAATTCATCCCCCTCAATGCACGCCACGACAATGCGCGCTATTTGGCTGTGTGATTGCAGTATAAACTCATCTGGCGAGAGTAGCTCAATTATTCGCCGTGCCGCAAGCTCATCCTGTAACATCGCCGCAACAAGCTCTCTCTCGGCTTGCTCAACGCCCTTTGGCAGAGGCGCTTTTGAGCGTTCAAGCAATGCCCGCTCAATTGCATTATCAGCGCTGGTGGAAATTGCGCGAGTTGACGATGCTGCCTCATGTTTTCTCCAAGCACTCTGTATGGCTTCAAGAGTTCGGATGACCCGCTCACCATCCCCTTCAGACCAACACCTTGCCACACGCTGCATCACCCTCTCCCTTTCGAGCGGGTCATCCACCTCTCTCAATATCGCCATGAGATGACGCAATGCTTGAGAAGTTGGTCTTGAACCCTCACTTGATAGCAGGAAACGCTCAACCTTGTAATCAATCATCTTGAAGCTCTTCTCAACCAACGCTTTAAAAGCCTCGGCTCCCTCCCGCCTAACATACCCATCTGGATCCATCCCCTCGGGCATTGCCACCACCCTCACCTCAACATCCATTTGGCGGAAGAGAGCCGAAGAGCGAAGTGTTGCGCTCATACCAGCTGAATCAGCATCAAATGCGAGATACACAATACCAGCATACCTGCGCAACTGCGAAAGCATCTGCGGTGTCAAAGCGGTTCCCATTGTTGCAACTGTGTTTTGAAAACCAAATTGATGCAACGCTATTGCATCCATGTAACCCTCAACGACAATAGCTGCACCGCTTTGCTGAATGGCTTTGCGCGCAATATGTAAGGCATAGAGGACATCTCGCTTTTGGAATATCGGTGTCTCCGGTGTGTTGATATACTTTGCGGGGTTGTCGCCCAAGGCTCTGCCGCCAAATCCTATGACATCACCACTTGCTGACATTATTGGGAACATGAGCCTGTCACGGAATCGGTCATAATATCTATCACCCGTCTCAGCACGAATGATTAAACCGACTCTAACAGCCTCCTCTGGGGCTACGGAGCATTTCTTCAAGTAGTTCGTCAATGCCTCCCACTCAGCTGGCGCATAACCCAAATTGAAGCACCTTGCAATCTCTTCACTTATCCCCCTGCGCTTTAAGTAATCCCTTGCGGCTTTTCCAACATTTGACCATAAGGCAAGTTCGTAGAAATTCATAGCGAGTTTGTTTATCTCAATCAATCTTGCGCGGAGCGAGGCTTCGCCACCACTTAGCCTTTCAATTTTTATTCCGACTCGTTCGGCAAGCTTCCTCAAAGCTTCCCCGAATGGGATGTTTTCAACTCGCTGCACAAAACTAAACACATCTCCGCCAAGCCCACAGCCAAAGCAGTGCCACAACTGCTTATCGGGGCTAACTGTAAATGAGGGTGTCTTTTCCTGATGGAACGGGCACAAGGCTACATAGTTTTTACCGGCGCGCTTAAGGGACACATATGAGGAGACCACTTCAACTATGTCATTCCGTTCGCGCACCTCTCTAATCAGTTCCGCGTTCATAATCCTTTCTCCCTCAACTTGAGGTGCTTAATCTGGTCCGGCACGCTCCGGAATGAATATGAAAATGCGTGTGACGCGATAATCGTGAAGCGTGAAAACAATATTGCTGCTTCGGTGATAGCGAATTTCAACATCCCTGCTGAGCAAGCCACCACCTGCCGAACGAATTTCGTCGGGCCAGCCATAGCGGGACAAAACACGCTGAAGCGTATCACCAAGCATTATAGTCTTGAACGGATTTCCAAGTGCAGTCCTTGCCGCATCAAACCTTTCTCCAGCTACGATTATTCCAACTACAGCGCCATCGCCATCTATAATGAAACCGAGCGTGGCATCACCACGCCTATATAACCATAAACTTTGATTGCCACGCAATGGGACTATAGCCGGCAATGCCCATGAGAGTTCCGGAGCTAATGCTGGTGCGGCGGGCATACCTGGAGTGGGTGCACCAGGGACAGTTGGCATACCCGGTGCTGCACCACCTGGCATGGCTGCACCCTCAGGTGGGGCACCAAAAACGCCAGCAGCGCCTGGGGCAGTGACGCTGGTCATCAGTGGCGGCATCGTTTGTGCGAGCACACCTGGCGCTTGAATTACCGTAGTGCCACCTGCAAACGGCTGTATCGGGCCCGGTGGTGCTCCACCTGCTACCCCCGGGGCGCCGAGCGGATATGGCATACCAGGCATAGCACCCGGCATTGCACCTGGCATTGCTCCCGGAGCAACACCCTCAGCACCAGGCATAGGAGCTGGAGTTGTAGTTGGAGCGAGCATTGGCGGCACTTGAGCAATCACATAATCTGGCACGCCCCAAACACGCAACAAGCATGAGGGCGATAGGTGACCATTTTCGTCTCGCTCAACTGCGAGTGAGCCAAGCCTTATTCCAGCAAGTTGCACCTCCGGCAAACGGCGTCTCCTGCCCTCTTGAGCGTTGCAAACTTCGTTGGAAAACTCAACAGCTGCAGTGAATGCAAGCACGCAAAGCACAAAATGCAGCACTGACAACTTTCTCTCCTTGTAATATCGTCTAACTTTCACAGCTGTCTCACCTCTTCGTCTGATGCTCGCTCATAACATCACTTTTCAATTTAACCTTAACTTTAACTTGCGTCAACTATGGTGGTTTGTCATCCCCGCATTTTAACTTTATTTCCTCATCATTCAGATAGCAAGCTGGGTCTGAAGCGAACGCATCTCCGAGCATAATGTCGGCTCGCACCCTCATCCCACCACCGCAAATTTCAAAAAAACGGCACTGTGCACATCTTCCGTGAATGTGCTTCCATCTCTCCCTCAACCTCAGCAACAATTCGTCTTCGGTTTCAAACCATATCCTGTAAAATGAATTTGAACGCACATTGCCGAGACTGTAATGCCACCAAAACTGATCTGGGTGAACATTGCCAACATAGTCAATGCATGCTATGCCAACACCGGAACCGCTAAACGCACCGCCGCTGCGATGGAGCAGCTTATATACCTCGCCGGCTCGCTCATTGCCCTCGCTGAGCAACTTAAGGTAGATGAACGCCCCGTCTGCAGGGTTGTCCACAGTGAGCACTTCAACAAATCTACCCCGCTCAACAGCCTCCAAAGTGCGATGCAATATGCGTTCAACGGAAAGCCTCGTTTGCAATGCGCTGAGGGGCAACTCCATAGCATGCAATCCACGCCCTGCCGGGATGAAATGATAAAAGCAAAGCCTTTCAACACCCTCGCTAATTGCCAGATCAAACATGGCATCAATTTGGGCGACGGTTCGGCTTGTAAGCATCATGCGAATACCCACGCGCAACCCAAACCGCTTACAGCTTTTAATACCGTTGACTGCCCTCTCAAAAGCGCCGCGCACGCCACGAAACTCGTCGTTTGCCTCACCAATCCCGTCCAAGCTTATCCCAACATACCGAACACCGCACGCTTTAAGTTCCCGAGCGATTGAATCATCAATCAATGTGCCATTTGTTGAGAGGGCTACCTTCAACCCACCTGAGCTTGCATGCCGAATGAGTTCAAATATATCCGAACGCATGAGCGGCTCGCCGCCAGAAATAAGCAGACGAGGTATGCGCAATTGAACAAGCTCATCAATTAGCCTCTTAGCTTCGTCAGTGGTAAGTTCGCCATCGCTTAAATTAGTGCTTGAGTCGCTATAGCAATGAATGCACCGCAAGTTGCAAATCCTGGTTAGATTCCATACGATCACTGGCGGGCGAATGCCAACTTGTGTTGAGCGCTTCTCATAGCCATACCTCAGGTCATCGCTTTCACAACAAACACCACAATAAAGCCTTGTCACATTGACCATGAAACATCGCCCCAGGGACGAAAGCTTCTCTTATCCCGCAACGCTTGAAGCTGCCTCCTCAAGCGACAGCGAAAGCATCCTTGAGACACCATCATCATCCATGGTCACGCCATAGATTCTGTCAACCACCTCAAGTGTGCCTTGATTATGCGTGATGATGATGAATTGTGAGCGCCTGCTGAACTCCTTCAGGAGCCCAGCGAACTTGCTCACATTGGTGTCATCAAGTGCCGCATCAACTTCATCAAGCATACAAAAAGGCACAGGGCGAACGCTGAGCATGGCAAACAGCAAGCATATAGCTGTCATAGCTCGCTCGCCACCAGATAGGACAAGCAAATCCTGCATAGCTTTGCCTGGCGGACGCACCCTCACTTCAACGCCAGCACGCGTTATATCTTCGGTGTCAGTAAGCGCGAGATGAACTTCGCCACCGTCAAACACCTTTGAAAACAGCGCTTGAAATTCGCACTCAACTGCCATCACCGTTTTGATAAGATGGCTTCTTGTCTCATCATCAATTTGCCGGATAATTGTATGCAGGTCTTCCCTTGCCCCCTCCAAATCTCTCTCCTGCTCCTTTAGATACTCAATTCTTGAGCTGAGGCGTTCATATTCCTCAATGACACCGACATTGACCGTGCCCATCTGCTCAATTTTGCGCTTCAATTCGTTTAATTCTTCAACTGCAGCCTGTTTGTGCTGCAACCCCTCGGCACATTGTAATGCTTCCTGAGGCGTTACACAAAACTCCTCTACAAGTCGTCTCGCAAGTTCATCACCCTCAGAGCGCGTCTCCGCTTTTCGCACTTCAATCCTGTTTAGCTCGCTTTCAATGCTGTCCTTCTCCTCGGAGAGCCTGCGCAACTCTGCACTAACTAAATCAAGTTCTGAGAGCAACTCCGAACGATACTTACGCCACAGCTCAAAAGCGCTTTCAGCTTCATCGCGAGACCGCCATAACTGTTTGTGTTCCTCCTCAAGCCTATGGAGGCGCAGGGAGAGTTCATTCAACTGAGCGTTGAGGGTAACCATAATTTGCCGGCAGCGCAACGCCCTTTGTTCTGTCTCCTCAAGCAGCTTATGGATTTCCTCCTCCTCCGATTGAGCGGAGTTGAGTTTTTCTGAGAGCCGAGCCAACCTCATGCGGACATCGGACAAACGGGAGCGCAATTCATCCCTCGCCTTGAGCAACTCATCCATTCGCCTCAATGCTTCGGATATGTCATGTTCAATCCTGCCGGCGTAATTTTCAGCCTCTCTCAACTCCGACTTGCATGACTCAACTTCATTTATGATACGCTCGTGTTCACCCTCAATCTGTTTCTGCTCCATGTCTAACAGCTCGAGGCGCGCATTGAGCTGTTCGGAGCGCCGCCCCAGCGCTTCCCGCTCAGCATCCAGCCTCGCCTCAAGCTCTGCCAGCTCGGAGAGTTCGCCAATCAAGGCTTCAGCGGTGTTTTTGCGCCGCTCAAACTCGCTCGACTTCTCCCTCAGCTCAGCCTCACAGCGCTGCAATCTCGCTTCAATATCCCGTATGCGGTTGCGCAGCTCCTCAATCTCTCGCCTGCGCGCAAAAAGCATGTGAAGCGAATGCGCTTCATGCCCGCCGGATATTGGCCCTCCGGGAATGATGAGTTCGCCATCAAGCGTAACTATCCGTATGCCAGAAATCAGTCGCCTGCCTAAATCTGTGGCAACGGTCATATCTCTGACGACGAGCACATTGCCGAGCAGATATTCACGCACAGCTTCATAGCTGTCGGCTATTTCAACGAGCTCATTTGCCCACCCGATGATGCCATCTGAATGCTCGCCAATAAGCCTTTCAATATCCTCACTGCGCCTCAAATTCGGTCGTATGAAGTCAAGGCTCAGGAAAGTGGCTCTCCCTGAGCGGCTTTGCTTCAAGTAGTTAATTGCGGCTCTCGCCCCCTCTGCTGTTTCGGTAACAATGTATTCAATTGCGCTCCCAAGCGCTGTGGCTATGGCGATTTCAAGTTCGCCGGGAACGCAAAGCAAGTGTGCAACGAGTTGGTAATTGGCGGACAACTTGCCGGCACGAGAAGCCATGAGCACACTCTTGGGTCCTTCCCTAATACCTTGCAATGTGGCTTCATTCTCCTCAAGGGCACTAAGGCGCGCCCTCAGCCCGCTGAGCAACTCGCGCAGCGTGGCAACCTTGTAGCGCAACTCATCTTTGAAGCGTTCAAGCTCCGAGAGTTTCAAACGCTCCGTGCGCAATCTCTCCTGTATGTCTGCTCTCTTGTGCCTTACAGCATTTGACTCACTGTCAATCTCGTCCATTTTGACCTTCAACGCTTCGGCTTGTTCGCCAAGTTCGGCTCGCTCACGCTCAAGCTCCGATAAGCGCAAGCGCAATGCGGTCTCTGTGTGAGCATAATCAATGAGCCTGTTTCGCAGGCTTGTTACAGCCCTCATGGCTTCAACATGCTTTGAACGAAGGGATTCGACTTCCGCCTCTCTGGCAGCTACCTCAGCCTCGATTCGTTCAAGCTCCTTTAGAACCTCTCCCTGCTCATGCTCACATTCATTTACGGACCTGCATAACTCTGCCATCTTTTCTCGCACATCACTAAGCCTATTAAGGAGTGCTTGTTGTCTTTCAAGCGCCCTTTGCAGTTCGCTTTGCTCAGCTTCAATCCGCTCGGATATGTGGTGCTGCTGTTGCTTTGTGAGCTCAATTTCCCCTTCAAGACTCTTTGTCATTTCTACTGCTCGCACGGAGCGCTCCCGCAGCTGTTCCAACTGTTCTTCAAGCTTTTGTAACTCCACCCTCGCTTCGGAGCGTCTTCGCTCAAGCTCGCTTATGCAGCCCTCAACTTGCTGGAGTCGCTCACGCCATTGCTCCGACTCCTCAGAAAGCCTTTGCAGGCGCCTCTGCCTGATGCCCCACTCCCATCCGAGCAAGCCCATTTGCAAAGCACGGTAACGCTCCATCAGCTCTTTGTATTGCCTTGCCAGTTCAGCCTGTTCAGCGATCGCCCCAAGCTGCGCTTCAAGCTCATGCCTTATGTCCTTGAGCCTGGTGATGTTTCTCTCCGTCTTCTCAAGCTTTCGCATAGCTTCTAAGCGGCGAACCTGATAACGCTCTATACCAGCCACCTGTTCAAACAAGGCGCGCCTATCTTCAGGGCGTGCGGCAAGAATAGCGTCAACTTCATTTTGACCAATGAGTGTGAATGCGTCCGCCGATAGCCCAACATTAAGGAGCAAGTCTTGGATATCTCGGAGCCTACACGGTGTCTTGTTGATGAAATAATCGCATTCTCCCGAGCGATATATCCGCCTCGTTATTGAGACCTCGTTAAATCCGAGTGGGAGAGCACCATCGCTGTTATCAAATACGAGCGTAACTTCAGCGATGTTCATGGGCTTGCGTTTCTGGCTGCCAGCGAAGATGATGTCCGTAGAACGAGCGCTCCTTAATGCTCTATAGCTGCGCTCGCCAAGAACCCACTGTATTGCCTCAGCTATGTTGCTTTTCCCCGAGCCGTTTGGTCCGACTATGGCGCTCACTCCGGGCAAAAATTCAATCTCGGTTTTTGCAGCGAAGCTCTTGAAACCGTGCAACTCAACACGCTTTAGATACATCGTTGCTTCATCTCCTGCTGCATATGATGCGCTTGTATTTACCCGCGCAGAGAGCTTTGCCTTGCAGACTAAAACACTCAATGCAAATTTTAGCGACTCAATACCAGCTTAACCACGCTCAACCACACGAGGAGTTACACAACTGAATGCAACGCATCATCACTTTGATTTCCATTTTCATTGTATTGGACTTGGGTCGTAAACGCTCCTCAACGCTCACATCTGGCATTTGTGGCAATCATTATCAGCCCAACAAATCTCAGTAACAATGACAGACGCTGATAAATCTCGGGGCGCTGCTATTTTAACGCCTGACTCTCAGTTCGGCAGGAGTTGACCCACCAGAGAAAAACCGAATTCACGGTCGGGCAGTAGCCCGAGCCTCCGATACACCGACAAATCTTTGAGCGAAGAGCTGGTCTGGTAACGCTGAAAGGAAAACGGACTAACCAGTAGCTGTTAGGCTGCTTTCGTTTTTTCTTTTTGGCTGGCTGTCGTCCGCCCATACAAGGTTGCACAAACTGCGCAACCCCTGTTCACCTTAATCATCTTAACCTTGCAACACATGTAGCCATTGCTGATCTGCCGACGCTATCCTCACCGATGACTTCAACAATGGCAACCGCCGCTACAACATCTTTCGGGATGGGGCAAAGAAGCGCTTGTGCGCCTTTCCTCATTTCACTTCTCTGAAGAATTGTCGCAATGACTCTTCCAGTTAACGCTCGCAGGCGAACTGTCACAGCCATATCGGTGAGGAGCGTAAACCGTATGCTTAACCCGCCTCGGTTTGGCGTCGCAGAAAGCCCGACTATACTTGCCCTTGAGCCAGCGCCTGCCTGTGCAACCACTCGCAATTTGTGCGGTTCGCTGCGCCGAGGGAGGAAAACAAAGCTGTAGCGGCGCATGCATATAGCCTTGCCTGTATTAACATCAACCAGCGTGAGGCGATATGATGAAGGCACTTCAAATGCGCCCTCCCAAGAGAGGATAACATCATCCAAATTTGCATCCACGACAATATCCCAAGAAGCGTAAGCACTATATTGCTGAACGGCGACTTCATACTCAGCCGACCTGCTTCCAAATAACTTTTGCAGGGCGAAACAACGCACCTTCGCGTTCGGCGGTGAAGGTGGCTTCAACACATCAAGGGCATCATGAGAGGCGCGCCCTAATGGCGACATCACCAATGTGACGGAATCGCTCTCGCCAGCGCAACTTGCCGTTAACCTGATTCGCCATACTTCCTCACTCGCGGGCGGTGCAAGATGCTTTGAGAGGGCTGATGAAAAACGCTCAACGGATCTAACTTCGTCAATCGGCGGCATGAATCGCATCACAACATCTGTTGAGGTGGCAATCCAGAAGGCAGAAAACGGTTGCAACTCAAAGCTGTGTCCAACAGTTGCATATCTTCCGGCAGCGAATGGGTCGCTTGAGGGCAAGTAAATGAACGGCGGTGAAAGGACGATACCTTTCGCCAATGCGTCTTCAAGGGTCATTTTCACGCCGTTGTGAATAGCGAAGATAGAACTCAGCCTGACGGGGACAGGGAATGGATTACCAAGCATGTGCCAAGAGATGTTGGTGCCATCCATTGGGAGGGAGACATCGTAAGGCTGTGAGGGGTCAATCGGCTCTCCGGCATGCAGCACTGTCACATCGCCCTTCAATCGCACAAAATATCCAACACCGGCTGGCGGCGAGTTGACGCCAATGTTCTTCGGCCGGAACGACGCGTAGCCATCACGGTCAGCTGCCGGGAATATGCGATATGCTGAAGCAGCATTGTCCCAGCGAGCCAACATCGCAGAATCGTCATTGAGCACAACCCTTGGGTCATGTGATGCTGTCGCCATTGGGAGAGAGAGCATGCGAATGCCTCTGCTAATCTTGTATGGGACAACCTCAAAGGAGATTGACGATGAAGCGCTGTTGTCAAAGTTATCCTTCGCTGAGACCGTGATTGAGTGCCTGCCTGGATTCAGTGGCGCTTTTGGCTTCACTTTGAGCAATGCTGTTTGCGCATCGTAGTAGATCTCACCGGAACCCAATTTAGCCCCATCAACGCTGACTGAGATTGAAGCCTCATTTAAGCCGGCGTATCCATCATCCCTCACCTCAACGATGAGCATGGGATAAGTCAAATGCAGCTTTACACCATCAGCGGCTGGTATGAGAAAGCGAATGGTGGGCGGCAGCAAGTCCGTCCCGGAGCGAGCCGCAAGGAATCTACCCCACTCACAATCCCTCCCAAAATCAAGGTCGGTGAGGTAACCGGGCTCAAAGCCCTCCGTTGGCGGAAAGTAAATTGCGATGCCGTGAGCGTTGTCCACATTGATGTCAAAGCCAGTCCTGTGAGCCTCAGCAAACAATGCTCCAGAGCCGTTTGGACCATGAGCTTTTATGACATTGCGTGCCGCATCTTTCACCTCCTCGTCTGGGAAACGCTGAATAAGCAATTCACAGAAGTGATAAAGGTCACGGTAAATGTGTTCGGAAAACGACTGTGTCATTCGCCTTAATTCCTCAATGAGGCTTGCATAACTTGAGAGCCTTTGCCTCAACTTCACGGAGAGGTCGCTAATGGCAGATATAAGCTTTTGCAGTGCATTAAGCCTGTAAACGGCGATCGTGACAGAGCTGCCAGCGCCGTTTGTTGGTCTGCCAGGTTCATACGATGTGATGTAATGCTTGACGAACCTATGAAGGAAGTCCTCGGTGGAGATGTTTGGGTTTGATGTGAGGTCGCTCAAGAAACGGTCATATGGATACCCATCGTTTGGCTCTGACAATTGCGATGCAATGAGATACTTCGCTGCGTGCCTGACTTGATACGCATTCTCAATCATGCTCATCTCCGATGCGTCATAGCCGAGTATCTCAAGCGGTTTTTCGTTGAGGATGCCTCTTCGCAACTCCAAAAATGCCTCTTTAAGTTCGCGGTTTGAGAGATGGTCATTGAAGCTGTCGGAAAAGATTATTGCCCTGCGCAACAGCCCGCGCTCAAAAGGTCGCACACCGGAGCCGTGGTCTGACAGGATGAGGAAGTAGCGCTCTGCCGGATAATTGGCGACTGCCCATGTGACAAAATCAACGAGCGCCTTCTTTGTGCCCATGTTGAGCATGCCCATTTCGGAAAGCACTTGTGAGCGAATGGTGTTATTGGGCAGCACATCTGGCGATGGGTCCTCATATGGGTCTCTCGTGACGAAGTAACGCCTCACACCAACCCAGTTGTTATTTGAGGTGTCATACAGTGGCGAGCGTGAGAGTTGGGCAACAATCCTCACATCATTTGTTGAGCCTATCTTCTCCATCTCGTTTAAGTCCTTGATGAGGGCGCTCTCAAGGTCGTTATCACCGCACATGTAGACCATGACCGTCCACTTGCTTGGTTGCGCGGCGAGTTCAAAGAGCCACCCACCTAAAAGGGTGTGCAACCAAGCCGCTGTTAGCATGATTTGTTTCCACCCAACTTTCAACGCCCGAAATTTGCACAGCGGCCTACCCATCTCCAAAAACCTGCCTTATGCCAAAGTTGACCGCACCTACAAGCTCTTAAGCCTGATGAGGCAATTCATAAGCTGTTCAACTGCTTCCTCAACATCCTCGGTGCGAGCTGTCACCGAAAAGAGCGTCTCAGCATAATTTCGCACACACAGCCTCCTTACTGTCTCAATGTGCTCTACCAGCCTAAATAGGCACTCAAACTGCCCTGAGAAGTCGTCCTCTTCAACCTTCTTACCCATATGCCTTGCTTCATTCTCCACGGCTTGAAGCAGCCTTATGATTCGTTGTTTCCTGTGCTCGGTGTGCAATGCCAAACACCACCCTCAGCATCACGGTTTTTTTCAGATCTGCGAACGCTCCATAAGTTCATCAAGCTCATCGGGCAATATGCCAAGTTCGCTTGCCAAGTCAAGCACGGTATACCTTGAGCGTATCGTGCGAGCCAGCATGACAGCCTCACGGAACTCACCCCGATTTATGCCCAACTCGTCAACTTTTGTTGGTGCGCCAGCTTCAAGCAACGCTTTGCGCAGCTCATCATGGCTTCGCAACACCTTGCAAAGCATTGACTTAGCATCCTCCCAAACTGAGATAGCGCATTCCACCCTGCGCAGGAACTCATCCTGCGATGCGGGATACTTCATTGCGAACTGCTCAAAGACGCGATTATAAACCTCGCCAAAGAAACGGCGCAGCCTCGTGATCCATTCATCAAGGGCTGTATAGCGCTGCGCTAACCCATAGGGGTTAAGCTTTCTCACATCAAGCTCAAACAGGCGCTCATAAAGCGCCACTGAGAATAGTGTTGCGACTCCAACCTGCGCGCCGTGAAGGTTCACCTTACGCCCGATGACACTCGCATGCATATCAAGGGCATGCGATATAAGGTGCTCACCGCCTGAAACAGGACTTGAACTGCCGGCTATGGTCATCGCTATCCCGGCGAGGCAAAGCGCTTCCATGAGCGCCCTGATAGCGGTTGGCTCACGACTTTTCAGTGCCGAGGCATTTTGCACGTATAGCGGCTCCGCATGGGAGAGCAATTGAAGACAAAACTCGCATATGTGCTCCCCAAAAAAGATATGTGCAAGCATCCAATCGGCATTTGAGACTGGCTTTGAAATAGCATCGCCAAGCCCGGCAGCTATTAATTCATATGGCGCTTCACACAGCACCTTCAAATCTGCAAGAACAAAAACAGGCGGGTTGGCAGGCAATGTCATCTTCAACCCGCCGACGGTTAATGCAGCGATTGATGATGTGTAGCCGTTCATTGACGGCGCGGTAGCAACAACAGCATAGGGTTGGCTTGCCTTCGTGCTCACAAACTTAGCTATATCGTTAATTGTGCCTGAGCCGACAGCGAGCCAAAATTCGCCATGAGGGTTTGCAAGCGAAATCACTGCCTCACAAGTCTTTTCGTCCGCCCTCGGGTTATCAAGCACAATCTCATGGGGATGAATCCCGCTTGAGCGAAGTTCACTTGCAGCCTCTCTCCCACAAACTTCGTAAGTCGTGCTGTCAGCCAAAAGGTTACACTTGCCGGTCATGCCGTTGCGCTCGCACAGCTCGCTTAACAATCCAATTGCTTCATTCTCAACCACAACTTGCTTAGTAGGTATGAAATGCTCTCTTCCGCAGGCGCACTTGAAGCGTGCACCAAGCAACCCACACATTTTAAGCTCTGCATCACGCATCATGCTGTGCCATCTCCGCACCTTTAAACATGCCTCTTCAACAGCTGCCCAAGGTGATATAATGCGTATCATTGAAGGTGAAGACCTTGCCTCAATTTCAAAGGGAAGGTAGCGGGCGCAATGCATCCAGTTTTAATTCGCATTGGTTCGTTTGAGTTGCGCACATATGGTGTGGCGATCGCTCTTGGCTTATTAATAGGCTTAGCATGGTCAAGGCGCGAGTTCCAACAGCGCGATCTTCCGGTTGACTTCATTGGCATAGCAACCCTCGTTGTCGTCCCCACAGGGATTATTTGCGCGCGCATACTTTATGTTGCCCTCAATTGGAATGAATATACAAACGCCCCATTGAATGCCCTCAATTTGCGTGCCGGCGGGTTATCGCTTTTTGGGGCACTCATTGGCGGCATAACAAGCCTTGCGCTGGTCTGCAAATTGCACGGCATCAACTTTTGGGAGGTAGGAGACGCCCTCTCACAGGGCTATATCTTGGCTTATGCGCTTGGGAGGGTTGGCTGCCTCTTCAATGGGTGTTGCATCGGCTATCCAACTGACCTGCCTTGGGCAATGCGCTTTCTAACCGAGGAAGGAACAATGACACCGCCATCTCACCCTGTGCCATTGTATGAAATTGCAGGTGCGCTGCTTGTCTTCATCATTTTGAGGAAATTGCACAGGGTGAGAAGTTTCTCCGGTCAGGAGATGATTGTGACACTAATCCTGCACTTGCTCCTCAGATTCGCAAACGAGTTTTTCCGAAGGGGCATCTCAGCAAAGGTTATCGTCATCGGTTTGACACAGGCACAGCTTGCGTGCATTGTGGGAATTATAATTCTGGCATGGCTTTACTGGCACAGGAAGGTGAAGGGATGCGTGGCGATTACAGACACACGGTCATATTAAGAAAGCGCTTGCAGGCGCGCGTTGAGCGCCACAGGTGGGAGCTTTTAAAGAGGGCATTACCATCGTTGCGTCGGTTGCCATCCGGAGCATGGAAGAGACACATACGAAGTCTCTTTCTGCAACCGCGCATTGACGCTTCCGATATATGGATTATCCTAAACTTGCAACGGCAGCGCGGCAAACAGAGAAGTTATTGAAATCCCATTGGTGCAATTGAAAGCATACATTGCTTATCGTGAAGACATCTCCTCTGCAAGCTCAACAAGCTTTAGGAAGTTTAAAGCAGCCCTCTCACCATAAGTCCCGGACGCTGTCCCGCTCAAGACGAAGCCATCCGGACCTGCAACCTCGATCAATTCCCTGCCGATGGAGAGAACAACTTCCGGCGGTTTGCTATTTAACACTTCCATATCGTCCATATTCCCAACAATGCACACTTTGCCACGAAGCAACCTTTTGGCCTCCGCCAAATTGCAATCGCCCCAAGGCGGAGACTCAAGCGGGTCAAGGGCATCAACACCTATGTCAGCGATCATCCCAAGATAGCGCATGATCGGCCCATGGTTGTGATAATAGGCGATCGCACCGTATTCATGCATCAGAGCCACAAGGCGCTTATCAAATTGGCGCACCAGAATATCAAACGCCTTGGGACCAAGTTGGACAGATGCATATTCGCCGCCGATTATCCTAAAGCCATCAACGCCAGCTTTGCAAGCTCTCTCAACAAACATCATCAAGCGCTCATTTGCCACGCTTACCAACTCAATCATGGCATCAGGCGCATCAGCCCAAAGTAGGCAAAAGTCTTGTGGAGAGAACCACTCTGCCGGAAAGCAAATAGCATTCGGCAACTCCCACAAAACTACACCCTCATCTCTAACCCTGTCCTTCCAATAGTTGAAGTTAGCAAGCGCTGCGTTGAACTCCTCATCGGATGGCGGCACATAGGTGATTGAGAGCAGCTTCTCCACATCGTCAGGTGACTTGCATGGGAACTCAATAGCTGCTCTCGTTATTCCGGTTGACTTCACCAAGCGCTTAATATCGCCTTTCGGGGTGTGGTAGGTGATGGTTGTCAAGGCACCATCAGTCTCAACATCAAACTTCACTTCACTCCCAATGAAGCAATTGCAAGCACTGCCAGCGTAGATGATGATATCGGTGCGCTCAATGAGCAACCTCGCAAGCTCCCCATCCTTATCAAGCCTTCCGAGCCCCTGCGGCGATACAGGAATCCTGTCGGGCGAGCCACATGAAAAAGCACATAAGAGCCGTTCACGAGAGGTCATTCCCACGATGACTCACCGAACCGCTCAGCATTTTCAACCTGAATAATAACTCACCTTCGCTGCTCAAAGAAGCGCCGAAGCAAACCCGCACACTCCTCACACAACACGCCACCAACCACTGCAACGATGCCATCAAAAGGGCTTAAGCCAAACAGATTTACAACCGACCCAGCCGCACCGGCTCTCTCATCGTATGCACCAAAGACTAGCCTTCCAAGCCTCGCTTGAATCATTGCACCAGCGCACATAGGGCATGGCTCAAGTGTGACATAAAGAGTTGCTCTATTAAGACGCCAATCACCGGTGGCTTTGGCAGCTGCTTCAATGGCGAGCATTTCTGCATGCGCCAACGGTGACCTTAGGCTTTCGCGCATATTGTGTGCCCTCGCTACCACCTTTCCGCCGCACACAACAATGGCACCGACAGGCACTTCGCCGCTCTCAAAGGCTTTCATTGCCTCTTCAATTGCGAGGCGCATGAACGCCACATCTTCGTTTGAGACGAATATGGGAGAACTTACAGCTTCACCTGACCTTCGGGAAGGCATCACAACTCACCAATGTGAGCTATCTTGGGGCTCTCCAAACATTTGGTGTGCCCCTGCCCGGACTCGAACCGGGATCTACGGCTTAGGAGGCCGCCGCTCTGTCCTCTTGAGCTACAGGGGCAGCAATCTATGGCTTTACCAATACGCCAGTGCGCCCGGCGCGACTCGAACGCGCGACCTCTGGCTCCGGAGGCCAGCGCTCTGTCCGGCTGAGCTACGGGCGCATTTCAATCCACGCCACCCACAATTCATTCGGAAGGCTAAAAACACTTTGGCGCGCCCGGAGGGATTCGAACCCCCGACCCCGGGATCCGTAGTCCCGTGCTCTATTCCAGCTGAGCTACGGGCGCGCCCTTTCGCAACCCAAATTGTATGGCGGAGGGACCGGGATTCGAACCCGGGAGGGAGGCTTCATAACCCCCCTACGGCTTAGCAGGCCGCCGCCTTAGCCACTCGGCGCATCCCTCCACAATGCCGCTTTTCATTTTAACACTGTGCAGCTACATCGTAAAGCACGGCACAGATCAGGATGGATTATCCTCACTTGGTGCCCGGAATGAATTTTTCAAAATCCACTTTGGCATAATCCTTCGGAGGGGCAAAGAGGCTTTCTTTCAGAGGCTTGCTCTCCACCTTCGTAACGGTGCGAGTTATCCTCACAGGCTTGTATAACTCTTGCCTCATCGGCAATCCACTAACCCTCTCTGTAATGGCTTCATAGACTTGGCGCACCATTGCCGGCACAGGCGTCAATGCAAACGCCACATCCATAAGCTCCTTGATGTTCACCATGACTTTCAAAGCCTCGCAAAACCAAAACTCCGCAACTAAATCCCCATCACCGAGAGCCTGAAATCGTTTGCACATATACCCTGCAATCTTATCCATACCAGCCTCCTTAACAACGACTGACTTAAACCTTTGATTCAGGAAAGCGAGCATGGCAAGCAACTGTATGAGCTTTTGCTTCTCCTCGGGTTTAGCCTCCTTCATTCGTTCCTCAAGCTTTCTAAGCTGTTCTTCAAGCGCCCTGCGCATGCCCTCAGCAATCTGGCGCAATCGTTCAAGCTTGACGATGGCATACTCACGGCGAGATTGTGAAATGACTGTGACCTCATCCCGTTTTGTGTCAGCAATTACGACCAAATCCCTGAACTCATACCGCAGCTTCTCACCGCTTATGTAAGTAACCTCGTATACCGGCTTTGCTTCTTTGCCGGGCTCAAAGCCACCAGAGATTGTTGCATGAACGACATAGCCTTTTGGTTGAGCGATCGCTTTTGCACACAAAATCGTGAGTGCCAACCATATCAAACATGGCTTCATCAGCCTCACCCCTTCATCGCATGAGCTATTGTTTTAGCAAACCTCTAATGCATAGGTAGTCATGAAGTGCCTCACGCCAATCCCTCAGCGGCTCAACACCAAAATCGTCCAAGCGAATGCTAACAAGGGGTGTGTATTTTGGGCGGCGCGCTGGGCGATCAAGCTCGTCCGATACGATCGGTATGACTTGGACATCCAAACCCATTAGACTCAATGCGCGGCTTCCAAACTCATGCCAGCTGCACTGTCCAGAGTTGACTACATGCACTATACCGTGAGCCTCGGCTTCAACGAGCTCGCATAGCTTTGAAGCCAAGTCTCTTGTGAATGTCGGACTCGTCACCATATCGGTGACAAGGCGCAATGGCTCATTCTTAAGCGCTGCACCAATCACGAACTCAACAAAGTTTCCACCTTTGGATCGGCTTCCACGAATACCATATAGCCCAGCTGTGCGGACTATTAAATGCTCATCACAGTAATTGCGCACGAACATCTCGCCAAAGAATTTTGTGAGTCCGTAAACATTGATCGGGTTTGGCACATCGGCTTCAGTGTATGGCGAATTCTTCTCGCCATCAAACACATAGTCTGTGCTTATTTGCACCAACTTAACTTTGGCTTTTGAGCACAGCACCGCAATGTGCCACACTGCGAGCGCGTTGACTTTGATGGCGGCTTCCACATCAAGCTCACAAGCATCAACATTCACCATCGCCGCACAGTTTATGAACACGCTTGGGCGATGCTCCCTGATGGCTGCAGCTACCGCACCACAGTTCGTAATGTCAAGCTGAGAGCGAGAGAGCGCCACAACATCGTGCGAGCGCATAAGGAGTTCATCAACAAGGTCACTTCCAAGCTGTCCGGAAGCCCCTGTAACAAGAACTTTCAATTTGCTCACGCCCTCCACCATCCATCTCCTCAAAGGCGGTGAGGAAAGCAATTCCAAACCCTGCTCGTAATCAAAGATTGCTTGGGTGTTTCAGGGAGCATCATTTGGGCTTATTCACCGGTCTGATTTTCCCTAAGCTTCCTGCGGAGCACTTTCCCTATTGCTGACTTGGGCAACTCGCTCACAAATTCCACAGCTCTTGGAACCTTATATGGCGATAGCCTCTCACGGCAGAACTCAATTATCTCAATTTCAGTTGCATCTTGCCCCTCACGAAGCACAACATATGCTTTGACTATCTCGCCGCGCACAGGGTGTTTCTCGCCCACCACCGCAGCCTCTTTAACTTTCTGGTGACTGTAAAGCACTTCCTCAACTTCCCTCGGATAGACATTGAAGCCTTCAACTATGATCAGGTCCTTCTTTCGGTCAACGATGTAAAAGTAGCCATCCTCATCCATCTTTGCGATGTCGCCGGTGTATAGCCATCCATCACGCAATGTTTGCGCTGTCTCTTCCGGTCTATTCCAATAGCCCTTCATCACTTGCGGACCCCTTATGATGAGTTCACCGACCTCTCCAACTGGAACGCAGTTTGCTCCGGTCTCCAAATCCACCACCCTGCACTCAGTATCCGGTATGGGCAAACCTATGCTGCCAATCTTCGCCTCTCCACCCCAAATTGGGTTGATGTGCGTAACCGGAGATGCCTCGGTCAAGCCATAACCCTCAACGAGCTTACCACCAGTAACACGCTCAAACTCAACCGCAATTTGCTTCGGCAAAGGCGCACCACCGCTAATGCATGCCTTAATTGAGGTGATGTCAATGTTGCTGCGCTGCGCATGATAG
Source organism: Armatimonadota bacterium (assembly GCA_025062195.1). Taxonomy (GTDB): domain Bacteria; phylum Armatimonadota; class Fervidibacteria; order Fervidibacterales; family Thermosaccharophagaceae; genus Thermosaccharophagus. The sequence continues at coordinate 40,095 of JANXAS010000013.1, forward strand.
CTGACTGCACCATACATGCTTGGGACGCCCATGAAGACGGTGACACGATACCTTGAGATAAGTTTTGTTGTCTCGGCAACATCAAACCTTGGCGCCAAAACAAGCGTGGCACATTTAAGCACACCAAAGCTCAGACATGCAGTCATCCCATATGAGTGGAAGAAGGGCAGGACGCAGATGAAAGTTTCCTCGCCGTCTTTCAACTCCGTTGCCCAAGCACTGCACTGATGAGCGTTAACTACAAGATTGTAATGGGTTAGCATGGCGGCTTTCGGCAAGCCTGTTGTCCCACCAGTGTATTGGAAAACAGCCGTATCATCGCGAGGGTTTATGTTGTGCGGGGCTGGTTTGCCCTGAACACGCAGCAGTTGCTCAAACTGATGAACGCTGACATCGCTCGGCAACTCAACCTTCCCCTTGGGGCGCGTCTTTAGCCACACGGGCAAACTCAACCACACTGGCACATAGCTTGCAAGCGATGAGGCAACCACATGCTTTATTGCTGTGCCATGCAGCGCTGCACTGACTTTATCCATGAGCGCATCCAGAGTGATGATCATCCTCGCGCCGCAATCCTTCATCAGCGCATTAAGTTCATACCAGCTCAAAAGCGGATTCAATGGCACAACGATGCACCCAGCCCTTACAACCCCATAGTATGCGATTACGAACTGCGGGCAATTCGGCAGCATAAGCGCAACCCTCTCACCGAAGCCGACACCAATGTTTTGAACGGCAAACGCAAACTTGGTCGCAAGCTCATCAAGCTCACCGTAACTCATGCGAGCACCGTATAGCAGCGTGGCAGCCTTATTTGGATAGCGCTTTGATGCCTCGCTCAAAATGCTATCAAGAGGCACCTCGGGATATTGGAGTGATGAAGGAACACCCTGCGGATAACGCCTAAGCCAAACCTTTTGGTCATACCATTCGCACCCCATCGTCTTATCACCTGCCAATCTCATACGATAATGCGAGCAACTCAGCTATGTGCATCACCTTCACATTTAAACCATAGCACCTAACGCCATATTGCAGTTGCAGCTGGCAACCTATGTTTGCGGTCACTACAACATCAGCGCCGCTTTCCCTTATCCTTTCCAGTTTGCGCTCAAGCAGCCACATTGAATTCTCGCTGAAGAGCAAGCCATAAATTCCGGCGCCACCGCAGCAAATATCCGACTCCTCAAGCTCAACAAATTCAATTGAGGGTATCGCCGCAATTAGCTTTCTTGGCTGCTCCCTTATACCTTGGGCATGAAGCAGATGGCATGGGTCATCGTAAGTGACACGCATGAGCAACGGTTTCATCGTTTCTGAGAAGGGCAGCTCGCAAACTAACTCGCTGAAGTCGCGCACGAGTGAAGAGAACTTGAAAGCGCGCTCGCTGAACAGTTCATCATCTCTGAGCCATTGCGAATATTCCTTCATTGCAGCGCCGCAGCCAGCTGCGTTTGTAACTATGGCATCAAGCCCGAGCTTTTCAAAAACCTCTATGTTGCGCCTTGCAAACCTCTTTGCATCCTCTTCAAATCCAACATGCATAGCGATTGCGCCACAGCAAGTTTGTCCATTCGGTATGACCACCTCACAGCCAAGGTGTGCAAGGACTTTGACGCTCGCTTCATTGACACTCTTTAGCAGCACATCTGAAGCGCAGCCCAAAAGGAATCCGACCCTCATCCTGCGCTTCCCTTTCGGTGGTATAACGCTCCTTCCATCATAGAAAGCATTCCTTTGGCGCTCACGCGGCAACATGCCTTCAACTTGCAGCCATTTGCGCAACCTGTCAGTGAAGGCAATATTATCTGCGAGCTGACTCGCCAATTTCACAAGCCCAATTTTCCTCACCATCTCCACGAACGAAACAAATGCATTGAATCGCCGCCTGTAAGGGAAAACCCACTTTATGAGCATTCTGAGCAAGGGGCTGTGCCTTGTTACACCATATCCCATCCTCTCAAGCCTTGCCCTCACAAGCTCAATCAAAAAGCCATAACGCACACCCGATGGACAAACAGCTTGACAAGCCCTGCATGCTAAGCACACATCAAAGTGCTTGAGCAGTGTTTCCGTCAGGTTTATCCTGCCCTCAAAAAGTGCCCGAAGAAGATGCAACCTTCCACGAGGGGAATCAGCTTCATCAAGCGTCTGTGCGAATGCTGGGCAAGACGCCAGACAAAAACCGCAGCGCACACAGTCAAGCAACAGCTCGTGCTCATCCTCGCTAAGGATTATGCCGGGACGCAACGCATCGGAATGACAACCACCACTTGCATAAACTGTCTTTCGGAAAGACAAGGCATCAAATAGAGGCATCTTTGCCACCTGTCTCACAGCCCATTTCACTTCACTACGCCGACACGAACATTCCGGAAACGAGCCGGTGGAACTCCATGCCCAACATGCATTGTTTGCATCGGTTCACCCTTGCCGCAATTTGGCAGCCCCCAAAGTTGCCATTCGCTCTCATTCCCAACGGCATCGCAATTTCTCCAAAACTCGTAAGTGATGCCGGTGTATGTTGGGTTCTTGATCATCTTCACGAGCCTGCCGTTTCGTATCAACCATGCTATCTCGCATCCGAACTGGAAGTTGAGGCGTTTGTCATCAATGCTCCAACTCTTGTTCGTGTCCATAAAAATGCCTTCGCCAACGTCGCTTATCATCTCCTCAAGCGTGCAATCTCCCGGCTCCAAATTGATGTTCGTCATCCTGATGAGCGGGATGGCGTTGTAATTTTCGGCGCGCATGGTGCCATTGCTCCCTTTCAAGCCTATCAAAGGGGCGGTCTCACGGGAAGCCAAGTAGCCGACGAATATGCCTTCCTTAACGAGGTGGAAACGTTGTCCCGGTATACCTTCGTCGTCATATGCAAAGCTGCCAAGTGAGCCTTCAATTGTGGCATCAGCGACAATGTTCACTATTTGGGATCCATATTCAAAATTGCCCAACTTATCCGGCGTCAGGAAACTTGTCCCAGCAAAGCTCGCCTCAGTCCCAAACACCCTGTCAAGCTCGGTCGGATGACCGCACGATTCATGCACCTGCAACGCCATCTGGTTGGAACCGATTATGACTGTCGTAACAGTTGACGGGCATGGTTCGGTATCAAGCAACTGGACTGCCTCCATAGCGATGCGCCGCGCGTGCTCCTCCAAATTCAGCGACAGGATAAACTCATATCCCTTTGCCGCGAAGTTTCCACCATGCGCAGCTGGATATGAACGCCGTTGGACATCGCTCCCTCTCACCGCAGTTGCTGTCATTCCAGCTCCAACTTCAATCCTCTCCTGCTCAATAGCTGCTCCTTCGGTGCTAACGAACAACTTCCTTTGATGCCAAAGCGACATGCTCGCCTCACTGAGCTGTATCCCTTCAACCGAGCGCATCAATTCATCAACTCGCAAGAGCAACGAGAGGCGCTCTTCCAAAGGCACTTCAAATGGGTCAATCTCAAACGGCATCCTATGCTTTGCCTTTACCGGTTTTGCGGGCGCAAGGATGACATCTCGCCTCTTCAAATACGCGCTTGCTTTAGCTATCTCAATTGCCAACTTAGCCACCCTCTCGCCTTCCTCATCGCTCAAGATTGAACTGCTCGCAAACCCCCATGCACCGTTGTAGATAAGGCGCACACCAAACCCTATTTTGCAATCGGACTTTATTGTCTCGGGTTGCCCATTCTTTACGACGAGTTCCTCAAAGCGAGTCTCAACAAAGCGCACATCTGCGTAACTGACACCATCAACCGAACACCGCTCAAGGACCTTCTTGGCAAATTCCTCCACTGCTCATGCACCCCCACCAAAATGATTGCTGCTAAGAGGTGCTGAAGAGCAGCAAACTATCGCCCGCCACCTACTCCACCTTAATGCAATGTTTGCACTCCTAAGGAGTTCAACTGTATGCGGCATAGAAAGAAATGCTGCTTGGCAATCCGCATTTTAACGCGCGCCTCCAATTCGTCTTCATCCGTCGTTCAGCCTCAACGGCTGAGTTTGGCGGAAGCCTGATATAATAACCTTGCGACGCAGCATTGCAGGGTCACATTGAATTGCTCAAAGATTTGAGCGGACATCATTTGCCCTACTAAACTCATAATGGTTGCGCCATTCGTGTTCCGAGATGTGAGAGGTGAGCGTTCGGTCATGCAGCAAGTTGAGGTTAAGTCATCGCTGCTCAGCAACGGCATGCAGGTGACTACGATGAGATTGCCGTGGGCGAAAAGTATCGCCATCGGGATCTGGTTCAAAGCTGGGTCGGCATACGAATGCGAGGATGAGCTTGGCATGGCGCATTTCGTCGAACACCTGTTGTTTAAGGGCACAAAGAGACACACAGGCAGAAGGATAGCACAGGTTGTGGATGAGCTTGGGGCATATCTTGAAGCCTTCACAGAGAGGGAATTGACATGCTACTACGCCCGGGTCCTACCTGACGGCTTAAGCAAGATGCTCAGGTTGATGGCTGAGCTCGTGAGTGAGCCCGAGATGTCAGTGAAGGACATAAAGGTTGAGCAAGATGTTGTGTTATCCGAAATCAGCGAGGTGAATGACACACCTGAGGAGCTCGTTCAAGAGTTGCTTTTAGAAGCTCTTTGGGACGGGCATCCGCTTGCAAGACCAGTTCTTGGTAAGCCTGAGAGCGTAAAATCGTTCACAGCAAAGTCAGTCAAGTCATTCCTAAAGCGTTTCTACACGCCGGATAATGCCGTTGTCACCGCTTCCGGATGCTTGGAGCATGAAAGGTTTGTTGAAGAATTGCAAAAAGCGTTTGGGTCATTTAACGGTAAGGCACAGGTTCCAAAGCTCTTTCCACCCGTTCCAAAGCCTCAGCTAAAAATCGCCAAGAGGGAAATTGCACAAGCATATGTGTGCATTGGCTCTCACGGCTTTTCACAGCGCCAGAGGAAGCGCTTCCTGTGTATGGTGCTGCTTGATTTCATACTCGGCGGGAACGCCAGCTCAAGATTCTTCCAATCAATTCGTGAGAGGTTAGGGTTGGCATATTCCATCGGTAGTGTAAGCATTGGTATGAGAGATGCTGGCTTCCTTGTGATCTTATTCAATTGCCTGCCAGAAAATGTTGAGAAGACAGCCGTTGCACTCAGGCACGAAATACAGAAGCTATTGGAAAACGGCATAAGGAAGAGCGAGCTAAGAAGGGCAAAGGCACAACTGCGCTCATCACTAACTATGTCGCTCGAGAGCGTGATGGGACAGATGCTTCAAATGGGTCGGCAACTTATCTACTTCAACAAACTCATACCAAGCGAGGAACTCCTCTCAAACATTGACAGCATAACTCCCGAGGATGTTATGGAGACAGCCTTTAAGCTTTTTGAGCGCGGCAAGCTTGCAGTCAGTTTTGTCGGCTCGCTTGACCCATTGAAGGTTGAAAAGATAGCGAAAATACTGACCGAGTTTTGAATCCGGCTGTATGGCGCATCTATAAACGCACCGTTACATACCAGCGTTAGCGCATCTCTCCGCAACGGAGATTGTTGTTGCGGTTTGGAATCTATCCCTGCAAACTTAGCTTCGCCCACGTTTCCAAGAGATTATAGCGTTAAAGTTGCTTGGGTGTGTTTTACGGGGTTTTAAATTCGCCCATTTAGCTGGGTGAGGAAATATTCATGAATACCGATAGCATGCCAAAGCCACCTTTTCGCTCTCTGGGCTTTGAGTCCGTTTAGCCGCTGTCAGATGCACCCTTAGGTGGTGAATGCACATAAGAGCATTTGCCGATGAGCTCATAATGGAGCGCTTTGGCAGGGGGTGAGAATAAAAATGCCGATAGTTGGTATAGGCATTGATGCAGTTGAGGTTGAACGCATAAGGTCAATGCTTGAGCGCTATGGCAACCGATTCATAAACAAAATTTTCCAACCCGAGGAAGCAACCTATTGCATGTCACAACATGATCCAGCACAGCACTTTGCAGCACGATATGCCGCAAGAGAGGCATTTGCAAAGGCGCTCGGAACGGGTTTTGTGGGCATAAGTTGGCGTGATATATCTGTTGTGCGGGATTCCGGTGGTGTTCCGAGGGTTTGCCTTTATGGTGCCGCTGCAAAAGTTGCTTCTAAGAGGGGTGTCAAACGGGTTTGGCTCTCACTGACGCACACAAACACATTGGCAATCGCAGTGGTTGTGCTTGAGGGATAGCATATAAAGCTTGCATTTGAGTTTGCCACCTTGGATGGTGATAGCTATGCGGATGGAGTTATCAAACAAGGTTGCTTTGGTGACGGGCGCTTCAAGGGGCATTGGGGCGGCGATTGCGATTCGCCTCGCAAAGGAGGGCGCGTCTGTAGCCGTAAATTACAGGCAGGATGCTGAGGGCGCAATGAGAGTTGTCGGGTTAATTCAGTCCCAAGGGGGAGAAGCACTCGCAATACAAGCGGATGTGCGAGACGCATCACAAGTCAACGAGATGTTTTCTAAAGTGGTTGCACAGTGGGGCAAAGTAGACATACTCATCAACAACGCCGGCATCTTGAAAGAGAGTTTCGTGATGCTGATGAGCGAAGCCGAATGGAATGAAGTCGTGGACACCTCGCTGAAGGGCGCTTTCCTGTGCACGAAAGCGGCGCTCAGGAGCATGACAAAAAATCGGTGGGGACGCATCATCAACATCTCTTCGGATGCTGGGCTGATGGGGGATGTAATGAGAGCGCACTACTGTGCTGCTAAAGCCGGATTGATTGGCTTCACAAAAGCTGTTGCGAGAGAGGTGGCGAGGTCGGGAATAACTGTCAATGCTGTTGCCCCAGGGGTAGTTGAAACCGATATGATAGCGTCTCTGTCAGAAACAAAAAAGAAGGCGATGCTTGAACTTATCCCGATGCAGCGATTCGCGCGCCCTGAGGAGGTCGCTCACCTTGTGGTTTTCCTGTGCACTGAGCTTGCTGGTTACATTACAGGGCAGGTCTTCGTAATTGACGGCGGATTGAATATGTGAGGGATTAGACATGATGCGAGCGGCGAATGTGCCGAAAGAACTTGCAGAGACCCATCATAGCAAGGTGTCAAGATGGCTTTTGCTAACGATGCTAATGCTGTGTATCAGTTACATCCTCGCTGCACCGCCATTTAGAAGACCGCTGCAAAGGCAAACGACTCTCCACGAACAATACGAAGAGCTGGAAGTAAGATATTCACGCCTTGAAAGATCACTTGGGAGTGAAGAGCATTGTGAGCTTGGTGCGTTAGCTCGTCTGAAACTTGATAAGGCTAAAATCATGCTTGGCGGAGGTAGCTGGTGGTGGAGCAACAGCGAGATAGCGAAGGCGCTCAGGGAAGCTGAAGAGGCTATGAATGCGTGGGAAAGAAAGGAGGACATGCTCAGGGGGGCGGTCGGATTAGTTGAGCGTGCGTATTTTTCGCCGGCTGATGGCTCAGCGCAACCTTACTGGGTTTATGTGCCCCAAAATTACAAGCCGTCATCAAAGCATGCCCTCATCGTTTTCCTTCACGGCTATGATCCATCAATCAACAAAGCCAACCCATGGCTGCTTGGCGATGATATATATCGCATAGCCGACAAACACAACCTAATCATTCTTCAACCGCACGGAAGGAAGAACACCGACTTCATACACATAGGTGAGCAGGATGTCTTGGAAGCCCTCAAAAGGACAATATCACATTACAGCATTGATGAGGATAGGATTTACCTTTTAGGCGTCTCAATGGGTGGCTACGGTGCATATATAATTGCGCTGCACAACCCGCATCTGTTTGCTGCTGTCGCTGTTGTTGCTGCAAGGCGCTATCACTTCCTTTGGGGTGAACTTGACCAAACAACACTTCCACCGCCAAGGGCGTGTGTGCTCATAGCTGAGAACCCATATATGCTTGCCGAAAACGCTTTAAACTTCCCCACATTAATTATTCACGGCGAGAAAGACCTGCTTGTCCCTGTGGCAAACGCAAATCTTATGGCTAAACGCCTGTCAAGCTTTGGCTGCCCAGCAACGGTAAACATACTCCGAGATGAGTCGCATTGGATTTACTTTGACAGCTCTCTGTTTGAAAAGGTGTTTGAGTGGTTTGAGGGCAAGCGCCGTCAGGCATTGCCGAAGCGCCTCATTTATCACACCTTCACTACAGCGTATAACAGAGCATACTGGGCGACGATTGACGAACTTGAAGAATGGTGCACCCGTTCCACTGTCAAAGCCTCAGCTCTCCCCAACGGAACAATTTTTGTGAACACGAGAAATGTAGCAGCACTCTCATTGGAGCTTCACCCAGAGCTTATAAAGCCGGCAAAGAAGTTCCGACTAATATTGAATGGGAGCACCATCGCGCAGGGTGAATTGGTAAAGCCGATAAAACTTTCCCACAGGCTTCGCGAGCGCAAAGGTGTCTTAGCAAAGACGCACAATCTTTGCGGTCCTGTATGGCATGCATACATGCACAGGTTCATCATAGTGCAAGGGACATTGGGTGACGAGGAGACCAAAGCTGAGAATGAAGCTAAGGCAAAGCAGCTTGCAGATGAGTGGGTTGAATTCTCGGATGGGGTGGCAACAATACTTAAGGACACCGAGGTAACAGAGGAGCAAATCAAACAGTATAACATTATCGCCGTTGGCGGACCAAATGAAAACCGTCTCGTTAAGCTCATCTCCGGAGAGCTCCCGGTGCGTTTCCTTGAGGATGGCTACCGTATAGGCATCCACGAAATTACAACGAGGGCGATCAAAAAGAAGCTTGGGCAAGTGCTTGTTTATCCCAATCCATTAAACCAGAGCCGTTACATTCTCATTTACGATGGTGTGCTATGGGGAAAGGGGCTACCGATAAACCACAAATTTGACACGCTGCCAGATTTCACCATATTCACCGAAGACCAAGAGACAGACGGTGCAAATGAAATAGTGTGTGCTGGCTTCTTTGACACCCACTGGCAAGTTGACGGGAAGCTCATTTGGTGCAAATTGAGCAAATGCCAATCTAAGCCACGCTACAGCGAAATCTCATCCTCAGCCCATGACGGCGACTAATGGTCCTGCAAGAATTAGTTGAGGACGCCGTCAGCTCAATGGCTCACCTTGCAATTCATCGGATGAGACAGCTGCGCGAATGCAAATGTTTTGCTCGTAAGCCACTTCCTGAGCACCAAAACTGTAGTGCTGTTGCTTACCCCGTAGCGCGGTATGCGATAAGGGTTCGTGTGAGGCGTAAACGGCTTTGGGGCAATCGTCACTGCCCATTTGTATCCAGCAGCACGAGCTATCTCCATAGCGACGGAATCAACTATACCACAAGTGTAAGCGAGCCCGTTCACTTTTACGCCGAGCTTATGTTCAAGCAAGCGCTTTGAGGCGATGAACTCATACACCAAGCGCTCACGATAGTCATCCGGGCTGAGTCTTTTCTTGAGGCTATTCGGATTGGTATGAGTGACAGTGTGCGATGCGACTTCAATTCTGCCCGACTGGACCATCTCCTTGAGTTGCCCCCATGATAGACCGAACCTGCCCACAGCGTTTGTGTAAATGAACAATGTCGCCTTGGCACCATGCTTGGAAAGCAACGGATAGGCGATTTTGTATGCCGAACGAAAGCCGTCATCTATCGTTATAACGACGGGACGCTTAGGGATAGGCTTATCCCAACGACCCCGCATTATTTCTACAGCCTCACTCATGGTTAGGAATTTGAATCCAAGAGCATTCAGCATTTGCAAGTGCGCTTCGAATCGCTTTGGTGGCGTCACCCAACGCATGTGCTCCCCATCATCACGGAAGTCGTGGTAGCAAAGGATTGGAACAGCATAGCCACTTGGCGGGGACGTAATTCTGGGCTCTTTTGACTTCACAACACCGTTAAATTGTTTTTCCTGGGACGCTTTGTGACGCGTGAAAATGGATGATAAAGTATGGCGGTTGGTAAAGCTTGTGCAGATAATCAGTGCAAGGAGCAATATTGGAACCGCTATATATGCAACCTTTGACCAGAGCATGCAGTGTTGATGCCGATGCGAGTGCGATGATGTTGTGTAGCGCACTGTTGCCTTTTCCTCCTTGCTTTGATGGAAGCCTGTTGCTTCAACTATTGTATCACGCAGCAGCAATTGCAGCGCCGCAGAGTGGTTGGATGAAGGTAAAGCAGAACACATATCGGGCAGTCAGACAAATTAGTGGCATAGTAAATGCGTTATACTTGCGTGAGGTTACATTTGTGCTGTTGAGCAAGCGCAGGTGAGGTTGTAAAAGAGCAATGGAAGGAGGGGGATTGAGATGCCGTATGTCATCACCGAGGGCTGCACAAAGTGCATGACATGCGTTGAGGAGTGCCCTGTAAGCTGCATCCATGAGGGCACAGATATGGTTTACATTAATCCAGATGAGTGCACCGAATGCAGCACATGCAACGAAGTATGCCCACAGGAACCACCAGTGCCACAGCATGAAGATGATGTGCCAGATGAGATGAGGGGCTACATCCAAATGAACCGCGATTTCTTTGAGCTATCAGACGAGGAGTTTGAAGCCAAATACGGCAAGCCGAAATAGCTCGCTGCCTGCCAACATTTTCAGAATTGCAACGGGTTAACAGGTATAAGCCCCGAACCGATTGGGAACGCTCCTTCAATGGAGCGTTGAATAAACTGTTTTGCGCTTTTAATTGCTTCAGCTTCGGTGGCTCCCTTTGCAAGGGCAGCAGTTATCGCGGCTGAAAAGACGCATCCAGCACCATGCAATTTCCCTTTGGTAGAGCGCTTTGAACGGAGCTCAAGAAAGCGGTTACCATCGTAGACCAGGTCAATAGCCTCATCTCCCTCTAAATGCCCGCCTTTGATCACAATCACGGATGCGCCAAGGTCATACAGCGCTATCGCTGCATCCATTGCGCTATTAAGCGATGTCACTTTGATGCCGCTAAGCACCTCGGCTTCATAAACATTGGGCGTGACTATCGTGGCGAGCGGCAACAATTCCCGTTTCAACACATCAATGGCATTTTCGCTGAGCAATCTTGCACCAGTTCCGGCAATGATGACGGGGTCAACAACGAGCGGTTTTAAGTTATGCTCCTTCACCTTCGCCGATACAACTTCAACGATGCTTGCATTTGATAGCATGCCAGTTTTAGTTGCGCCGACTTTTAAGTCGCTTGCAACGGCATCAATTTGAGCGGCAACAAATTCGGCGGGCACCTCCAAAACCGAACTTACGCCGAGGGTGTTTTGAGCTGTCAATGCCGTTATAGCGCATGCCCCAAAGACACCCAATGCTGTGAATGTTTTCAAATCGGCTTGCACGCCCGCACCGCCACTTGAATCTGAACCTGCTATGGTCAATGCACACGGGGTGAACTTCATTCACATCAACCCATCGTCACAGCAAGTATTGATTAAAGAACTCACAACTTCATCCATAGAGGCAACATCGTTTTTGGATGAATGAAGTTGCTCAAAATGGCTTGAGCGGTTTAAACCATTTCAACAAATTAAAGCGGCATGATTGCCGTTTGGATCATGAAACGATAAAAACTAACAAAACGCAGCCACTTTTTGGCGGAGAGCCCAAACGGCCGCCTCGGACAAGCACGAACGCTACATGGGTTTAGGTGTCACCTTAATCTTTGAAAATGGCATTATTAGTCACCCATCCAATCAACTGCATCCACCCTTAATCAAATCAACCTGCCGCCAACAACTTGCCGTATCTCATCAGCAGTTACTGGAGCAACACCAACCTTGCGGACTGCCGCAGCTGCTGCAGCGTTCGCCAATTTAGCCGCCGTCACAAAATCAGCCCCGCAAGCCAAAGCTAAAGCGATCGCAGCGAGGTATGTATCACCAGCTCCGGCAACATCATATACCGTCACGCGATAGGAAGGTATGTCACATAACCATCCATTGCCATCAAACAAGCTTGCCCCTTCCTCACCCCTTGTTATCACAAGCCATTTGACATTGAGCGAGCTTGCAAGCAAGCTTCCAACTTGCTTGTAGTCGTTTGCCGGCTCGCCATTGAGCATGGCTGACTCAATCGCCTCGGCAGTGTTAAAGCTCAGAAGGTCAAATCCAATAAATGAAGCTATATTGCGCGGCTTCGGACCGCCACACAGCAATATGGTGTTGCGCGCTGGGGCTTTTTTGAGTGCTTCCAGCAATCTCTCCCTAACAACACCCTTTGCATAGTCCGAGACTATTAGAGCATTCACTTTTGGAAGCAAAGGCATGATGCGCTCAATTATTGCATCACATGTCATGTCACTTATCGGCGTTCTAACTTCGTAGTCAATCCGCACAAGCTGCTGTTTGTGGGCGATGACACGAGTTTTAAGTGTTGTCGGGCGAAAGGTCTCGGTGACGATTGCGCTGACATCTGCACCAATTGATTCAAGGAGGCAAATCAACTCATCCCCTGCAGTGTCATCACCGATAACGCCCGCTGCAAAGACTTGAGCGCCCAATGAGCGCAAGTTGCAAACAACATTCGCAGCACCGCCAGGTCCAACCTTGCGCTCACGGCGCAACAGTACCGGCACAGGCGCCTCTGGCGACAGGCGTTCCGCATCGCCGATGATATATTCATCAAGCATTAAATCGCCCACAACAAGCACACTCAAGCTTTGGAACCGTTTCAGCAGTGGCTCAACTTCGTCCAAGGTCAGCATTGGGACATCCAATTCAAGTCACCCCACAGAGCTGAACTTATGAGCATCATGATTCAAACTCGCATGCCCAACACGGCGCTGTCACTGGATGAGCGGGCATTCTGCGGGTATATCGGAAATCGCATCGCCCTTTGCCCCCTCAATCAAGATGCGCTCAACCGCCGAAGACGCAGCTACAGCGCAGAATTGACCGCACATGCTGCACACACCCTTATCAGCATCCCTCATATCAGACCTGTATTCCATTGCCCTATCGCCATCCATTGCCAACTCATACATCCTCTTCCAATCAAGTTCTTTCCTTGCCCTTGACATTTGCTCATCCCAACGGAGTGCCCCTTTAACCCCCTTTGCTATGTCGGCGGAGTGAGCTGCAATTCGGCTTGCTATTATGCCAACGCGCACATCTTCAGGCGTTGGCAACCTCAAATGCTCCGCCGGCGTGACATAGCAAAGGAAATCAGCACCAGCCGACGCCGCGATAGCACCACCAATAGCAGCAGCTATGTGGTCGTAACCGGCTGCCACATCGCATGTCAGCGGACCAAGCAGGTAAATTGGTGCCCCATGGCAAAGAGCCTTCATCATCTTCACATGTGCTTCAACATGGTGCATCGGAACATGCCCGGGTCCCTCAATCATCACTTGCACATTTGCTTCCCATGCACGCAGCGTCAATTCACCAAGCACCGATGTCTCATACCATTGAACAGAATCGCCAGCATCAGCCAACGCCCCGGGACGCATTCCATCACCTAAGCTCAAAGTGACATCGTATCGGCTCGCTATCTCAAGCAGCCTATCAAAATGCTCGTAAAGCGGGTTCTCTGAGTTGTTTGCCACCATCCACATCGCAAGCAAGCTACCGCCTCTGCTAACTATCCCCCCTATACGCCTTGAGCGCTTAAACAACTCAAGCGCGTGCTTTGTGATACCACAATGGACGGTCATGAAATCAACGCCTTGCCTTGCCTGACGCTCAATCACCTCAAACAGGTGTTCCTTCTCCATTGCGCTTATCGGCTTTCGCTCCATGAGCAGTTCCTTTGCGACCTGATAAATTGGGACTGTGCCAAGCGGCTTTCGCCAACGCCTCAATATCTCAATCCGTATTTCATCCAAGTCGCCACCCGTGCTCAAATCCATGACTGTGTCAGCACCGTAGCGAATGCACATCTCAAGCTTTGCAAGTTCTTCATCCAGATTGGAATGCAGAGGTGATGTGCCAATGTTGGCGTTCACTTTTGTCCTTAAACCTTCGCCAATGCCGATTGGCTCTGGCATGTGAATCTTATTGCACGGAATTGCAACCCTACCACTGGCGACTTGCTCAAGCAACCACTCAACATCCACACATTCATCCTCAGCCACTTTCCTCATCTGCTCTGTAACGATGCCTTTTCTTGCAGCTTCCATTTGGGTCATATCTTTTCACCTTTGCTTGCGCGCCCACTTATGCCCGGGGCACTACGCCGCATGTTCTGTCCATGTGAGCATCTCAAGCGATATCGTGTGATACGCCTCACAGTGTGCCGAAATTTCACTGCCCTTATTTGGTTCGTTTGGTTTAGAGCGAGCTGCCACCTACTCAGCTTGCTTATCATCTGTTTTCTTAGCTCGGCGCTGTTGCGAGCGCTTGCCGGTTATTAACTCAGCGTCACCTCTGCGGGTTTGTTCCTCATCACCCCAATTTAAAAGTTGCCCCTTACCAAGCAAAAGTTGGGAGCGTGAGTAACCGCCAAACTGCCAAACATGGCTGTGAATGAGAGATGGCGTTGGACAAACTTCAACACACAACCCGCAAAAGCTACAAAGGCTTAGGTCAACGAAGAACTTAACCGGATAGCGCCCATGATGCCCTTCACGCCTTTCAACCTCAATATAAATGCAATGGCCCGGACAGACGCGCATGCATGCCATACAGCCAACGCAATTTTCTTTACCAGTTTGAAGGTCAGTGGTCAACGCAACTATCCCGCGATACCTATCGGCTATTTTCCTTGAGCCCCACTTCTCGGTTATTGTCATTGCCTGCCTAAGAGCAACCGTGCGAAGGAAGTTTTTGCCCGTTATACCAAGTCCCTTCATAAGCCCAATTGTCGCCCTCACGAAATTGCCCACAAATGACATCAGCATCACCCTCATCAACCAATATGCTTTGCTGCAAATGACATTAGCGCCTCTTTTTGCTCCCTCGGCATGCGCCTAACCTCACCGCGAAGTATCTTGTCCTGAAGCATCTTCACCCCCCAAAGCAACTGTTCGGGTGTCGGCGGACACCCGGGAACATACACATCAACTGGGATGACTTTGTCCACACCATTCAACACGCTATACGAGTCATAAAACGGACCGCCACTAATCGCACAAGCGCCCATTGCGATCACCCATCTTGGCTCAGCCATCTGTTCATACAGCACTTTTATCCTTGGAGCCATCTTGTATGTGACTGTCCCCGCAACTATCATCAGGTCAGACTGACGAGGTGTTGCCCTCGGCATCATGCCATATCTGTCAAAGTCATATTTTGGTCCGATTGTGTGCATCATCTCAATTGCACAGCATGCCAGCCCAAATGTCATATACCAGAGCGAGTTCTTACGAGCCGCATCAATGAGCCTTGCAATGCCGACGCCCTTCAAGAAGTCCTCAAGCCACCCCTTGAAAGGCTCAAGGCGAGCCATGAGAATATCAACTCGCCCATCCATCCCCGGGCAACCGCCCATACACACAAGATTGCCCTTATCACCTGATAGCTCACTTCGCTGCTCGCTATTACACATACTCATCCTCTCCTCCACCCATCACTCATGAGGGCACTACTCAAGCGGGAAAAACACAGGGCGCTATGTCCACCCTTTTAGTATGGCACAAAAGCGACTTAGGTAGTGAACAAGCTATGAGCATCAGTGCGCGAGATGTGCCCCAAAACTGGGCACACTTCATCCCTTTAACGCATACAGTAACCGTCTTGCTCCATACTTTTTAACAGTAGCAGGCTTTCAAACAGTTTTAAGAATCGGCGATATATTGAGGTCAGACTTGCACTTCTTTGAGGGCAAGCAAAAATCCACCCTCCGTCACCCATACCTCATAGACTTTGTGCAGAAAATTCTTCTCCACTTCACAGATTAGTAGACCACATCATCTGGCACAGTGAGGTGAAACAAATTCCACCACTTGTGTTCGTTAGCGGCATTCAGCGCGCACAGCATTCACCCAATTGGGATCCCTACAAGTCGTTCCTGCTGCAGCTCTGCTAAATTCCCACATGCATACTGGTTGGTATGTATGCGTCCATTTCATGATCTTCACATGCCCATCAACGAAAAGGAAGTTGCCATAAGCATTGTGGTCACAGCGTGCGCTACCGCCGCACCATGCGCAATGGTCTATACAACTTGTGTGTGTCTCAACGATCATCAAAACATTTGATGGAGACCTTACCATTGATTGATGAGGTGGGCGGGCACCCCAACCGTATGAGAAGTTAACTGAGTCAGCTGCGATTGTAACTATTACAGAAAAGGTTTAAGGGGGTGGTTGTATGGTTCGCACCGAAGATATACTCAGCACGATACGAATGATCCACGAGGAGAACTTTGATGTGCGCACGGTTACAGTCGGAATAAGCTTGCTTGGATGTTCATCCGATGACACTGATGTGCTTTGCAAACGCATACGCTCAAGATTGATTGAGCGTGCAAGCAAGCTGCACTCAGCCTGTGAGGCGCTTGAGGTCAAATACGGCGTGCCAATTGTGCATCGGCGAATAGCCGTTACCCCGATAAGCGTTGTAGCCTCGGGACACGGTCATAGCGGTTTCATAAAGGTGGCACATACGCTTGATGCAGTGGCTTGTGAACTGGGTGTTGATTTGATCGGCGGCTATACAGCGCTCGTCCACAAGGGGATGACTGAAGACGATGAGATACTCATACGCTCACTGCCAGATGCTTTGAGCACGACCGAACGTTTGTGTGCATCAGTAAATGCTGCATCAACAAGCACAGGGATAAACATTGATGCCGTTCTGCTCATCAGCGAGATGCTAATTCAAGTTGCAAGGCGCACTGCTCACCTTAACGGATTTGGATGCGCCAAGTTTGTCGTTTTTGCTAACGCTCCCGAAGACAACCCATTCATGGCAGGCGCGTTCAATGGTATTGGTGAGGCAGACTGTGTTGTTAATGTTGGCGTGAGCGGTCCTGGCGTAGTAAAAGGCGCAATTGAGCGTGCAAAGGAGATGAAGCCCAAGCTGACATTGAATGACATCGCCGAAGTGATAAAGACAACAGCATTCAGGCTTACTCGCATAGGGGAGCTCATTGGCAGGGAGATTGCGCAGTCAATTGGAGCCAAGTTTGGCATCGTTGACTTATCGCTTGCGCCAACGCCGAAAATCGGGGACAGTGTTGGCGAGATCCTTCAAGCTATGGGAATTAACCATGTAGGTGCACCGGGTTCAACTGCAGCCTTAGCGTTACTGACCGATGCCGTTAAAAAGGGCGGAGTGTTTGCCTCTTCGGCAGTTGGCGGATTATCGGGTGCATTCATACCTATTGCTGAAGATAGCGGATTATCACACGCAGTGGAGATGGGTTACTTGACGATTGAGAAGCTTGAGGCGATGACGAGCGTTTGCTCTGTCGGACTTGACATGATTGCAATACCAGGGGATGTTGATGCCGATACGATTGCCTCTTTGATAGCTGATGAGCTTGCTATTGGCGTGTTCAACCACAAGACGACAGCAGTGCGCATCATACCGGTCCCGGGAAAACGCCCCGGTGATAAGGTTAAGTTTGGAGGGCTATTTGGTGAGACTGTTGTTATGGAGATACGGAATGCGGGTTGCAGTTCTGATTTCATCAGGATGGGCGGACGAATACCAGCTCCGTTAACGAGCTTGAGGAATTGAAGCCGAACGCTTTAAAAATGGCTCACACTCATGCGTGGTTATGCCATATAGGACTGGGCAGTTGGCATTGTTTCTCAGAGGCATGCGACAGTCTGTCTGAAAATATTTACAAATGCCCTTCACTACAAATTGCAAATTTAGCGGATGGCTTGTCCGTCGGTTTAATACATAACCAAATTTTGAAAAGGGCTGGCGGACTATGCCTCAAACACGCCTACACTCCTCGCTCAAAAGTTCGTTTGTGCCAAGTTACTCACGCCACTGGCTTTAACCATCAATTGATGGTGAACAAATTAGAGCCGAATTTATTCGGCTGAGAAATTTCTGACCTATGCAGCATCGCGGCTTACCCGCGACAGCCGTTTAAATTTCTTCGCCCAAAATTGGCGATGCTACATTGAGTGACTTACGCCGCCTCGTGATTCAAACGGCAGTCGCGTCGCTTTAATTCCATGAAATGGTATTAAAGCCTCACGCTCTTTATCACAAACTTTGTTAGTTAGGTTCGTAGTTAGCCACGAAGCGAAAGCGTAGTGGCGTTAAGTTGGTGCAATGTGCAATGTTATCATTTTACTTGCCTCGCACCTTACACTCACTTTGACGGCACTTCGCTTTGCCCTGTGCCTCACTGTGAACCAACGAACATTTGAGTAAAGAGCGAAACCTGAAATAGAATTGAATGCCAACAGCGTGTGAATGCACTCCACCTCACTTTCGTTTTGCGGCTAACTACAAACTTGAGTGAGCGAACGCCGCTTCGCTACCGCTTTGTGGCTGATTATGAACTTATCAACCTAATCAACCGCAGTTAAAGCGTTGGTGCCGCAAGTGAACGCAAGTCATGCGTCACTTTGAACAAGTTCTCGTGTTGGAAGTGCGCCGATAGCCCAATTGAGCGTCCCAGCTCTTCAAGGTCTTGCTTGAGTTCCCTTGGGTCAAGCTCCGGTGGGACGGATAACTCAAGCACCATCATGAAACCGCCATTGCTTGTCCTTCCGTAAAGGTCGGTGATATTAATTCCCCTTGATGCGAGATATGATGCCATGCGATATATTATCCCGGGTTGGTCCTTACCATACACGGTGAGTATGAAGCGATCGTAGTTTTCGGGTGTTGCACTCAACGGCTCATCGGCATAACGCAATGTCGCCATCACATGCAACTCCCCGGGCATACCGGTTGATCCAACTGCCCTCACAACCTCTTCAAGCGGTGGCTGTGGTTCTGGAAATGTAGCACAAACTATGATTGTGAAGTAGCCCCTCACCACCGTTTGGCTTAACTCCTCTATGTTGCCGCCAAGCTCATAGATCGCCTTACCAATGCCGGCTACTATTCCGGGTCTGTCACGAGCCATCACACTGACAATGTATTCGGGAAGCTGCGCCGACATATTGATCACCACCTTGTAGCGAGCAATAAAGGACTTATGGTAAGGCAATGAAACGAAGTTAAGCACCCTTTGAAGTAAGGCAATGAAGAGGTTGAAACGCCGCTTTGCGGCTCATTGCGAATCGTTTTCAAACTTTGTTTCCTCACCACATCATGGCTTATCGCAAACTGTGCATCACTTGTGATGTCCGTGCACTCGCACTTTACACAAGCTCCCACTTTCTCCCTTCAACTTTGAGACTCCCTTTGCCTTCATGCTCATCAAATGTTTTCTCAGCTTCATAGATATCGTCAAAGAAACCAACAATGTGCACGGCTCCAAAGCTGTCGCTTGCTCTCACCTTCAACCCACCAATCTCTTGAATCATGCACACATAACCGCGTTGATGACACCATGCTTCGTAAACAATTGATGGCTTAAGACATATACCGAGCAGCCAAACTCCGTTTCTAAGTTGCGCGCCTCGTATGAAGCGCTTTGGCACTTTGCCATCCTCACGCCGATATAGGTATCGTTCATGCGGTGGGAAGTCCTCAAAGAATGCCTCAGCAGGTATGAAGCCGTAGTAGCTGAGGTAAACTTGCTTGAATGTGTCGCCACGATTATGCCTTATGTGGCATGGCATGTCCATGCGCAAAAGTAGACAATCAACATCGTTTGCGCTCGTCACCGAATCATATGAAATGAACCAACGAACGCCGTCCGGGAAGACAAGCCATTGCTCCCACTTTGAACCGGCTTTGTATGGTTGGCGGGATATGTTCCAAGTGAACCACTGATGCACTGCAATGAAGCCATCGCCTTCAACAACTTCAAATGGCAGCTCCTTAGCTTGAGTGCAAATCTGAGGCAGCTCAACATAGCGCTTTGGTATGTTGCCATGAATTGCATCTCCCCAATGGTAGCGCAATTCCTTTGGCGTGTCCTCAGCATCAATGCCCGGCTCGAGAAGGAAGTCAACTATAACTAAACCAAACCCAACATCTTTTGCGCCCGTTGCCTTGTCAATGAAGCTGCCACCCATGACACCAGTGACATAGCCCTTAGTTTGAACGGCGGCATAATAACAGTCCGTCTCAATTCGCACCACTGAACCATCAAGCCACGCTTTAGCCAACCACTCCACCTCCATGACGAAAGTTTGTATGCTCACACTGGCTTTACAGTCTCCGTCGCTTCGTCAAACTCCATCGTGCGCCCTTCAAGGTAAGAGCGTATGCCCATATGGATTGCAGCCATAACATAATAGCCCAATATGGCATTGCTCCTTGGCTGTTGTCGTGTGCGTATGCAATTCAGAAAGTCACGCCAATGCTCCTCAAGCGATGCACCACGAGTGCGCGCAATCTCTTTCCTCGGTTGATCGCCAACAACTTCACGCTGCGGATGAATTACTGCCCCAGGACCTTCAAAGACAAGCGTTGCTTTGCTTCCACGAATGAGCATTGGCATGCCATAGTTATTGCCCAAGCACGCTATGAGCAGCACCGAAGGACCATTAGGGTATTCAACGAGCATCTGGAATATATCTGGCACTTCCCACCTGCCCTTATGCTCGGGCAAATACAAACCACCTGATGCCGTCACGCGCTTTGGGAATCTCAAACCCATCGCTCTGACAAGCGGCGTAAGTATGTGCGGAAACCAATCAGAAGCCAACCCACCTGAGTAATCCCAAAAGATGCGGTATGCAAAGAACCTGCTTGGCTCCCATGGGCGTTTTGGAGCAAGCCCAAATTGCCAACCAAGCCACATATCCCAATCAAGGTTCTCGTCGGGCTTAGCGCTTGGGTCAATATCCCTTTCACATCCGCAAAGGACACCCCAATGCCCAGTGCGCATATCGGCAGCCTGAGCATGAATAAGCGTCCCAATTTCGCCAGCACTTATCAGTTCGCCAACTTGCTCCCAAATGCTATCTGACATGCCCTGTGTTCCAACTTGAAGAACCCGTTTTGTCCTTTGAAGCGTCTCAACAATTCGCTTTGGTTCATCAATCGTCTTCCAGTGTGTCATCGGCTTCTCGCAATAGACATCTTTGCCTGCTTCCATTGCATCAGTGGCTACCTTTGCATGCCAATGGTCTGGTGTTGCGATGCAAACTGCATCCACAGCTTTGTCCTCAAGCAACTTACGATAGTCCATGTATGGCGTTGCACCAGTTGCTTTTGCCACTGCATCAAGGCGCTTGCGCCAAACATCACAAACGGCAACAAGCTCAACCGCTTCACCCTTCTCTTTGAGCCTTCTAACTGTGCCGATGTGAGCACCACCCATACCGCCGCAACCAATGACACCAACGCCGATCTTTTCATTTGCGCCAGATACAGATTTGCTAAGCACTGTTACGGAAGCAAGCAAAACTGCATCCCCCAGAAACTGCCTCCTTGTTAGCCTCATGCTTCTCTCACCTCGCACAAGTCATTGCTCATTACCTAAATTTTCACACCATATTGTAAGGTGACATCCAACCTCTGTAGCGTCGTAGCTTTCCCACGACGGTCATTAACATCGTCGCTCCAGGGAATGATATCACAGTTTTATCCTCACGCTCCTACCACAAACTTTGTTAGTGTTAGCCACGAAGCGAAAGCGTAGTTGCGTTAAGTTGGTGCAATGTGCAATGTTATCATTTTACTTGCTTCGCACCTTACACTCACTTTGACGGCACCATGCTTTGCTCCGTGCCTTATTGTGGACCAACAAACTTTTGAGTAAATAGCGTTGTTCTCAAACTTCCCTCATGCACATGAGACGACACTACAGTTTTATCCTAAAACTGTTCTCGGTTCTCAAACTTCCACCGTCCACAAGTGACGACGCTACAAATACTGTTTCAAGGCAGCGTGTATATCATGCTCGTAAATACTATCGGTGAAGCGCCGATGCAATTTGCATCATAAGAGGGTTGAATTTCCACACACTCTGAATGATACCTCAATTTTTGAAAATGGTATTGCACCACACTCGGTTTTGACAGTGCCTCGCTTTACGTTGTTGCAAAAGTTTGGGCAGGGCGCCAATGCTACTGCATTACCATTTGCAAAAATAACAGGTGGACTATGCCTCAACTGTGTTTACACTCCCTGTTCAAGATTTTGTTTGCGCTAAGTTATCCGTGCCACTGGCATTAGCCATCGGTTGATGACGAAAAAATAGAGCAAAATTTGCTCGGTTAAGAAATTCTGACCTATGTAGCATCATGGCTTATCCACGACGGTCATTAAATTTCTTAGCCCCAAATTAGCGACGCTAAATTGAGGGACTCCCACTCTTTCGTGACTATAAATTGAGCCTGCCAGAGCCATTTTGCAAACTTTTTGGAATTTTATCCGCCATTTTGGTTTTCTTGTCTTTCCCTCACATTCCGTATCATCCATGAGCCGATGGCAAAGTAAATGACGCACATTACGAAGACTAATCTCCAACCAACACCCTTTCCGAGAACTTGGTTTCCAAAATCACCAACGAAACCACCAATAAAACTGGAAGTAGCCTGTGGCAAAGTGAATGCAATGTGAAATACAGCCATAAACTTTGCAGCCCACTCCCTTGGGACTAAATTACATGCCAAAGCCCAATCAACAGCGCTAAATGCACCAAAGCCTGCTCCGAGAATTGCTGCCGCAATCATTGCCAGAACTTTTGAGTTTGCGCACACGAATATTATGCCGCCAAATATCGCAATTGAGCAGGAAAAAAATATGATCATCCTTTTGCTGTATTTATCGGCAAGTTTTCCCGCCGGAAATATTGAGATGGCACTCCCGCATATCGCACAGATGCCAATTATAGCTGTATCAAAGACCACTTTCTCACTAAAAAGCGTATCACGAACATACCATCTTAAGAACGGTATTGAGCCATAAACGCCCATTTGTATGAGGAAGCGAGAAGCAAATAGCCACATAAAGCTTCTATGTCCAATCACATCCTTAAAATTCATTGCCGAGAGAATTTGTCCAATAAACCTCGTTGTTTTCCTTTCAGCTTCTCGAGCCGATTCTTTGATCAAAACAGCCGTCAAAATTGCCACAATAAACAAAAGAAGCCAAGAGCAAAAAATTATGGCTGATAATGCCAATTCTGTTGCATGCACTGAAATCCTGCCAAGAAAAACTATGCAAATTGCCATGCCAGCAAGATTACCAATTAGCGCCCACATCGCCATGTATGCCGATGCTATCCCATGTTTACTTCCGGGCAAAATATCCGGAATAAGGGCTTGAAAGGATGCAGCAGCACAATTTATCGCAAACTGCAGCAGCGCAAAGTTTAATACCAATACGTCAAACCTTCCGGTGTGAAGGAAAAGGTAAACCGGGAAGAAAGCAAACAAAGTCCCCATTATCAATGGCAACCGTCTTCGGATGGCACTCCATGGCAATGTATCGCTTATTGGACCAACCACAAGCTGCGTTAAAGTTGAAACGAGGGCACCAATAAAGTTTAGCCACCCAAGTGCTCTTCCTACAACCCACTCTTCAACCAAGCCCTCAATTCGGATTTGTAGCCCATGGACGAGCAAAATGCTCCAGAAAATGTTGAACGGTAACCACCATAGCGTAACTCCAAGCAATGTCCTCAATGTCGGCTCAGCCTTATGCCCCATATTCCCCGATTTTGGTTCCCTCAGCACATGAAATCCCTACCCCATAATGACTACTATTTCGTCGCCAATTCCGCCGGCTTTTTCTATGGCGAATTTTGCATCCTTTGGTATTGGTTGATGTGGTCCACCTTTGACATAAATAGGTGGCTCAATATCCAAACGAACACCTTGCTCAATCAATTTTGCCCGTAAAGCTTGGACATCAACTTGCCTTGGCGTGACATTTTTCCGAATTGAAATTGCAGCAGCAGTCCCTGCAGCTTGCCCCATCGTCATACATGTGAAAATCAACCTTGCACCAGATTGAGCCTCAAATGTTGAAGAGAGACACCTTCCAGCTACAAGCAAATTCTCAACATTCAATGGCACTAAGCATCGGTATGGAATTTCATAGTATTCGCCGGGTCTAAGATAAGCATCATACATCCCTGCTTTTTCCTCGCTTGGGAAACAAACTGCTGGTTCTTTTGGCTCTTTCAAGTGAGTATGCTTGATATGAGGCAAATCAGTCGGATTGTGGATGTCAAAGCCATGAGTATCACGGGCAATAGCATCCTCAAACTTCCTTGCGAGCACAATATCCTCAGCAGTTAGCACATATTCCCCAATAATTCTCCTTGAATCACGGATGCCAAGCATTGGCGCACTGTAGACAAGCCGGCAATTCTCAAATCCTGGCACATATTTCCTGTAAAACTCCACAATTTCCCTCATCTGCCTCCTTTGCTCTATAGCAATTCTTGTTAAATCCTCAGCATCTGTAGTGCGACAATTTCGGCTATGAGCTGAACAAACATAGACCTCGCAGCCTTCAGGTTGCCTTCCGGGCAACGGTCCAAGGTAGCCAGTTTCCACAAGTTTTGAAAGAACTCCTTCCTCCACAGCTTTGAAGGCAATTTCCTGCAGATAGTTATACCAGCGCTTGACCGAGCTTTGGAACTTATGCCAATCAACATTTGCGAGGACGAAATCCAAAGAAACAGCCTGATTATAGCCACCTTTTTCATCCCAGCCGACTTCAAAAGGTGCTCCAGCATATGCTGCTACATCGCCATCCCCGGAGCAATCTACAACTCTTTCAGCTAAAATAGCCTGTATTCCTGATTTGTTATGAACGATGACACCTTTAATAACACCACCTTCAACTATGCTGTCAATCGCCATCGTGCCGTAGAGAATGCGAGCGCCAGATTCCATGACCATCTCCTCAAGAATATGCTTTGTTTTTTCCGGATCGGCAATTCGTCTTTGCGGGCTAACCGCACCCACCTCCGTTAACCTTTCAAGCAATTCATTCCCAATTCCTTCCGGATAACCAGCCAAATAGCACACATAGCCGAGCGTTACCAATCCGCCAAGCGCAAATTGTCCCTCAATAAGCAGTGTATTCATTCCATTTCTTGCCGAAGAAATTGCCGCAGCTACACCGGCAACGCCACCACCAACGACCAAAACATCAACCTTCTCTTTGACTTTCACTTCTTTGGACCATTTAAGCGAATTTTTCACCAAAATCACCTCCCAAGAAATGGGCGGACTTTAGCCTGCCAGAAAATTGACAATAAAAAGCCAATGATGTGAGCAACTTTGTAGCCACTTTGTGCCACAAAATTCAGTTCAACTTTGTTGGACTCAACTTGAACACAATATGAGCACACTGTAGAATTTTATGGCACAAAACTGTTCAAATTCGCAATAGCTGAATTATCACGAAAAAAGTTCAAACTTCTTGCTTCTTGCACCACAAAATTCGGTTCAATTTTGCTGGGCTTAACCTTGCGCAATAAAACTCTGTTCAATTTTACCGCGCTTAACTTGAACACAACAAGAATGCATTGTAAAACTTTAGAGCACAAAATTGCTCAAACATGCAATGGCTGAGTTATCCGAACTCTTGCAACTTCAGCATCAGATAAACATCCCGCTTTTTGCAGCAAAGTCGCAAGTTATTACACAAGAAGTTTTATACACACAACAATTGCTATCATCTACTTACAACCCATAGCGCAAAATCTCGCCCCAATTCCGCAATTTGAACCGATAATTTTCCATTAAGGCATTTTGCGTGGTAATCCGCTTCTATCCCACTCTTCCATGTGTTCCACTGAACAACACGATAATTTCCGTCCTTTAATCCAAGAACTTCAAACCGAATGTTTTTCAGGACCTGTTCATTTTCATTTTTTTGCTCCCTTGCAACTTGAAAATTGCTATGTTGATTGTGCACCCAGATGAGTGCCATTTTGTCTGTCTGCAAGCCAATGATGTCAACTTCGGCATACCTTCGGTCACGATAAGGCGAAAATCGGATATACGAAATAGTGCACCAATCAGCGCCTTGATTGTCAAGTTCAATTGTGTGCTTCCCTTTCGGAATTGGCGCTATAAACTCTCGCTCGTAAATGTAGTCCCACTTTTTCCATGCTGTATCCCATCGTCTTTGTTTGTAACTGCCCTCACGATAGGTTCGCCCTTGCTCGTCCTTTCGTTCCTCTCCCTCAGGCAAAACTTGCCTCCAAACTTCTTTGCCATCAACTCGGACAATCAACACCGCATTTGATGAGACGGTGCCAACTTGAAGAGCCATCACGCCATCCTGAGGGAAGTCAACAACAAATTTTGGTGGGCGATAAAGGTCGGGTTTGCTCGGCGAAAACAGAAAAACGCTTGTCTCGCCATCGCCCTCAACCTTTCCATCCCTGTGCACAACGAAGGTGTCCCCAGTTGGGCGCTGCCAACCCAATGTCAGCGCAAAGAACAAATCGCCAAAAGGTATATCTGGCGGAGTTTCAAGCATCGGCTCAGTGTGCTGCAATGGTCGCCAATCTTGAAGCCAAGCTTTACCAACCAAATTGACAAAATCTGCAACTGGGCGAAAATGATGCCAAAGGTTAAGCCTGTCAATGTAGTTATCCCAATACCAAACGCAAGCAGTTCCCATACCACCACTCATCAACGATGACCACACGCCATTGTGCCAATGCAAGGCATTCCCCTTAGGGTCGTAAGTTAGGTCGCTTGTTCGCCAATCAATTCCAAACTCGCCAAGCAAGAAAGGTTTGCGATAGCGCTGCAAATGCAAGCGATGAATTTTGAAAATTCTCTCTACGCAATCCCTTTGGCTTCCATCGCCATACCAATGAGTTTGCGTAAAGTCCATTTCAGGCAACTGCCAAACAGCATCGTCGCCGTAAGTGGTCGTTAGCAAATGACCGTAAATGTCAATGCTGCGCATATATTGAGCCATCTCTTGAATCCAATGGGCAGGTGCATAAACTTCGTTCCAAAACTCAAAAGCGAGGACATTTGGGCTGTGAGCGTAACGGGCTACGATGTAACGAAGGCGTTGTTTGTAAAATCGTCGTGCTTCAGGGTTCGTCCAAAAATCCGAAGGCTTATCGCACGGACCGCCGCTTTTGCGGTTGTATGGATTTTTGTCCCATGCTTGCTCGCCGAAGTAAAGGGGTCTGTCAGCCAGTTCGCCGTGATAGCCTAAACAAAGCATCAGGTAAACTCCGTTGCGTTCAGCAATGCGTATAAGTTCGTCAATTCTCCAAGCATTGTCAAGGGCGTATTTGCCCAAACCAAGATACATTCCACTACCGTCGCCCGGTGTCCATTCCAAGCCCATGTTCCAACGGACAAGCCAGATGCGTGCAAAATTTGCTCCGTTTTGACCCATTGAAGAGAACCATTTTTCGTAAAGGCTCAAATCGTTGCCTGACCAGCAGACATTCAAGCCAACAGGCACAAAAGGCGTCCCGTCATCAAATTGCAAATGCAAAAACTTGCCCTTGCGAACGAAACCTTTCGCCTTTGGGTTGGGCAAAACTTGCAGTGTGAACCAATTTGATGCAACCTGCTTTCTCTCTTGCCCTGCATCTCCTTTAACTCGTCCAATTTGGTTCGTGGTAAGGCACGAAGCGTAGCGGAGTGCCGTCCTATTTGAGTTCGTTTCATTACGCCACTCCGCTTTCGCTTCGTGGCTCACTACAAACTGAGTTGCAACAATGCGGTATCGGTAAATTCCAACTTCTGTCGGCGTGAACCTAACTGCGAAATAAGGTTCCCCGACTTTTCTCAAAATCTCCTGTGTCCCTTGTCCCCTGTCCCGTGTCACTCGTTCAAAGTCTTGAGTGAAAAATCCCGTAACTCGCAATCGCTTTCCAGAAGGCGAAACAATTTCTGCTTCAACGCTGATTTGTTCTGGGTCAAAGGGGTTATCGTAAGTTGCATCAAGGTCAATTTTCAACTCAAGAGTCTCATAACGGCGCAAAGTTTTTGCACTTGGCTTCACATCCCTCAACTTAAGCGGTGCTCGCTTTTGCAAAATTATCGCTCTTTCACGGTCAATTTTTTCTCGCATTTCTTTCTCCCATTGAATTGCCTCGCCGCTCGTCAAAACTTTTAAGCGCAATTTTGAACTTATTTGCTCGCCGACTTTCAACCTGCCGTTGAAGAGATAAATTTGCAACTCAAAGGCATTGATGTTAAAGCGTCGGTTATCCTGCAAGTTGATGCCCCAAAAATTGTTTTCCCGCAAGTCAAAGAGCAAAGCATATCCTGAAGGCAAAACCCACATCATCCAAACAAAGTTTCTCCCTGAGACCAAGTGGTATCTTTCAGGCAGTTTTTCAGGGAAAGTGCCACTCAAGACTTGAAACGATGTTTCGTCAACGGCTACCCACCTTGCTTTTCCGGCGTTCCCTTCTGTGGGCAAAAAGCAACGGAGCATCAATGTTTCCACAGTGAATTCAGTTTCTGGGCGGAACTGATAGGACAACAAAATTTCGTTGTTTTTGATTGTTGCCTTCTGCTCAAAGGCAACGGAAGCGCCATCGCCAAAAAGTGAGCCTTTCCAAACCAAATCGCCATTGCGTTGCTGAACAGCCTTGACAGTTGCTGGATTGAGTTGGTCAGCGTAACTCCCTTTCCAGCCAGGTTTGATAATAACGGCGCCCAAATTCTGGGCGAGAATTATCCCAGAAATGTTAGCATTACTAAGCGCTCCTGTTGGAGAAAAGTCCCAATTAACTGCCAATTGCCCGTAACTTAGGGATAAATGTATAGCCACCATTGCAACCGAAAACGACATTTTTGCTCTCATCCTCAACCACCCCTTGGTTTAAATTTTGCAGGACTTATGCAGTTGAAGCTGTTTTTTGCGGGACAGACATCAGCCATAAATTGCCAGTTATTCGGATTTTATCCGCCCACACTCAACTGCGTAATTCCTACTTTGTTTAAAGCAGCTTGCCGATACAATAATTCCCCAACTTTCCTACCGTGTCTCGCCCAATTTCACAACTTTGCAGTGAATAGGTTGTAAATGACCTCAAAGGTTCGTAATAATATCATCAACTCACGCGGCGTCATGGCTTATCTACAATGGTCTTCTAACTTCCGTCATCAGCATGCGACGACACTGCATGGTGAGAGTTCTTGCCGCTTCTTG
>JANXAS010000140.1 GCA_025062195.1 Armatimonadota bacterium
AGGCCCTTGTTCAGTCCCAATCGCACACAGTGGGATTGAAAGTGGGGCATGCCACCGAACTGTGACCCCTGCGCCCAGTCCCAATCGCACCACAGTGGGATTGAAAGCCGGCAACACGCGCAGCGGTTTGAGCGCTTCCTGCCCTAGTCCCAATCGCACCACAGTGGGATTGAAAGGCATGGTGTCCTCGACGGTGTCCAGGAACGCCCTCGCGGGTCCCAATCGCACCACAGTGGGATTGAAAGCTAGAGAGAGGAGAGCTGATATGACGACCCTGACCAGGTCCCAATCGCACCACAGTGGGATTGAAAGGGGGCTGCCCCGCCCGGGGCCTGACGAGGCAGGGGCGTCCCAATCGCACCACAGTGGGATTGAAAGTCAGGTGAATGGTGGCCCGCTGGATGGCCATGGGGACGTCCCAATCGCACCACAGTGGGATTGAAAGGTCTTCGTTCGCGTGGGACAGCGCCGGCAATCTGACGATTGGTCCCAATCGCACCACAGTGGGATTGAAAGAGACCATGGGCAGCCCTGCCGTGCCGCTGCCCACCTGTCCCAATCGCACCACAGTGGGATTGAAAGGAATGCGGGACGCCTGTAGGCGGTAACACTGGCATCGTCCCAATCGCACCACAGTGGGATTGAAAGCTGGTAGGTGGCCCGGATCCAGCGCAGCATCATGGTCCCAATCGCACCACAGTGGGATTGAAAGGGAGGTCATCGAGGGTGAGGTGGGTATAGACCTGGGTGGGTCCCAATCGCACCACAGTG
>JANXAS010000141.1 GCA_025062195.1 Armatimonadota bacterium
GGCCGCGGTGACGGTGGACGTCTTCAACCAGGGCGACTATATCGCCAAATCCGTGCGGGTCACCGTCACCTTCGCCTCCGGTGTGACGCTGACGGCCAGCACCGCGCCGACCGCCGCGCAGGGTGCGGGTTGGGCGGCCTTTGCGCTGCCGGACATCCCGCCGGGCGGACGAGTAGCGGTGGGCCTGGTGATAGAGTTTGTGCCCACGGAGAGCGGGCCGTGGATCCAGGCGCCACCACGGTCGTATCGGCCCATTGCCTTCACCGACGGGCGGTACGTGCACGAGTTCCCGTTTGCGGCGCTCAGGCCGCGCACCGTCGTGGTGGTGGACCGGCTGGCGGGCCCGCTGGAGATCGGCGCCTATAGCCGTTTCTGGCGCGTCTACCTGCCGGTGGTCATGCGGAACTATCGCCCGCCCTGGTGGCCACAGGCGGTGCCGTAAAAGATTTCACCGCAGAGGGCGCGGAGAGCGCAGAGAACCTCTGAAATGTTGTTCGTAGTGAGGCACGAAACGAAGTGGAGTGCCGTACATAGAAAAAGATATGCTCCTCTGCATCCTCTGCGTTCTCTGCGGTGAATCCGAAAGGAGAGCCCGATGAGGAAAAGGATCACCGCGCTGGCCTTGCTGATAAGCCTGGCGGGTGGAATGCTGGCCTGGGCTCAAACTCCCCCCGCACCGCCGTCCGTCCAGTACCCGGACCTGGGCGTCGGCGTCCTCTCCGAAGACCCTGGCTATGGTGAGCGCTGGAGCACTGAAATCTTCC
>JANXAS010000142.1 GCA_025062195.1 Armatimonadota bacterium
AGTCTTTCAAGGACGATTGCACAAGCTCAAAGTGTTCAAGCATACACACTCACAATTTCAATTCAAGGTGAAGGATGGACATGGCCACCGGAAGGGAGCTACACATACCAAGAAGGGGAACAGGTTAGCGTTTACGCAAACAGCTATGGGTATTGGACATTTGTTGGGTGGAAGTTGGATGGGCAATGGGTTTATGGTAATCCTATAGTTTTGACTATGGAAAGTGACCATAGTCTTGTAGCAGTTTTTGAGCCACCTCAAACTCGCACACTAACAATCTCGGTTCAAGGTAATGGGACAACTTCTCCGTTGCCTGGAACATACTCATACTTTGATGGAACTGTTTTGACAGTTCATGCTCAATCCCATGAGCATTGGGAGTTCTCAAATTGGCTTCTTGATGGAGTTTAGGTTAATTTGAACCCGATAACACTGACTATGGATAGCGACCATAACCTTGTTGCAGTTTTTGAGCCAATTGATTTTGGTGAACCTGAATTGAAAAGTGAGTTGCATGTCTTTTGGGATGCGGATTTTACCGACCAAACTCCATGGGTTTGCACAAAAGGAGGAAAGGTTGCAGCACCACTTTTCCATTTCATAGTCGGATACAAGCATCAAGGACCTCCAATTTTCTTCACCATTGATTGGGTAATGGTTGAGGAGTTGACTAATGCTCATGATGTTGAGCCTATAATTTTTGGTGGGCTATATCTTTCTTTGGGTTTTCCAATTGGGTGCACGATGAGAGGGAATAT
>JANXAS010000143.1 GCA_025062195.1 Armatimonadota bacterium
CTGCAAACTCTGTTGGTGGCTACTTTCGCCAAACTATGTTACAGCTCTTAAGCACCGATGATTTTTCTTGAGGGTGCATCTCCTGAAGCACCGAGAATTTTCGTTGGCTTAGGAGAGCCACCCTCCATTGAATGTGGTTTTAGATGATTTTTCTGGATGGTGCATCTCCTGGTGCACCGAGAATCTTCGTTGGCTCGGGAGAGCCACCCCTCAATGTGGGCGACGAAATTTAAATGGCAGTTGTGGGCAAGCCATAACGCTACATAGGCTTCTGAGGATGATTGTCCCTCATAAATGGTAATGGCTTAAATGACCGTTAGAAGTTGATGATGGCGTCCCAATTTATGGACAACGGTGATTCAGGCAGCCGTCAAGGGGAAACTACCACGCTATAGATCCTGCAATGTTGCCCCTTATGAGCAGTAGCAATTCAAGTGACCAAATAACTACACGCCATAAAAATGAAGCTGCAGTGGCATTTATGTGCCACTGCAGCCAAAAGCCTAACTTAGCCTAACCGAGGCACAAAGGCAGTGTTAGTTGCCCGGCGTCGTCGCATTCGGGTTGAAGATAATCTGCATCCTGTTCTTGATCCACTTCACATGCCCATCAACGAATGCGAAGTTGCAACCATCTGTGTGCCTCGGCTCAGGTGCTCCACCCATCGGAACACCGCCAGTGACAATTGTGCCAGCAAGCCTTGCACCTGTCTGTATCGGTCTTGGCGGTGGGTTTACGCCGCTAATACCGGTG
>JANXAS010000144.1 GCA_025062195.1 Armatimonadota bacterium
CACTGTGGTGCGATTGGGACCGATGCTCTATGACAGCTCGTGGCCCGCCCAGCCGGCTTTCAATCCCACTGTGGTGCGATTGGGACGGGCCCAGCTATGCGGGCGGCCGCCAGCAAGGCAACCGCTTTCAATCCCACTGTGGTGCGATTGGGACCTACCTGGACTGCGCCCCGCCGCGGGCGGTAGAAGACCTTTCAATCCCACTGTGGTGCGATTGGGACCGTCCTTCGACATCGCCCTGGGGATGCAGAAGCAGACTTTCAATCCCACTGTGGTGCGATTGGGACGCGACCTACCACTGCCCCCCGGGGTGGCCGTAGTGGCTTTCAATCCCACTGTGGTGCGATTGGGACTGGGCCGTGGTCATGAGACGATCATCTCGCCCGGGCGCTTTCAATCCCACTGTGGTGCGATTGGGACCTCGACCTCTTCCTCCCACCGGGGGTCACAAAACGGGCTTTCAATCCCACTGTGGTGCGATTGGGACTCGCCCTCCGCCACGAGCCAGCAGTAGAAGGCCGAGCTTTCAATCCCACTGTGGTGCGATTGGGACACGGGCATCGGCGGGGCGCGCTGGAAGGAGAAGGCACTTTCAATCCCACTGTGGTGCGATTGGGACTTCGTCGTGGACATGCTGGGCCTGCCCGATACCCCGCCTTTCAATCCCACTGTGGTGCGATTGGGACTAGTCCCCCGTTTCGGCCTGCTCCTGTGCCACCCTCTCG
This sequence comes from Armatimonadota bacterium, assembly GCA_025062195.1. GTDB lineage: Bacteria > Armatimonadota > Fervidibacteria > Fervidibacterales > Thermosaccharophagaceae > Thermosaccharophagus. The sequence goes on from JANXAS010000144.1 coordinate 726, forward strand.
GCCTTTCAATCCCACTGTGGTGCGATT
>JANXAS010000145.1 GCA_025062195.1 Armatimonadota bacterium
CGTGCCTGCCCACAGAATCCCCTGCGGTGTGCGTGGCGGCTGGGCTGTACCAACCAGTATCGTCCCTGCCATTACTGCAAACATCCAGCAGCGGTACCGCATCGCCGTCCTCCTGCTAAGCTCATGCCCAGCGTCTACTACAAGAGTGCCTCGTAGTGGCGGCGCAGCGTCGACGCCTCAAAGGAGGGTTCGCTCGCGTCCCTCGCTACCCAGCTGCCGCAAGACAAGCCGACGATGTGGTGCAAAGAGGTGCCTCGATATCTTCCTTTCGAAACGCAACGTCGTCGGCAACTACCGACTTATAGTATACCCTCGCGTGCCACTTTCCTGCTTGCTGGTGCCCCGCTTTTCCAGTAACGCCACCATGCGCAACGTCGCTCCGTGTGCTATAATTCGCGCGGAGGATAACCCATGCGAAGTCGCACTGGTTTCACACTGATTGAGCTGTTAGTGGTGATTGCGATTATCGCAATACTTGCTGCGATTCTTTTCCCCGTGTTTGCACAAGCACGCGAAAAGGCTCGCCAAACCACCTGCGTGAGCAATCTCAAGCAGATTGGCGTCGCGTTTATGATGTACACTCAGGATTACGACGAGACCTACCCCGTATGGACGGGGATGTGTCCCGACCCAAACTTGCGCTGGGCGCTCCGCTATATGTTTCCTGGCTTGGTAGACCCCTACATCAGGAACGGCGCGAACGTGCAGACGGGTGAGCTAAAAGATGTGTGGGCATGCCCTTCCGCGAAGGC
>JANXAS010000146.1 GCA_025062195.1 Armatimonadota bacterium
ATTGAAAGCGTGGTTGCGGCTGCGGGGAATGACATCAATTGCCGGGATGCAATCGCACCACAGTGGGATTGAAAGGCCGCACTGCGGGTGTGGGGGATAGCAAACCCCCACGAGATGCAATCGCACCACAGTGGGATTGAAAGTTGTCTTGACGATTTTTCTCAATTTCTCAAGCCCCGGATGCAATCGCACCACAGTGGGATTGAAAGTAATGGGCAAGCCCAGCCTCTCAACTATTATTCTGGATGCAATCGCACCACAGTGGGATTGAAAGAGGGTGAGCCCCTCGGGGCTCAAGAAACTGAGGGAAAGATGCAATCGCACCACAGTGGGATTGAAAGAGACGACTTTGTCGGTCGTCTTGGCATCGACCGGGGGATGCAATCGCACCACAGTGGGATTGAAAGGGAGCTGGGGAAGCTCCTGGACGTTCACTGTATTCCCGGATGCAATCGCACCACAGTGGGATTGAAAGTTCGATCACTATTTTGACAATTGCTCGCAGTTTTTCGGATGCAATCGCACCACAGTGGGATTGAAAGAGACGGTGCTAAGCATCGTCTTGGCGTCAACCGGGGCGATGCAATCGCACCACAGTGGGATTGAAAGTTAGTGTTTCTTTTTGCTTTTCAATTGTCGCCATCGATGCAATCGCACCACAGTGGGATTGAAAGCGTGGTTGCGGCTGCGGGGAATGACATCAATTGCCGGGATGCAATCGCACCACAGTGGGATTGAAAGGC
>JANXAS010000147.1:0-471 GCA_025062195.1 Armatimonadota bacterium
TGTTCGTCAATGTCAGCGACCAAACTTTGAAAGCGACACTAATTTTTGACAGCAAAAGTTACGGCTTGAAAGGAAAGCAAATTCAAATGACCGAGTTGACAGAACAAGGACGCAAAACAAGCCAACTTTTGCCCTTGACATTTCGCAAGCATCTCGTTTTCCCGCCTAAAACAGCCTTCGCTTTTGAAATGGCAGCAATGAAGTGAAAAAATTGACGCTTTCACCTTCGCAAGTTTTCAGGTCATTTTGTTAGGAACGGACGAGGTCTGCCCGAAGATTTTGTTTCGTAGGGGCGGATAAAATCCGCCCGATTTTTTCGGACAGGCTTCCGCCTGTCCCTACACGGGAAATTTTCGGTGCAGATGAAATCCGCCTAATTTTTCAGACAGGCTTCGCCTATCCCTATATGGCAAATTTTTGGCACAGATAAAGTCCGCCCATGGATTTGTTTTGTAGGGGCGGATGAAATCC
>JANXAS010000147.1:481-734 GCA_025062195.1 Armatimonadota bacterium
GCTTGATTTTTCGGACAGGCTTTCGCCTGTCCCTACACAGGAAATTTTTGGTGAAGACGAAGTCTGTTTGATTTGCCTAATTTTTGTCGTGTTTTTTCGGACAGACTATCGTCTGCTCCTACATGCAAATCCAAGTGCTTGAGCCGCAAAATCTTTTGGGCAAGTTTCAAAGGGCATGCTAAGTTTTATGGGCTTGAGCGATTTGACTTTGCGAGTTTTTGAGTGCAAGCGTTTAGACCGAGACCGAAAAAGA
>JANXAS010000148.1:0-482 GCA_025062195.1 Armatimonadota bacterium
CGATTTCTTGAGGTTGCATTTCTGCTTCAACGATGCGAATATTTGCTTCAAAAATCTCCAATGCTGCCATCATCTGCCGTTTCCATGACTCTAAGTTTTGGGGATTCATGCCACGCAAATTTATGTCCATCTTGGGATTTTTAAGCAATTCCAAAGCCAGTTCATAATAATGCTTCAAGATGGTGAGTTTGTTGGGATGCTTTGAATCTGCCAATCCACGAATATAAGGGATAGCAGAGGCAGGGAAATCAGACAAACGGGAATCTAATTGGGAGAGGGAAAAAGCCTTCTCTGGCATAATAAGGTCAGCCTTGGTCGGATTAACTAAGAAAACTGTCAAAAGAGCAATCATGCAGCCACAAATCATAATCTTTCGCATCTCTATCCCTCCTTTACGCTCTTTACTTCAAATTTTGTTGGTGAATGCTTTTTCACAGGCAACACTGTCGCAGCGGCAGGAGCTGCATGTTCGACATCCCAGG
>JANXAS010000148.1:492-728 GCA_025062195.1 Armatimonadota bacterium
TATGGGCTTTAGCCTATATAGTCAAACCTATGAGCGCCGTCTTTAGAAGGCATGGAAAATTCTCGCTGAACAGATTCGGCGCTTAGTTTGTTCGTCATCAATCGCTGGCTAAGGCTAATAGCATGGCTAATCCAGCACCAATAAATTTGTAGCAAAGAGCACATACTTTAAATTTACCATCAAGAATGTCAAACTCGCTTGCCCATATGGATTCAATCCCTTGAATCATCACTGCT
>JANXAS010000149.1 GCA_025062195.1 Armatimonadota bacterium
CGGAATGTGAGACCTAACCTTGACAAAAAACAGCAAAGGGCTTGCACGCCCGGTTGGGACTGAACATGCAAGCCCCTTGCTTGGTTGCGTGGATTCACTTCCTCAATATCTCAACTGAGTTTGGAATGTCCAGATGGTCGCATCGGGGTTGTCTTGCTTCTCCCAAGTCAAGTTCATCCTCGTTGCCCTGTTCAAGTCATACTGGATGCCCAAAGCGTTTCGCTTGAAAGTGTTGCCTTGAACGTCTCTGTTCGGGTCGTATTGGTCATGCTTGGCGTAGATAGTGAAAGGTTGGTTGGGCAATTTGTAGCCAACCAAAGCATACCAACCGCGAACTCTAACCGTTGGGTTCGTTGCAGTCCCCGAATCTTTTCCGTCAACCCACTCACCACGAATTGTCAAGCCAGAAATGGGGGTCAGGAGTAATCCAACAACTGTCCTTTCTCGGTCAAAGTTAAGGATTTGATTGTTTCCGAAATCCCTTCGTCCAATTCCGTCCATCCTGCCGACCCAAATCCTTCCCAACTTCCCTTCTTTGTCTAAAGGTTGAGCAATTCTCACAAGCCAACTTTTGCGGGAAGTCAAACTGTCTTGAGTTTGGGTTGTCCTTGTGCCGCTGAACAAACCCAGCGTGATTTCGGGAGCACCTTGCTTGCGCCAAGTGTAAGTGATTCCCCTGTCCCGCTCACCTGGGAAAAGGGCTGTTGAAACTC
>JANXAS010000014.1 GCA_025062195.1 Armatimonadota bacterium
TTTTCAAAACCATGCCATGGGCTTTAGCCCGTAATAGCTGAAGAATTCTCTTAGCGCCGTCTTTAGACGGCGGTGAATATTTTCTTCTCGGCTCGTTTTCTTTTCGGCTCGGCGGTAGCCTCACCCTCCGAATTTTTCTGTCATGTTTTTTTATTGTTTCGTAGGGCAAGCCTAATGGATTGCCGATTTTTCGCTTTGACTTTTGGCAGGACGGTAGCCCTGCCCTACGATTTTTTTCTTTGCTGAAAAAATTTTGGCTTGGCAGTAGCCTCGCCATCCAGTTGGTTCGTAGTAAGGCACGAAGCGAAGCGGAGTGCCGTCAAAGTGAGTGCAACTGCAAAGTTCAAAGCGCAACTAAGACAATAGCATCTCACGTTGCACCAACTTAACGCCACTTCGTGGCTAACTACGAACTTAAACAGGTTTTTGACGCCACTACACTTTCGCTTCGTGGCTAACTACGAACCTAACCGAATGATGCGAAGGGCACAAGGGGGTATCCTGACAAAAGTTTTCGTGGACACAATGCCACTGCTTCTTCGGCATCATGTAAGCGTAAATAATTTCGCCGCATAGACTCCAGCAGCTGAGGCTGTCAAAAAGTATTGCGGGTCGTCCTCATAGCTTCTCCCCATGCTCATAAGCGGCAATGATAAGCGCTTTGCAAGCTCAATGCCCGGTGTGCCATCCTCCCAGACGATGCGATGGCGCTGTCTTATGCCAGTTGCATCAAGCTGCATTTCAAGCAATCCTCTTTCGTCTCCCGCACAATCGTGGAAGCAAATTGTGACGGATACATTCGTTGCGTATGTCAAGACCGTGATCGTGTGATGGCTCAGACCGAGATGTCTCCCCCTGCTCTCGGCAAAGCTAACCCTCGGAATGAATATCGTAGCGCCGTTTAGAGCGTTTGCAATTTCAACAGCCCACCCAACTTCAATTCCAGAGAAGCCAAACTTTGTTGCCGTCCCAACATGTCCAGGTCCAGGCGTCACAATTGCCAAGTCGGCATCGGCAATATGCCTTGCGGCAATTAAGCCTGTGAATATGTTTACGCTTTCAATGTCACCACCAAAAGCCTGCCCAGTTGTGATAGTTACATCAATAATGCCCTTTGATTTGAGAACCCTGACAAGGTCACTGAACGCCAACAGCAGCGCTGCTGAATCAGTCATGACATATGCCACCTTTGAATCCATTCCATAAGTGGCTTTAAATCCAGCTGCAGCCGCCACGAGCATGCTATGCAGCTGTCCTACGATGACTGGCATGCCATCAATGCTTTCACATGCCTTCACAAGTTCATGATACTCGCTCTCCTGAGCCTCAACGCTGAGGGTGTTGATTTGGTGCGGTGAGTAACGCATCTTCACTATGTGCCCCTGCAGCATTTCCACATCCGTTGGATGAGTCAGGTTTGCAACGACGAAATGATAGCCACCTGTTCCGAGCCCCAATTTAATCGCGCAGGTGTTGAGCAAAACAGCATCGCCAATCATTGCCCTACCGGTGAGGGCAATATAGTTGAAGGCGTTCTCACACTCTCCAGTTGAATTTATGCGCACTGCTAAAACTTGAGCATCACTGTGTTCAGCGAGTATACCTTCAACCTCTCCGATTTCAAATCGCCTCATGTTATTCAACCCTCACTTGCGGTTAGGGTGTTCGCCCAATCAACAATCGCTTTGACGATCGCAATGCTTGCCCATGCTACAATTCTATCAGACGAGTGTGCTATCATTGCGAAAAAAGAACTTGAGGCAGGGGTGAACTCAGATGGCAAATGGTGAAATTAAAGTCTGCGTGGTCGGTTGTTGCGGGCGTATGGGAAGGGAAGTGGTCAAGGCAGTGAGCGCCCATCAGAGGATGAGAATTGTTGCCGGAGTTGATTTGGTTCAAGTTGGTGAGGATGTTGGCGCCATCGCTGGAATTGGTGAAGTTGGCATTAAGGTGCAAAGTGACCTTCGCAGCGTATTGAAGGAAAGCAATGCAAATGTGGCTGTTGAGTTTACGCACCCAAGCGCCACATTTGAGAATGCAATGATTTGCATTGAATGTGGGGTTGCTCCGGTCATAGGGACAACTGGATGGACACAGGAAATGGTAAGCCAGCTGAGAGACTTGTGTGAGCGGTATGGTGTGCCGGCAGTTATAGCGCCCAACTTCGCCATCGGCGCTGTGTTGATGATGAAGTTTGCCTCAGAGGCTGCAAAGTATTTTGACCATGTTGAGATAATTGAGCTTCACCACGATAGAAAGGCGGATGCACCATCGGGGACAGCTTTAAGGACTGCGGAGCTAATGCTTCAAGCTCGCGGGAAGCCATTCAGCGGACCAAGTGGTGGCGATACTCACATAACCCTTCCCGAAGTTCGCGGCGGCTCAAAAGATGGGATACGGATACACAGTGTGCGCCTTCCGGGGCTTGTAGCACACCAAGAGGTCATATTCGGTGGATATGGTCAAGTCCTTACGATAAGACATGACTCGCTCGGTAGAGAGTCGTTCATGCCCGGTGTGTTGCTTGCAATTGAGCGCGTTCTGTCGTTGAGAGGCTTGATATACGGCTTGGAGCATCTGCTCTGACTGTAGTTCTAACTCATTCCTTTGCTCTCCCAACAAGTTGAGCGAGGCGCTCTGCCATTCTGTCTATCGGGACAATTTCATCAACGACACCGAGTTCTATTGCTGCCTTTGGCATGCCGAAAATGAGGCAACTTGACTCATCTTGCACGATGCATCTCCCGCCTTTCTCTTTTATCGCACGCATACCTGTTGCGCCATCTTTACCCATACCGCTCAAAAGCACACCAATGCATCTCCTGCCGAACACATCGGCTGCGGAGTGAAACAGCAGGTCAACGGATGGAGTGCATGGCATATCCTTCGGTTCTTCCGAGAGCTTAACAACCGCCTTGCCGGTCAAGCTGCTTCTCCTCACAATCATGTGCTTATCTCCTGGTGCAATAAGCGTAACTCCGCTCTCAACAACATCGCCATCGTTAGCTTCTCGCACTTTAAGCTGAGTGCACTTGCTCAGGCGTTCAGCAAAGTGCGTTATAAAAGGTTTTGGCATGTGCTGTGCGACAAGTATTGCCGCACCAAAATCAGCCGGGAGCGATGAAAGCAATGCTTTCAGTGCTGAAGGTCCACCGCTTGAGGAGCCAATAGCTATAACTTCAAATACGCTTTCAGGATGCGGTAACTTGAGGACGCTTACCTCAGCACATTTTTTGCTAATCCTTTTAACCACGCCCTTTAGTTTGCTTGCCGCCTTCACGCTCGCAATCAGTCTGTTTGATATGAGATACAGTTCATCAGATGCCAAGCTTGTCGGCTTCTCAACGACATCAATTGCTCCAAGCTCAAGTGCTGCCAAGCTCCTTATGATAGATTGCCTGCTCAACGCCGAGACTATAACAACTGGTATGGGATGCAGCTGCATCAAGCTGCGAAGGACACTTACGCCATCCATATCGGGCAACATTATGTCAAGCGTGATGACATCAGGGTCAAGCTCTTTTGCAAGCTCAATGGCGGCATTACCACTGCCAGTTGCTCCCACAACTTCAATCTCGTTATCGCTCTGTAGGATGTGGGTCAGAATGCCTCTAACAAAACCCGAGTCGTCAACGACGAGCACACGAATGTTACCCATGCTCCAAACCACACCCCATGGTAAATGGCTACTTCAAACTATAACTCACACCTTTGGGCTCAAGATACATCCTCAAGATAGTGCGTCATGAGATTTATCCTCAACTGCTTTGGCGATTCAGTGTCCCATCACGCTAAGGGCACTTTATCTTGTTCCGCATCACAATGTAACTTTCCTATTCACCACGAAAGAGAGTGGGGTTGACAAATGCCCCTCTTTCTACTACACTGAATAGTGATGATTCGTGCAGGAAGCTTTGGCTGTGAATGTGAAAGATGGTATGGCTAAAGCTGCTCCTAATTTGTGTTGTTGCTCCATGGACACTATCAATAAGAACAAGGGGGTGGTTAGAAGCACAAGTTGATGGTAAGCGTTTAGAGCATCTGTTATGCTTCTGGAGGCGGTGATAGGCGTAAGGTAAGTTCAAACCGGGACGAAAGGAAAGTGATGAATTATGCGCAGCAAGGGAGCATTGATTTCAAGGTGGTGCAGAGCAAATGGTTTCACTCTGATAGAGCTGCTTGTGGTGATTGCTATAATCGCCATCTTGGCAGCGATTCTGTTTCCGGTGTTTGCAAGGGCAAGAAGGCGGAAAGTAAACAGAAAAGGCGCTTTGAAAGAGTCTTCTGTAGACTGCTATTTGACGGGTAGCAGGGAAGAGGAGTCTATATCTCCTTTGTGGCAATCACTTTGTCACCATCTGTAACATCTTTGAAGCTTCCAAATGGGCTTATGATCCGCCCTATGATAACTACAGGGTCATCAGGCTTGATTGTCCCAGGCGGGCTTTCTGGTGTCGGACCAAAGAAAAGGCAAACACACTGTTCGGTTTCCCAATAGCCTACATCGCCCGGCGCAACAAATTCGTGTGTGATATCGCCTTCGCCTTTCGTGACCCCGATAGGGAAATAAATTTCCTCGCCCCATACCTCAACACTGCTTTCCTTAGGCAATGCCTCATACACCCTCTCTGCCGTCTCAGTTTCGTTCAACTCAATTAGCCATGATAGTTGCTTTTCTGGTATAGCCACACGAATAAGCTTAGGCACCATCTTCTCACCCCTTACACAATCTCCAAACACTACTTGAGTTTTCTCATGCTATGTTTTGCGGCTTTATAATGTTTATCACATGCTGTATGGGTTACAGTTCAATTTTGTTTGCGCCGGTCTTTGCCACAAGGTTGTTTATATGAAGCCATGCATCAATTGATGCCCCGCAATCTCCCCACCAACCTTTGAGTAAGTCATAAGTGAGCAACCCTCTTTCAGCGTATGCGTTGTTAACATCTGTGATCTCAAGTTCGCCGCGCTCTGATGGCTTTAACCCCTTGATGATTTCAAACACGTCGGCATCGTAAAAGTAGATGCCGATGACGGCATACTTGCTTGGTGGCTCTTTCGGCTTCTCAATTATGCGCACGATCCGCTCACCTTCAAAGACTGGACAGCCGTAATCCTGTGGGTTTGGGACTTCCTTAAGCAACACCATTGCGCCCTTCTCTTGTTCAGCGAAACGCTTAACATGTGGGATTATGTTGCCCTCAATCACATTGTCCCCAAGGAAGACGACACACTTACCGCCGTTGATGAAATCTTCGGCTAAGCTCAATGCATGGGCAATTCCTAAAGGCTTCTCTTGATATGCATAGTAGAGCGTTTTAACACCCATCTCACGACCGTCACCGAGTAAGCGCGCAAAGTCGCTGGCATACTCACCACCTGTTACGAGCATAATCTCGCGAATGCCGGCTTTAACAAGCGCCTCAATTGGGTAGTAAATCATCGGCTTGTTGTAGACGGGAAGTAGGTGCTTATTGGTTATTTTCGTCAGCGGATATAGCCTTGAACCAGTCCCACCGGCTAAAACAACACCGCGCATTCTGTATCCCTCCCGAGTTCAGCATTGCTTAGTGACGCAAGGATATACTGCCAGCATGGATAACGGCTCTTTTTCATTTCACGAATGCAAACGATAGCGCAGCAACATGAGACAAGCTATGCTCTTTTTCCACTTAATTTGCAATTCAAAAATACGCACTACAACTCAGAGATGAAAATGGCATTCATTGGAAGATGCCGATGCAACTAATGTAACCGGTTGATTAAGATGCGCGATGAATGCTTCGGCTTAAGGTGCTTTACAATCCAGTGATGCTCAGGATACTGCCCTGTTAAATGAACATGAAAGGTTTGCGTCTGCAAACTTTGGTTGATGAAGGAGCACAGAATCAAATCTCGCATTATTTGAATTGGCTGCGCAGTGCTGGCATGGTTGCAGACACAAAGCAAAGTTTGAACCATCCATTATGGGTTGTTAGATGATGGTGTGAACTATCGTCGGTTGAAGCCAGCAGCTTCTTACGAACACATGGTCGCAGCACCCTGCCCCGTTTGGGCTTATGGCGATTGCCAGACTATACCGTCTTCTCGCTCCGAGCAGCACTCTGCTCCGTGCCTTACTACGAACCAACAAAGGAGCAACAAACTTTTGAGCAAAGAGGATGACGAAAGATTCAGAGACAATTTTAGTCACTTGGAGTGCAAGGACAATTTTCATTACTTGGATGGCGAGGACAATTTTATCACTTGGAGTGCAAGGACAATTTTCATCATTGGTAGGGCGAGGCTACTGCCAAGCCAAAAACTTTGTTATTCATGTTCGTAGTTAGCCACGAAGCGGTAGCGAAGTGGCGTCAAATTTGTTACTTGACTTTTGTTCTTCACCCTGTTTCTGACGGCACTCCGCTTCGTGCCTTACTACAAGCTACCTTAAATGTATAACACCGATAAGCTTTTGAGCGAGGGGTGTTTGTCTTAATGTGTTTTCTTGCGTCACAATTTTGCGCGATGCCGTTAAAATGCTTCCAATGCTATAACCATTAGCCAGCATGCTGCACCAATTCGTATTAACCTCAATGGCACAAGGAGAGACTACATGGGGCGGCATGAGGCAAGCAGAGCAATCATACTTCGTGGCACATTCATTCAAGCCATATCGCTGCTTGCGTTGCCATCGCTGGCATCTCAAATCCTTCAAACTGTGGCGTGGCTTGGTGAGATGTATTTTGTCAAACGACTTGGCGATGCAGCTATTGCGGCAATTGGTGCAGTTGATGAAGCCACGTGGATACCGTTTACAATAGTTATGGCTATGCTTACTGCCACAGTGACACTCATAGCGCAAAATTGGGGTGCCGGAAATTATGAGGCAACGAGGGATGGAGCAATCTCCGCTATACAGCAATGCCTCTTATTGAGCTTAATTGTTGCATCTGTTTGGCTCTTCAGGGACATCATATGGAGCGTATTTAACTTGACTACAGAAGTGGAGATGCTCGCAACACGCTACCTGTTCATCTTCATAACATTTGTTGTGCCCGTTGTGCTCTCACTTTTGCTTGGTGCAATTTACCATGGTCTTGGAGATGTAGTGACGCCATTCATAGCGACGGCGTTAGGTGTGGCAACTCAATTAGCATTGAATGCTTTTCTTGTGCCGAGGTTAGGAATAGATGGAGCTGCTATTGCAGCTGTCTCATCGTATTGCATCAGGTTGTTATTCCTTATGGCATTGCTTTGGCGCTCCCCGGTTAAGCCAAATCCGCACTACATATTGCGATTGCATTTTAATATGCACATGCAGCTGCTGAAACTTTCGCTGCCTGTTTGTCTTCAATCCATTCAATGGGCGCTTTGTTCCTTCGCCTTCTTCAGCATCATTGGGAGGACATCAAATAGCACAGATGCACTTGCCGCACTTACGCTCGGCTGGAGAATTGAATCGCTCATGCTGATGCCCGCATTCGCTCTCGCATCCGCAGCTCAAACAATGGTTGGGCAAAATGTGGGTGCGGGACAGATTGAGCGCGCAAAGTCACATAGCTATCGCGTAACGCTGTTGGGAATGGCATTGTTGGCTGCATTGGGGGGCATCTTTTTTGTCACTGCAGACATGTGGGCTCAGATGTTTGCGCATGGCAAATTGACGATGCGCTATGTCTCCGCATATCTGCGTGTGAATGCAATAGCAGAGCCGTTCGTAGCTATGGGTGCAATACTTGGGGGTTCATTAAGAGGGGCAGGTGATATGCTCTCTCCGGCTATCATCACCATCTTCTCCATATGGGTAGTGCGCATACCCATAACTTATTGGCTGTGTATACTTGAGCGGCACGATGCCATCGCTGCATGGTGGGCAATGGCTATTTCAAACGTTGTCGGTGGGTTGCTAACATTGCTCCCTGCGACACTTGTCTGGAAAAGGCTCAAGCGACCTTGCGAGGTGAAGAATGTAGCATAATATCCTGCCCGCAAGTTGTTGCATGGGCTTAAAGCCTGTGAAATCATTGAGGGTGCAAAACCACAGATGTAAGTTAGAGATGGACTAAGCTTGCACAACTTCTTTTTGGCGCCTCTCTTATTCACAGCTGAAATGGTTGATGGAGTGATGCGGCTCCTGCATCTGTTCTTTTGAAAACTATATCAGCCAGATGGGTGGTTGAGAACTGATATTCTTTTGAGCAAGGGCAGCATCAAAATATTTGCACATCAAGGCACCAAATTGTGATTCCCGGCTTAAGGACATATTGAGCCTGCATCTCCCTTATTGCTTTGATGAGTTCGTTTACTTTGCTTTCCTGCAGTTGGATTAGGAGCAAATTATTCAAGCCGGGGAAGATTGGGTTGCCAAGCTTAAGACCTCTACCGCCAAGACCGTGTGCGTTTAGGAATTTCGTATACCCGTTAACGCCAACTCGTTCTATCGTGCTCATCATATCCTCATCAATCGCTCGGTCGTAAACAATGATGAGCAGCTTCTGGCGCTCGCCGCAAACCTCGTCCGAGGGCATGGACGCCACCTCGCATATGCAAAGTGAAGGATATTCAAAGCTTGCGCATTTCCGTCAATCAAGAACTCAACATCTTAGGATCCTAAGGACATGTCGCAAAGCCCATGACTTATACAAAGTTGCACCGCCCAACCCAAAAACTGCCCCCCTCGTGGCGCTACAGACAATGACAAAGGCGCTTTTAAAGTTCTTACGAGCAGGATGCGTATGCATTGGTCATGACGGAGAAGTAGGTTAACTTCAGATTCAATCTTTGCCTGCTGCCATTGCCATTCTTAGCTTACGCCATGCATTGGAAATAGATTGCGCAACCTCTTCAAAGACGGTGTAGGCAACTGGCACGACAAGCAGCGTGAGCATCCATGAAAGTATCAAACCGCCAATTGTGGCAATAGCCATAGGGGAGCGCAGCTCGCCTGCTTTGCCGAATTCAAGTGCTACTGGTATCAGCGCAAGGATTAGTGTCAATGTGGTCATTGCAATTGGGCGAAGCCTCACTTGACCAGCCCTCACCATAGCTTCGTGCATGCTCAAGCCGCGCGCCCTGAGTGTGTTCGTGAAGTCAACGAGCAAAATTGCATTCTTCTCTGTAATGCCCATGAGCATGATGATGCCAATCATCGCCACAATGCTCATCCCCTTACCGGTCAGCATCAAAGCAAGCAAAGCACCAATCAGTGCCTGAGGCAACGCAAGGATAATTGATAGCGGCAGGAGAGTTGAGTTGAACAGGGCTGCTTGAAGCATGTAGACAAGCACGACAGCGAGCAAAAGAGCGGAGAGCAAATAGCCGTAGTTCTCATGCATCATCTCAATGTCTCCGCCAAAATAGATTCTGCTCCTTCCGGTATCAATGTCAGCTATTGCCCTCGCTATTGCTTGCTGCGCATTACCAAGTTGGGTGCCTGGAGCAAGGTTGGCAGTTATGGCGATCATCTTTTGTCTGTCCTTACGCTCAAGCAGTGATGGACCCGAAGACAAAACTGGGTATGCAACTTCACTCACCCTCACAGGTTGGTTTTTAAATCCTGTCCCGACGATCAAGTTGAGCAAGCCGTTGTGGTCATTAAGTGAGTTCCGTGATAGGCGAATCCTTATATCGTATTCTTCGTCGCCATCCTTAAATCTCAGATCTGTGTTGCCCTCAATAGCTGTCCGAAGCACCCACGCAACATCCGATGCGGTAAACCCCAAGTCAGCAGCCCTTTGCCTGTCTATGTGGAAGTGATATTCCGGTCTGCCAGGACGCCAACCGAGCTTTACATCTCGCAGCAGCGGTATTTGCTCCATTCTCGCCGCTACTTCCTTTGCCAAATCAATCAACTCATCTCTGTCTGGTCCGATCAGCTCAACTTGCACCGGAGAGCCTCTCCTTGCCATACCGGTCTGTTCCTCAACAGAAATTTGTGCTGCCGGTATCTGCTCACGAAGCCATTTAGAAAGCCATTGTGCAATCTCCGCCTGAGTGCGCTCCCTTTTACTCTTGTCTGTGAGAACTATGTAAAGCATTGCGTATTCATGCCCATACCCGCCAGCGCCCAAAATTGCAGTGCCAGTTGTGCCTATGTTGCTGATCACATGTTCAACCTCCGGCATGCGCAATAACTCTCGCTCAACCATTTCAACAGCCCTCTCAGTCTCCTTCATGCTCGTCCCGGGCGGCATCTCAATCACTGCAAAGATGCGCCCTGTGTCCATGACCGGTATAAAGCCAAACTTGGCTGGAAGGTGAATGAACATGAGCGATACAGCACATGCAGCAGCAAAGCCGATTAATCCGCCCCTTTGACCCTTCGCAAAGAGAGCAAGCAAAAACCCTATAATCAGGATGAGCGCCATTAAAACGCCACGAACGCGCAAATCCATTGGCGCCATATATCCAAGCACTGTCAGAAGAGATGCGTTCCCAATGAACAGAGTCAGTGTTCTATTTCGCAATGCCCATTCAAGCGCCCTCCCATAAAGCCTTTCAACACCCTTCCACGCAATATCAAAGCCGGCAAATAAACTCTCAATTGCGTTTCTCGGTTCTTGCTTCAACTCCTCTCTTGTCACTCGCTTGAACCACCTTGAGGCGAGCATCGGCGTGAATGTAAATGAGACAAGGAGCGAGAAAAGAACCGAGGCAACATGAGCAACTGCAAACGGTCTGAAGAAGCGCCCGACAATCCCGCCCATGTAAATCATCGGAGTAAATACAACTACATCAACGAGCGTTATAGCTATTGCAGCAAAGCCGATTTCCGTTCGCCCATTGAATGCAGCCTCCGTCGGCAATTCACCCATCTCTAAATGCCTGTAAATGTTCTCAAGCACAACAATTGAGTCATCAACGAGTGCGCCAACTGCGTGCGCCAAGCCGAGCATGACCATAAAGTTGAGTGTGTAGCCGAGGAAGTTGATCGGTATGAACGCGGCGATAAGCGATGTCGGTATGGCAAGCCCGATTATGATCGTTCCTTTGATATCGCGCAGGAAAACGAAGACAACGAGCATGGCGAGAAGAGCGCCAAGAAGCATGCTGATGGTTAAGTCGTGAAGCGAGTCACGAACAAATACGGATTGATCGTCGGCGATCATGAGCTTTATATCCTTAGGGAGTGTCCTGCTCATGTGTTCCGTTTCCCTACGAACAGCATCGGCTACTTCAACTGTGTTTGCTTCCGAGTGGCGATACACATAAATGCCAACTGCCTCTTTGCCGTTAAGCCTGATCACTGTCTCTCTGTCGGCGGTCGTATCCACAACATCGGCAATGTCAGATATTCTCACAACAGTCCCAGCATAACCCATCGCCCTGTTTCCAAACCTTATCGGCACATCCCTTATCTCCTGCACGCTTTGAAATCTTCCAGACAGACGGATGCCCAAGTCCCTCAACTCACCCTTCAATGTCCCAGCGGGAACATTTAGGTGTGCACCCGCAAGCGCACGCACAACATCGGTGAGTGATAGCCTGTATGCGTCAAGCTTTTCGGGATGCACATTGACCTGTATCTCACGCACATCCCCACCAAATACCTGTGCCATTGAGACACCGGGAAGACGTTCCAAGCGCTGAGCAATTTCATCCTCGGCGAACTCACGCAGGTCCTTGAGTGGGCGCTCGCCACTCACGATGATTGTGACCACTGGGAAGGCGAGAACATCAATCTTATCAATGACTGGTTCTTTAACACCTTCGGGGAGTTGCGCCCTTATCATGCTGACCTTGTCGCGCACATCAGCTGCTGCATCGGTGCTTCTAATACCAAGTTCAAATTGAATGGCTACAACCGAAATGCCCTCTTGAGAATATGACATGACATGGCGCACGCCGGGTATCGTTGACACAGCTTCCTCAATCTTTTCGGTCACCGTTGATTCAACTTCCTCTGGACCTGCCCCTGGGTAGAGTGTCGTGACCACAACAAATGGGAAATCAACCCTCGGTATAAGCTCAATCGGCAAGCGCATCATCGCCCAAAGCCCGAGCACAACAAAAGAGAGGACAGCCATCGCAACCATTACAGGGCGCCTTATGGATAATTCAGTAAGCCACATGCTCAATACACCACCTGCAAGTTAGGTCATACAAGCCCAATTTATACGCCTGTATGTGGCGATGCGCGCTTCATTGAAATGCTGCATCCGGATGTGGCATTGCAAGTTAGCGCACCCAACTTTAGAGTAGTTAACAAGCCTTCACGCCGTCTGGTTTTGCCGGCGAGTCTTCAGTTGGTTGCCTTCACAGAAACAGCGCCAACTCACATCACGGGTTGCTGGAATTAAACATTGCGCTTACGGATTATGCGGACTCGTGCGCCATCGTGCAGCTTATCCTGCCCGGAGATCACGATTAGCTCGCCAACATTTAAGCCGTCAACCACTTGAATCTTCTCGCCGACTTCAATGCCAAGCTTTACCTCCCTGCGCTTTGCCACGCCCTGCTCAACGACGAACACATAGCTTTTTTCTCTGTCCCGCAATATGCAAGCCGATGGTATAACGATAGCACCCCTTATTTCCTCAACCATCATCCGTCCTCGGGCGAACGACCCAGGTATAATGAACTGGTGCAATCTCATCAGCTTGACACGCACGACGAACTTACGAGTTGCTTCAATGGCTACCGGGATGATTCGCTCTGTGTATCCCTCAAACTCCATTCCGGGGACACTGTCAACGCGCACAGTTACCCTCATCCGACCGTTAGAGACAGACTCGTATTCTATTTCTGGAAGCTCGCCCTCAAAGTAAATTCTCTCCATTGAGACTAACCGCAGGAGCGGCATGCCCGGAATGACTGTCTCACCAACATCAACCCTTCTCTCAGCAACATAGCCGCTTATTGGCGCTCTGATCTTTGTCTTCACAAGCTGTGTCTCCAAACTTTGGACTTGAGCCCTTGCACTATCAACTGCAGCTCTTGCAGCCTCAACCTGCTGCCTTGATATGCCAACTCTTAGGTTGCCAGCACTCGCAAGCTCAACGAGCGCCTCGGCTTGCTTTACTGCAGCCAGAGCAGCCTCAAGCTGCTCCTTCAACATTTGCCTTCGCCTTTCGCCCTCCTTTGCGAGTTGCAAAGCTAATTCGGCGTTTTTAACTTGCACCCGTGCTGACTCAACTTGCAATGCGCTTATCCGCTTGCGAGCCATGCTCACTTTAGCGAGGTTGTAGAGCGCCTCAGCCTCGGCAAGTTGCGCCTTCGCAATCTCAAGCTCACGCCTAACAGTTGACTTCTTCACCCTCGCAGCCTCGGCGAGTTTTACACCAGCTTCAGCTTGCTTAACTGCCTCCTCGGCTGCTCGTATATCCTCTGGACGGGTGCCCTCTTCAACAAGCGAGAGCATTTGCTTTGCCGATTCATAATTCGCTTTAGCTACCTCATAGAGCTGTTTGGCTTGGTCAAGCTGCGACCTTGAAATTGCACCGCGCTCGTAAAGGAACTTCGCACGCTCAAATTCAGCCTGTGCCAGTTCAAAATTAGCCCTCGCCTGTGCAACTGCCTGACGAGCCTGTTCGCGCTCCTGCGTCCTTGCGCCCTTGCGCGCCTTGTCAAACAAAGCTTTCGCAGAAGCAAGTTGAGCCTGTGCCTGCTGAACCTGTGCCTCAACTTGCTCATCAGTTGCACCAACGCCCTCTTCAGCCATAGCCAGACGCTCTCTCGCTGCCCTTAAAGCAGCCTCTGCACGCTTAAGTTCTGTCTCAGCTTGCTCATCGGCGATCTTGGCTTGCTCCTCAGCTTGACTGAGGAAAGCCTTTGCAGCCTCCAAATTGGCTTTTGCCTGTTCAACGCTTATGCCAGTTTCCTTCTCGGTCAGCTCAAGTGCCACCTTAAGCTCACGGGCACGAGCTTGCGCTGTTGAGAGCTGAGCTTGTGCCGTTTTCAAGTCAGTTCCAACTTTCGTCCCTTCAAGTTCCTTTGCGAGCCTGAGTTGCTCATATTGAGCCATTGCCGATTCATACGCGGCTTTAGCTTGCCTGAGTTGCGCTTGCAGCGTTGAGTCATCAAGCCGAATTAACACATCCCCAGCGCGAACAAAATCACCCTCCTCTGCGCCGACGAACGCGACCTTGCCAGAAATCTCGCTGCCCACATTGACATCGTCTTCCGACTTGATGCTCCCAGTCACCTCTATCTCCCTTCGGATGTCTTGAGAGCTTACTGGGACGACTTCAACCGGCACAGCTTCCGTTCCCTTTTCTCCAGCCGCTTCAAGCTGACCCTCGGAGAGTGTGCGGTGACGCCCCATTCGCCACATGCCGATTAAGGAAAGAGCTATTATAGCAAAAGCAATGAGGAGCTGCGTGATATGCCTTGCACTACAAACCCTTTTAATGCCCACCATTGCTCTCACCCCCTTTTGAGCAATGCAAACGCTGCAAGTGATGCAAAATGTGGCTGATGTCAACCCGCCCAGCTTTCAAACACATTTTAGTGTGCCCATAATTGTAGTTTCTCCGTTGCCAAGCAGCCAACGGTGTCCCAATCCAACTTGCATAGCTATAACTTTGGATAGAAATCATTGTTGGCTTAATTCAGCCAACACTTGTTCAACTGGTTTTCCAACAGCATAATCAAAATCGGCAGCGGAACGATGAAGGTCGTGAAAAGCCCTCACAAGGTTTGTTCGAGCCCTCGTTAACGCCACTTGCGTATCAAGCACCTCAACGTTCGTTCCAACACCCGCTTCGTAACGCAGCTTTGCGATGCGATATGCCTCCTCAGCCTGCTCAAGTGCTGCTGTTGCAGCTTTAAGTCGCTCCTGTGCTGAGCGCCAATTTAGTAAAGATTGCCTCACTTCCAGTGCCACCTGCTTCTCGGTTGCGGAGAGAATCTCCATTGCGCTCCTCAACTCAGCCTTTGCCTGCTCAACTTGCGCATCTACTCTGCCGGAGTCAAACAGCGGAGCTTGAATGATGAGCATAGCTGCCTTTGATTCAGCTGCTGCAAAGCCGGTTCGTGTTTGCCTGCGAAACATTGTAGCAAGCGAGATGGATGGCATTCGGTCGGCAGCGGCAAGCTTGACGCGCTGCTCGGCAAGCTCAACTGAGCGCAACGCGGCTTTCAAATTGGGGCGTTGTGCCATCGCGAGCTTGAGGGAAATTGCTTCAGCGTCCTCACGGGTTAACTCCTCAGCATACTTTGGCGGTTCTGTTATCCTCACCAGCTCAGCAGGTGCATCAACTCCTCTTGCAAGCAAGGTGTTGAAAGCTGAGCGAGCCAGCTCAAGCGCATTTTGCGCCCTCACAAGTTCCTCATACGACTGTGCCAATTCGGCTTCAACTCGCAGCACATCAAACTTGGCTACTTTGCCGGCTTCAAACATTGAAATTACCACTCGCTTTAATTCTTCAACTCGCTGCAGTGCAGCCCTGGCAACATCAACTATAGCCTCAGCCTCAAGCACATTCAGATATGCGTGCCTAACGCGCTTTATAAGCTGCAGTTCCCAATCTGCGTGTTCTAACTCAGCAACAATGGCTGCGTTCTTGGCGACCCTGTAAGCCGCCTCAAGTTTCCCACCTGTGTAGACTGGTTGGGCAAGCTGCAGGATGAACTCACGATATGAGTGCGGGACAACAGTTATCTCGCCGAACGCACCGCCAATAGCTGGTGGTAGGCGAAAGGTTACATCTGGGGCTTGTTCACGATATGAGGCTGAGAGATCAAGCCTCGGATAAAACTGCGAGCGTGCAAAGTCTACCCCCTTATGTGCTGCTGCGACCCTCGCAGCGCTCGCACGAATTTGCGGGTTTTGGCGAAGTGCAATTTCTACAGCTTCACGAAGCGACATCTGAGCCGACAGATGCCCAGCTAACAGCATCAAAGCAATAAGCGATAATGCGCTCGCTTTGAGACCCGCAATTTGATTTTCAACGCATCTTCTTCTCATCCGCTGCTGCCTCCCCATCCGGTAGCTTTTTCTGCCATATGTGTTTGCATGTGATGTGGTTTTTTCACCGCCTGCGTTCGGCAGCGCGCAGGTGCGCTTGAAGTTCGAGCCATACCTCTTCAAGCCTGTCAGTGGGCATTAGCAGTATACCAACACCAGCCGGATGCGAAAATACAAGGAGCTTATCCTTTGGCTTTATGTCGCATTCCCGCCTCAACTCAGCTGGTAAAACAATCTGCCCTCTGTTTCCGACCGTGACCACGCCGCGAAAAAGGCGCTGAAGCGACCCCTGACGGCTCGTTTCGGTTTTTCTCTTCCCAACGCCCATGTAAGCTCACCCCCTATAGGTGTTGGCGTAAACCATTATAGCTCATTTTTTGGAAATGAATGCATCGAATGAAATGTCAATCAAAGCGAGATTTTCATCCAAGACATACTTCGCTGAGGCGGCTATGAGGGCAGTTTGTTCACCACACGGGCGATGTGCTATAGTATCCGTTGAAAGCCAATTGCTGCTCTTGGATACGGATTTAGCGTCGCGGGGGAGCTAAGTGTGATGACAATGCGCGATTTCATACGAGACCCTTTATACAGCATCACATATGTGCTCACGCAGCTTATTTTCCCTGTGCTGTTCCGTTTCAAAGTTGCTGGGCGTGAGAATGTCCCGCCAAATGGCGCTCTAATAGTGGCGCCGACTCACAGAAGCTATGTTGACCCGATATTCGTCGGCGCTGCCCTGCCGAGACGAGCATTTTATATGGCTAAAGCTGAGGCATTTGAGGTGCCACTTCTCGGGGCAATAATGCGAGCTTATCATGCATTCCCGGTGAGAAGGGAAATATTTGATAGGCGTGCGATAAGGTTCGCCATGCACCTTTTAGCTCATGGCGAGGCGTTGGTGATGTTTCCTGAGGGCACACGCAACCCGCATCATGAATTGCTCCAACCGAAGTTGGGCATCGCCTATTTGGCACTGCAAACTGGCGCACCTGTGTTGCCGGTCGCGCTTATGGGCACAGAAGGGGTGATGCCAATAGGCGAAGCGAGATTGCGCTTAGCGCCGGTTGAGGTGCGCTTTGGCGAGGCGCTCCAATTTGAGCTACTAAAGGGGGAGAAGCCGGAAAGGGAGCTTTTAGTCTCAGTGGCGGTTGAGATCATGCGCGCATTGAGCAATCTCTCTGGACGACCTTTTAAACCGACGCGAATGCGGGGTGGTGAGATTAACGCATGAGTTGGTTTAATCACCGAGCGCATTTTCGGAAAATTGTTGCCGCTCTTTTTGCTGCATCAGTATACGGTGCGGCTTATGCGTCAGTGCTCATTGATGACTTTGAGAGAGAGCCATTGGAGTGGGAATGTAGGGATGCGACACGCCGTGATGGCGCAAGTCTATGCGCCATATGGGCAGTGTCGCCGGGCTGCCCGCAGTCACCGGGCAATAGCGCTGCGCTGATCACCTTCTTTGCGGCAAAGGATTCGTGGGCATCAGTTAGCAAGCGCATTGATGGGGGAAGGTTGCAGAAAGAGGGCGTTGAAGGGATATCGCTATGGTTCTGTGGCGATGGCAGTGACAGCAGTGTCACGCTCTCATTGGTGCTAAGGAAACGGCTCGGCGCAACCTCAAGGTATACCTTCAAGCTGCCGCTCAGCTTCCCAAGGTGGCAATGGATAGCGATACCATTTAGCGAGTTTCAAGGTGCTGGCAGTGCCATTGGGCGGGGCGATGTGGGAAGCATTGTCGCAGTTGAGTTTAGAATGGATGGCTCATGGGATAGCGCTTTCATGTTAGTTGATGACATACAAGCGTATGTTGGTCGGAAAAAACTGCAGGCTCCTGAGCCGGCTGAACCAAGCGAGTTTGAAGCGAAGCCGGTGCACATCTTCGTTGAGCCGGAAAACATCATCGGGAGCGTGAGGGCGAGGGTTGGAACATGCTTAGATGGCGATGCTTTGAAGCTGCTTAGCGATACCACAGCGGTTGAGCGCGCAAAGCAGCTTCAGTTGGGCATCGGGAGAATAAAGACAACGGACTTGCTCGCATGGTCAGATGCGGCTGGCAAATACGAGCTGAGCTATGACACGCTCGAGCAACTTCTAAAGCTTGCAAAAGCACTGCACATGCAACCGATGATTGCCGTAGTTCCGATATCGCCAGAGCAGCTTGCAAGCGATGAGTTTGTGCGGTTGGCTGTTGAGTTGACGCGCCGATATGGCTTTAGGGATGATGTGACTGCAATTGAAGTCAACTATTGCCACGCATATGCATTGAGTGCCACACCACAGCGTGCCTTTGAGCGCTTAAGCCAAATTGCCGAGACGATGGCTAAAGTCCGACCGAGATGTGCCATTGGTGGGATTGGTTTGCTTGCACCGTGGTATGACTTAACCATGCACCTGCTGCGTTTAGTGCGCCCACTGGACTTTTTCTCGTTCCAATTCTTTGGAACGCACAATGCAAGCACAACCACAGAAGCATTGATGGCGGCAGCTTTGAAAGGTATGGCTGCTGATCTGCCCGACCAAATCCCGCTCAGCTCGCTCAGAGCCTTAGTCAAACAGCGTTGGGGTGAGCTGTCAGGTCTATACATCTCGGAGGCAAATTTGAATTCAATACGCACCGATGCCGGGGGGGCAAGGGATGAGCGTATCTGTCGCCCTGAGGGTATGGCATGGTGGATGGCTTTCCTTCAGACAGCCTCAGCGAGTGTTGATGAAGTGGTGCAATTCAAATTGTGCGGCGATGGCTGGGGGTTACTATCAGACGAGCTTATGCCGACGCCTTCATATTGGGCGGTTTGGATATTTAACATCTTCAGTCCGAGGGGCTCTGGCATCTGTAAGCTCACAAACGATGATGCCAGCATAAGTTGCATTGGGGTGCGCACGCCAACTGCGGTGAATGTGCTTATTGCAAATACTTCGGATAAGCCAAGACAAGTTGAGATAAGGGTCAGCCAAGCCTTCGCCTCAAAGGTGAGCATGATCAGAGTGAGAAGGGTTCTTCCAACGGGGGATAATGTCAGCCGACCAACTTATGAGCTATTGCGCCCGCAAGACAGCGCAAAAGTGAAGCTGCCGGGCTATGCCATCTCAGTTGTTCAGTTTGTTCCAGCAGGGTGAGCTATGCCATTCTCAGAAACCAAGGCGGCATCCATCCAAAATGGAAGTTGCGCATTTAAATTCGGTGGCGCCAATAAGCCTCAAGCATCTTAAAATGTTGGCTTAGTAATTCACAGGCTTATTATGTGCTCAGTCCGTTCAAGCAGCGGTTTAAGTGCACCCTCAATTTCGTGCTCCTCTTCGCCGACATGGACGCCCTTGAACAAGAACCAATGTTCAACATGCTCTATGCATTCTCCGTGCTCAACACGCATCAGCGGACTCAGGGTTTCAAGCTCAAGCATGCGCTCATTGGTGAACACTTCAGCTGAGCATCCAAAGTCTGGGTATGGCATTCCATCAAAGTGCCTGTGCCGTTTAATGAACAAGTGCCCATCTCTGGCGTAAGCCAGCCAACCCTCATGGTTTGCGATCCCGAGTTTTAACGGCTCAGTCCTGCCCACATCTTGGCGAAGCGTGATGAACTTCCTTCCCCAGCGCCATCTTGCGTCGCTCATATCAGTGTAATGCCATATAGCCATCGCCCTTGCCGGAAGCAGTTTCTCCTCGTGCGGTATGAAAGGCGGTTGAGGAAGTATTGCCATCCCGCCCGGCGCCATGACCGAGAGTGCCCACGCAGCAAGTTCAACAGACCAAAGGTTAAGGTTGCGCAGCCTGTGAATAACTACCACATGCACGCCACTTCGTGAAAGCGTTATTTGCATTTCCTTCTGTATGCCTGTGAGCCTCTCAACAGGTTGCACAACAAGGAGTGATTCATCTTTCACACTTATTTCAACTGGTTCGTTATCGGGTGCATATGTTCTTGGGCGCGCTTCTGGCGCATGCCAGAGCCTATGCCCACCATAGATGCGCCATTCGTCCCCGCCCTTCAATCCGAGCTGCTCTTCAAACTCGGCAAATTCGTTATTGTCGCCGATGAAACCAAAACGAATAATCCTCGGACCGACATCGGCAGTCACTATCAACTCAGCATCGCCGTTGAATAGCCTATAGCAGTTCTCCCACCCGCCGTAGCTCACCTTTTGCACCGGCATTGCAATTCACCCCCGTTGGTGATATCTGTCCTTTGCATCGCTTTGATTCCGTCGCCGCATAGCCGCCATATACCGGTAGCCACAGCCAAATGGAGCAATCCACCGAGTAGTGCTGTGAGCCAAGCGATGACGCGCCAAAGCAATGACCAGAGTATAGCAGCATCCTTAGTCGCTCCGAGCATAACCCAAAGGTGCGTTGCAGTGATCTCTCTGAGACCGAGACCGTGAATGGCTATCGGGAGCGAGCTTATAGCTGTCAGGCTTGATATCATCGCCACATAAGATGCGTAGCCCATTCGCATCCCCGTTGCCCATCCGAGCGCAAGGAGCATGGCATCAAGGCACAAATGATATGTGATCGCGATGCCAAAGCATATGGCAGCATGCTTGGGCTGTGTGAGGAACAGAAGAGCACCCTCGCCAAAGCGTGCCAATCGGCTCCGCCAAATGTTTTCCGAGCCGCGCCATAGGAGCAGTGTAGCAATGGCTGCGGTGGCTATGATGAGCAACATCAAGAATGCGATAAGTGTTGCAAGCACGAACTTTTGCGCTGCCCTGCTGAGCCACAGCGCTGCAACACACCCTACGAGTATCATTGAGGTGAACCCGACAGCGCGCTGCGCATACACAGTTCCCATGATCCGAGACAATGGTTGACCCGACTGCCTGCTCGCAACATACGCGCGCACCATATCGCCGCCGACGATGCCCGGGAGGAAGAGGTTGAAGAACATCCCAATGAAGAAGGCGACGATCGCGTCCAACGGACTTATGAACATACCCGTAGCACGAATTATCACCCACCAGTTGAATGCCGATAGCGCTTGCAGAAGGCAATACGCACACACGCACATTAGGAGCACATTTATCGGCAATTCGTTAAGCTTGTTGAAGACACCTTCACGGTGTCCGAGAATGATCACCCAAGAAAAGAGCGCAAGCGAAATTATAATTCGCAAGTGCAGCTGCCAACCCAAAAGCGCCCTTACAAGTTGCCCCAATGTTTTTTTCATGCTGCCCTCTTTGTGCCCATCCTCCCCGGCTTTACTCACTCATACTCACTCCTCACAGTGAGAGATGCATGCACATCGGTAAGTATGACAGCAGCATGCAAAACCTATGCTGCGGTTTGTTGAAGCGCATATTAAACCATCAGCCGCTTTCATAACCTTTTGACCAACGCACGCCTTTGGTGGTGCGTCTGTAGGTGGGCTCATCAAGCGAACAGAATTGGATTTTCTGCAGGTGAGGATGATAGCGCGCTAACATTGCTGGAGAGCGGCGAAATTCATGATACAAGGGCGCTTACGGAGGTGTGAAGGAAATGCCGCAACACAACGAAAGCTCAGGGAATAGGGCTGCGGTAAGAAAGGTGCGCGTCGGTGTGATTGGATGTGGAGGGCATGCAAATGCCGTCCATTACCCATCGCTTGCTGAATTTGAGGATGTTGAGTTTGTTGGAGTGTGTGACCTCATTCCCGAAAGGCTCCATTCAACTGCCGACAGGTTTGGCATTGAGGCTCGTTTCACCGATTACAAGGAGATGATTGAGCGCGCTTCCCCTGAGGCTGTCTATATCATCACGGCACCGCATCATTTGTTTGACATTGTCGTCCATTGCTTGAGGCAAAAGCTCC
Source organism: Armatimonadota bacterium (assembly GCA_025062195.1). Classification (GTDB taxonomy): domain Bacteria; phylum Armatimonadota; class Fervidibacteria; order Fervidibacterales; family Thermosaccharophagaceae; genus Thermosaccharophagus. The sequence continues at coordinate 21,687 of JANXAS010000014.1, forward strand.
ATGTGTTCATTGAAAAGCCACCTGGTGTGTATTCCGAACAAACTCGCAACATGGCAAGGCTTGCCGAGCGCAACGGATGTTTAACCATGGTTGGCTTCAACAGGCGATTCATTCCGTTGCTCAGGCTGCTCAAAGGGCTTGTGGAGGAGAGGGGGCAGATACAGCAGTGTGTCGCTACATTCTACAAACATTGGGTCGGTGGCGAGCCATACTACGGTGGCGCTGTGGATATACTCACATGCGATGCCATACACGCAGTTGATTCACTCAGGTGGATGGCTGGCAGTGAAGCCAAAAAGTTAGTTAGCAGTGTGAGGAAAGTGGGGTGCGATTTTGCCGACAGCTTTAACGCCCTCATTGAGTTTGAAAATGGTTGCGTTGGCATCCTGTTAGCAAATTGGGCTGCCGGAAAGAGGGTGCATACATTTGAGATGCACGGCATGGGCATATCGGTGTTTGCAAATCCGGATATGGATGGCGAAGGGATAGTTTATGCCGACGATGGCAGGTTCGTCAAGCGCATTACGAGCAAGGAGGCAGCGGGGACTGAACAATGGCATAAGCTCTATGGCTTCTATGACGAGAACAGGCACTTCATTGACTGCGTCAAATCGGGAACGCTGCCTCAAACGCACTTTGGTGATGCCGTCAAAACGATGGAACTTGTGGATGCAATTTATCAGAACAGAATTTGATTGTGGACTGCCGCCGGCTGAAGCCAATTGTCTGTGCGCCCGTTATTGGGGCTTGACCACCTTGATCTTAATCTGCCTGCGCTGTGCACAACTGCCTTAGAAGCCAATTTCGCGTTAACCTGATGACCTGCTCCTCATGGTGACATCTTGCGAATGTGTGGTCAGCGCCTTCAATGATGTGAAGCTCAGACCTGCTTCCGAGCGCTTCGGCGTAAAGTTTTGCATCTTCAACTGGAACAACCAAATCTGCAGAGCCATGCACTATAAGCGCCCTCCCTTTGAACCGGCGGACAAATTCTACAGGTTTTACATCCGGCAGCTCATCAAAGAACGCACGGGATACTTTTAACCCGCCTATGTCAATCCACCCCTTTTCCTCAAGTTCGCTCACAGCATTTGTTCCTAAGTGGCGCCTCAGTATCTCACTTGGGCGCGCAACGGCAGCCCAAAGGACAAGTGCCCTTATACGCTCGTCAGTGGGCGCACAGCATGCTGCAACACACCCGCCAAGGCTCAACCCCAAAAGCGCGATGCGATTTGCGTCCACGCCATCAACTGACGAAACAAAATGGATGGCAGCGCGCAGGTCTTCAAGCTCGCCAGTTATTGTAATGTCGCCGAAGTCGCCTTCGCTCTCGCCCGAGCCGCGAAAGTCAAATCTGAATGCACCTATCCCAAAATGAGCCATCTCCCTTGCCGCCTTTACAAACAGCCTGTGGGCTTCAATTCTGTGCCCGGTGAAACCGTGGCAGAAGATGACACACGGGCATTTATAGCCATCGTCCGGAAGATGCAGCATCCCGTATAGTTTCATTCCGGAAACTTCAAACTGGACTTGCAATTCACCCATTGCCCGCACCCCTCAAGTCAAAATTAGGTCAGCGAAAAACTGAAATTGATGCAAAGATAGAAGCAGACAGCAATCTGCCCTACTTTCATGGGCGTATCTTGCAACCTTACTGCCACCTGCAACTTGCCCATCATACACTGTAGAATACGACTTGAAGGCATCGCTTAATGTATGAGCATTATCAAAGTGAATTAGACGATGCAGACGATGCTGTGCAGCTTGCGGAGCGATGTTAGGTTGCGGTTTGAACGATTCATCGCCTTTTGGAGGGTCAAAGAATGGCTATGCAACAGGTATCACATTGGTGGTGCATTTCAGCCCTGTTAATGATGTTTGCCCTTGCAAGTTATGCATTTGGTCTTGAGCAACTAAAGCTATGCGATGAAGCGATCATTGACCCCGGAAGAGCACGCACATGGACTATCTGCGCACGAAAGCTAAATGGCAGTGTGAGTGAGGAGGAGCGCGCAAATGTCCTTGTCATACCTCAAGGTAAGGCTGTGTTGCTTGAGATGTGGGCAAGGTTGCACTACGGGCGGTTGGCTGGCTCAACGACAGCCATGGTGATACGAATTAATGGCATGACTTTGGATGCCGAGCAGCTTGTTAACAAGCCATTGCATTTCCAAACTCGTGGTGGTGCCGCACTTGCATGGTATGGCGCTGGCTCATGGCGTATACTTTACAGCCCCGACTTTAAAGCGGCTACTGAAGATGTATTAAGCCCGTATAGCGTTGCTGATGCCAACCCTTACAAGTTTGTCTTTGACATCACGGAGCTGATTGTGGATGGCGAAAATACGATAACGATACAGCACACGATTCCGAGCATAGCGAGCAGGCTGATGCTGAGCGATGTCGTTGTGCGAATCGGTGAAGTTGGTCGGGTTGAAATTGATAAAGGTGCCAAGTTCCCAGTTTATGTTCCAAGGCTGCCACAGCCATTCGGCTACTTCGTGCAATGGCTTAATGGCGGTGGGATGAGAATCAGCGTTTTTGATGAGCACTTTATAGTGAGCACGAGCGTATCCATCCCGGGTGGTGGCTGGCATGTTCTTGGCGAACGCGAATTACCAACGCCGTGCGGCATGAATTTGCAGATTGAAGGTGGGCGCCGCCTGCTTATGAGGGCTAAGTGTGCGCATTATGCAATTGAGCGCAGCGCCGAATGCCATGGTGAATGGATTGATGTGCATGATGAGTTGATGAATCTCACGGGCGTTGAATTGGGAGTCTGTATACGCCATCTCGTTGAGCTTTGCAGCGATAAGCCGACGAGCATTTATTTGGGCGGTATGAAGATTCAGTCGCCGCAATTCAAACGCCGCAGCAGCAATATGACTGCATTGTTAGTTGGTAAGAGGGCAATGGTTGGGATGCTCCCGCTTGACGATGTTTTTCGCGTCCACTGCGCCAGCATCAGGGATGGCGATGCATGTGGAATATGCGATGCAGAGCTTGTCTTGCCACCCAATGGAGTCATAAGGATGCGTTGGCGCATCCATCCGCTACCGCGCCCGCAGCCGCTCAACTTTGAGCCGGATGCCGATTATTGGGCATTCATAAATTCGGTTCGCAGGGGCTTGAATGTCAACTTCACTTTAGAGGGTCCATTTGCGTTTCTTTCGCCGGCAATGCTCAAATGGAGGGATGAAGAGTTATTGCGCTGGCTTGAATTGCGCAAAGTGAAGTTTGTATCAAGCACAATTGGCAGGCTGGACGACGGAAAGTATGCTCATGGCACCGCTTATTTAAGCGCAAAAGAGGATCACGAGATATGGAAAAGGTTGTTCGCGCGCATACGGAGTTTGCGGCCGCAGACAAAATGCTTGATGTATTTTCACTGCTTCATCAGCACCGAAGAAGGAGCTGTGGAGAAATACGGCGACTCAAGGCTTGTGGACACGGTCGGAAAACAGCTTGCGTATCCTCACTCAACATATCTGCCGCTCTTTTATCCGACGCTCACAAACAGCTACGGTGCTGCGGTTGTGCGCTACTTTGATGTGGCTCTCAATCAGATTGGCGCTGACGGCATCTACTGGGATGAGGTTGAATACAGCGCTAACATGTGGACTTACGATTGTTGGGATGGGTATAGCGCTGACATTCACCCAACTACATTTTCGGTTTTGCGCAAGAAGGCTGCAATACCTCTCCTGACGCAGCCTTGGAAAGTGACTCAGATTGAGAGGTTGCTCAAAGCTGGCAAGGTGATCATAGGCAATGGGATGCCATTAACCGAGACGATGGCAAGCTTGTGCGTGCCAAGGTTCCGTGAGACGGGTTCGCTGCTCAACTTGCTTGATAGTCATGTATACACCCCAATCGGGTTGGGCGATCACCTCACTCAGCGCACAGAGCAAGATGTGATTGACCAAATAAGGCGCAACTTGAACTTCGGCGCATTGTATTACTACTACTCACCCTTAGTCCCTCAAACGCGCACGAACCTAACTGAACACATGTTTCCGTTCACCCCGCTGGAACTACATTGTGGTGTGCTCATCGGGCAGGAACGCATACTTACGAACCGCTCAGGCGTGTTTGGGTGGGGTGAAAAAGCCGATGTCAAAGTGTTCGTATACGACGATAGAGGGAGGCTAATCAAATTTGAACCGATAATTTACACCGAAGGCGGCGCGACTTTCGTCAGGCTTAATTTGCCACCACGATATGTGGCAGCCATAGTGAGAAGGCAATAATAAAGCTTGCGGTTGAGCCGGTGGCGTTTTTAGCGATGTATGCTGCAGGAGTGATGATGCATGTGGGTATTAGTTGGCGCATTGAATGAGCAGATTAAAGTTATTGGTGGTGAGACGGCGGAGGGGGAGGAACATTTGCCATCGTGGGCTATTGTCGGCGCTGGCGGGATAGGAATCACATTTGCAACCATGCTGTGCGAGAGCGGGCACAATGTCTATCTGGTATGCCGCGCTTGGCAAAAGGATGCTTTGCAATCTGAAGGGGCATTTGTCACAGGTCTATTTGGTGAGCATCACTCTCGCCCCACAATCGTTGATGATGTGATGGCGTTGCCGTCAGAGCTTGATATTTATGCTGTGGCGACTAAGGCATACGATACCGAGACAGTAGCCAACTCTTTTGCGAGGGTGATTCGCCAAAGCGCTGTTGTGGTATCGCTTCAAAATGGTTTGGGTAATGTTGAGGCTCTCATGCGTGCATTGCCGCATTGCCGAGTTCTTGGGGCTCGCATCATATTCGGAGCCGAGCGCATCGGCGCAAATATGGCTAAGGTGACTGTATGTGCTGATGATGTTGTTGTTGCTCCACTTGGGAGGAGCGATTGGGTTGAAGATGCGAAGCTTGTGGCATCATCTTGCAATCGTTGCGGCATACCTTGCCGAAGCGATTTGGATATAGCACCATGGCTGTGGGCAAAGGTGCTATACAATTCGGCACTCAACCCATTGGGAGCGCTTTTGAACATGACATACGGGGAGCTGGCAGAGGACGCTCTAACTCATGCTGCTATGAACGCGGTAATTGAGGAGGCTTTCTCAGTTGCCAGCGCTGTTGGTGCGCCTTTGAGGTGGCGTAATGCTCGTGATTATATGGAGCACTTCTACGGCGAGCTTGTGCCGCCGACTGCCGCGCATAGGTCTTCAATGCTTCAGGATTTGGAAGCCGGCAGGCGCACAGAAATTGATGCATTAAATGGTGCCATAGTGCGCCTCGGAAAACAACACGGCATCCACACGCCTGTAAATTCAGCCCTGACAGAATGGGTGAAGAGGAGTGAGAGTGGCGAAAAGATTGATACGGAGCAAGTGCGTGCCAGACTCAAAGCAATGCTCAACCTGTGAATACTATGGCGCTGCAACGAGCGTCACGAACAGTTCATTTAAAGCGCTCAATGGGTTGGTTGTCGCTCTGGCGCTCATCATCCCTGTTTCCGTTTTGAACATGAGCTGTGGAAAGAGGGGCATTGTGGCAAGGGTTAACGGGGATGTGATTTATGAGGGTGAGTTTGAAGCGGAGCTGTTGAGGAAAGCCGGCGAACAAGTCCTCAGGGAGCTCATCACCGAAAGGCTTATAAGGCGTGAGGCTGAAAGGGAAGGTATCACCGTAAGTCGCTCGGAGGTGGATGCCGAACTTAAGCGCCTGATTAAGGAAGGAGAAGCCAAAGAGGGCGACAAAGAAAGGTTGAGCGAGTTGAGGGAGAAAATTGAGCTGAATTTGCTGCTGAAGAAGTTATGCATGAACGCCCCGGAGGCGATGCCAAGCACGCACGAGATCATAAGTTACTATGAAAGGCACAGGGATGAATTTGTGATTCCCGAGAGAGTAAGGTTGCGTTGCATTGTCCTTGAAGACCTGACAAGCGCCTTGAGCGTCTATGAGGCAGCTAAGCGAAGCAAAGATAATTTTGCTAAGCTGGCATCCGAGCTATCGGTTGATGAAGCAACAAAGGGCAAAGGTGGCGACATGGGGGTTTTAATTGTGCGCAACCTCTCGGCGAAGCTGCGCTCGGTTGTTGATAAGCTCGGTGTCGGTGATGTTAGCGAGCCGTTTGAGCTTGATGGGCGTTGGTGGATAGTTAGGCTTGAAGAGCACATGCCGGCGCAGCAGCAATCCATTGATGATGTCCGAAGGATGATAGCACAGATGTTGCGTGAGCAGAAGGCTCAAGCGCTTCAGCCAGTTTACATCCGCAGGCTGTGGGAAAAAGCCGATGTGAAGGTCTATGTGCCCGGGCTTCTTGGGAAAAGCTTTGAAAAGTCAATCGTGAAGTGAAGTGATGTGTCAAAGGAATTGAAAAGATGAAGGTGCGTTTAGGATTTTGGCGGTGATGAAGGATGTGCGATGAGCGTTCCTTGAATGAGCTTACACCAGAGGAACTTGAAGCCAGAATTGAGATGCTGATTGACGAAGCTCTTGGCGGTGAACCGAGGTCTGAGCAGTGGCGTGAATGGCGGGAGGCGCTTGAGGAACGATTGCGCCATCTTCGCCAAATGCGCTCAAAGGGCATAGTTGAGTTTGAGAACATGGATGAACTCATACGAGATATTGAGGAGAAGATAAAGGTGCTGCGTGAGGAGGAAATCATCACCGAGTTTGTTGAGCAGCAAGTCAGGGCGCTTATAGGCAAGTTGAGGTTACAAAAGGAAATTGGAGAGGAGCTTGAACTTGCCTGACCGATAAACCCTCAAATCACCCCCTTGTGTGGGCTGCAAATATGGCGGACTTATCCTACGAGCCATCTGAAGCTGCATCATGACTTCCAAGTTGGCTTTCCCTTTGAAGCTCCTCGTGACTCTCGTCAACAATCTCCCTCAGCTTGTTGATGGTTTGTTTAAGCTTGCTCAAAATGCGCAACGCATATTCTGTTGCCTCTGCCCTCCTCCTTGAAGCTTCTTCATCGGCATATCTGAGTTTCTCATCAGCCATTTGCTCTGCGCGCCTTAGCAGCTCATCTGCTTTTTGCTCGGCGAGCTTCAATATCTCGCTCTCTGCGATTCTCCTCTCGGCTTCGCGCTGTGCACGCTCAAGTATGCGTTGCCTCTCTTCTTCAGCCTCACGGATTATCCTTTCGGCTTCCTCCTGTGCGGCGCGAATGCGCCTATCCCTCTCCTTGACAATCTCTTCAGCCATACGAAGCTCGTTTGGGAGGGCGACTTCAATCCTCCTTAACAGCACTGAGACCCTTTGCTCATCAATCAAGCGCCAGTGCCCTATGCCTCTGCTTCGCTCTATATGCGTCTCAAGTTCCTTGAGCAGGTTCCGTATTTGAATTTCGTGATCCTGAATGGCTGATGCACCCCCTTTCAGCCAGTTTCTCCTTCAACCTCGGCAGGACGGAATGTGGGACTAACCCCTGCACACACCCGCCAAGCATTGCTGCCTCTTTTATGATGCTTGAGCTTAAGTAGGCATACTCAAGACTTGTCATTATGAACACGGTTTCAATGTCTGGGGCAAGTTTGCGGTTCATGGATGCCATTTGAAACTCGTAATCAAAGTCGGAGACAGCCCGCAAGCCCTTGACTATAACCCTTGCATCAAGGCTTCGTGCAAATTCAACGAGCAACCCGTTGAAACTTTCCACCCTTACATTCGGAAGGTGTGCACATGCCTCCCTGATCATGAGAACTCTTTCCTCAAGCGAGAACAGCGGCTTCTTAACTGGGTTGGTTGCGACAGCCACAATAAGTTCGTCAAATATCTTCGCGGCGCGCTCAATGATATCCAAGTGACCGTTGGTTATAGGATCAAATGTGCCCGGATAAATTGCGCGCAGCACCACTCATCACCCTCGTGCCAAATCGATTAAGTTGCAGTTTGCGCGGCTGATGGATTTTTTACTGGTGCGAATGCATTCTGCCCGAACACTGCTGGCATGAACGGGCTGAGCAAACGATTTATCAACTATCTATCGAACACCTCTGCGGTCAGCTATCCTTCCGCAAGGTGTAAAAGCTAAAAGCGTTCTCGCCAACGCGATGCCTTTTTAAAAGTTTCAGCTGACCACACTCAACCGGCAGGTGCTGTCTTTCTGAATGTTGAATTATGACGAGACCACTATCGGCAAGCAGCCCCGTATTCTCCGAAACCAATTGTAACAGCTTGAGCGCAAGTCGCCCCTCATATGGCGGGTCAGCAAATATGATGTCAAACTTTTCCCCCAACTTCACCAAACGCTTGAGAGCTAACAGCGCGTCTGAGCGTATCACCTTTGCCATTTGTTCACATCCACATTTTGCTATGTTCCTTTTAAGCGCCGCAATACAGGCTGCATCACGCTCAATAAATGTAGCCCTTGTAGCGCCTCTGCTGAGCGCCTCCAAACCGACGGTGCCAACTCCAGCACACACATCAAGGAAACGACATCCGACAACACGCTCACGCAGGATGTTGAACAGGGCTTCCCTCGCCGCATCAGAGGTGGGACGCAATTCCTTTGAATCCGGAGCAACTAATTTTCTGCCGCGCAGTCTCCCAGAAATTATGCGCATGCCCTCCTCACCCGAGCCATTAAACCAACCCATAGATTGGCAATGGTATCTTCAGACCAAGGATAATGCAAAGGCGGATTATCCAGCACAGCAGAAAGCACAATATTAGCGTGATGAGGATCGCTCTCATCGCTCTTCTGCTTAATTTGAGCAGCCTCCTTCCAATTGCTGCCTCAAGCGCAAATAAAACTGCCGCTCCAAAAGCAGCTGCAAACAGAATCAGCCCAAATGGATGCCATGCGAATGCTTCCTTGAACCTTCCATTAGCTGCTGCAAATAGCGCCCTCGTCATGCCGCATGACGAACATGGCAAACCCGTAAGTTGATAAAACATACATGGCCATAAATTTGGTGGCTGTTCAAGCACCGCCATGTAAGCCGTCGCCAAAAACAAAACTGACGCAGCAATGAGCCTTTGTGCCCTAAAGCTAAAAAAACACTTAAGCATGTTTTGACCCCGCCAATTCGCGCAACCTTTTCAAGTTGTGAACATCGCCGTAGGCGATTAGTGTCATGCCTGGCTTTAAAGTTGTTTCTGGGGAGGGCTGGTAAATCAAATTGCCCTCAGAGTCTCTATACGCAAGAACGAGCACGCCCAAGCGCTCCGGCAAATGCAAGTTCCTAAGCGACTTGTTAGCCATCTCCGAGTCGTCTGCTATGGTCACTTCATCAAAGCGATATGTGCATCTTGGGTCTCTCATCATTGCCTCAAGGAATGAGACAACCGTTGGGTGTATCATCTCAGAGACCATTTGCAAACCGCCGATGCGATTTGGGTCTACTACAATATCTGCGCCAGCCTGAAGCAATCTCTGGTGAGCCTTTGGGTCAATTGCGCGCGCAACGATGCGCAGCTTCGGGTTGATACTGCGTGCTATGAGCACAACATAGAGATTTTCAGGGTCGGTATCAAGCGCTGTGAACAGCCCCTTTGCCCGCTCTATGCCGGCACTTAGCAATGTGGCTTCATGAGTGGCATCGCCAACTACAAAGGGCACATTATACGCATCCGATATGTATCGCAACCTCTCCTCGTTGATGTCTACTGCAACGACCTTATGCAACATCTTCACCAATTCCTCAATGATGTGTTCCCCGGTTCGCCCGGCGCCGCAGACAATGTAATGTTCCGATAACCCCTTTATTTCCTTCATCATTCGTCTCCTCTCCAATGCCGAAGCTAATTCACCCTCAACCAGAAGCGCAGTCACGGTGCTAAGAGCGTATCCGAGAGCTGCTACACCGCATATGGCGAGGACTATTGTGAAAATCCTCCCGACATCTGTGTTCGCTCCATGCACAACTTCACCATAGCCAATTGTGAGCACCGTGATCACAGTCATGTAAAGGCAATCAATCCATCCGGCTTTCTCACCACCAATGAGCTTATACCCAGCAGTGCCAGTAAGAAGCACACCTATGATCAACATGGCGAGATTTCTCAAACGCCACCTTATTGCTTCATGGGCGCTTTCCATAAGCTCGTGAGCGATGCTCCTACGGCTATTCTGCATAGTGGGCACCACCTGTAGATCACCTCGCCGACGGCAGCGCCATTGCATAGCTAACCCACCTATCATAGAGTGTGCCAAATATGCGCCAAAGAACTCCGGCGCTTTCAAAATGAGCGAGCAGCACAGACGCTGCAAGTGGCACAGAAGTAGTGGCGGACAACAGCCTGCCCGTTTTTAATGCGCGTTTGTGCGCCCCTACCGCTATGCGCTTTAATCGTTAAAGCCGTGCAGGATATTGTGGATAGCTTGCCTATAAACAACGGATTTCGTTAGGCATTCTAAATGTTGAGAGCGGCTTGCGCAATATGTGTTCCTTCGGAGTTGAAGTTGGTCAAGCAAAGCTTGCAGCGCTCAACCGAACTAAGCGGCGCTGTTTGGAAGCCATCTGATGTTGAAGGCAGGATATGTTGGCAGCATCTTTTCGGGTTGGTGAATGAGCCATGGCGTTTAGCAGGTTGATTCAAACGAACTTATGGGACGAACTTATGAGCGCTTTATCCAGATCCGAAGATATGGCGAGATGTGCTGCTGTGCTCGGGCGAAGGTTCTACGATGACGATGTGCGCAATGTGGCAGCGCGCATCCTGTGCAAACTCCTTTTGCGTGAGATTGACGGCAGCATATGTGGCGGCGTGATTGTTGAAGCGGAAGCTTACCTTGCAGTTGGCGACCCAGCAAATCATGCCTATCGTGGGCTGACCGAGCGCAATCGGTCAATGTTTGGATCTCCCGGACATGCCTATGTTTATCGCATTCATCAACAGCATTGCTTAAATGTGGTCACAGAGCCTGAGGGGATACCGAGCGCTGTGCTCATCCGCGCCATACAGCCAATTTGGGGCGTTGAAATTATGCTCGCCAATAGGAAGGGAAAAGGCATTGTTGGCTTGACCGACGGACCCGGGAAAGTTTGCCAAGCACTGAAGATAGACTTGCGCTATGATGGGTGGGACTTGACGCTCGGTAAGGAGCTATGGCTTGCTGAGCTGCCAAGTGAGCTAAAACCGCCCGAGTTTGAGATTGCCATTTCAGAGCGAGTAGGAGTTACCGCAGCGAAGGAAATGCTCCTTCGCTTCTTCATCTTCGGGAATGAGTTTGTCAGCAAGCCGAGGCATGCACGCAAGCTCGTTCGCTCAACCGATTTGCCTTCGCGGCATGACGACACCTGATTGGCATTGTGTTATTTAAGTTCCCCGACCAAACCCTCTTGAACTTTTCTGGGTATGAGGTGACTAATTCATCCCTGTGCTTGTTCTCGGAGTCCGTGATGTTATTTCAAAAAAATTGATCCCGAATGAGTTGTATGCCGCCTCAAATCCATTTGTCATGTTCCCCCGTAGCAGAAAGGCGCAGTTTGTAGTGAGCCGCAAAGCAGTAGCATGGTTGGCTTTAATGATCGCCACATCGGTGGCTGAGAAAGACCCGCTTCGCGCCGTGCTTACTTCAAACATCTTTGAGCCATGCCCATGCTGAATTGGCTTTTGAAATGGCATAAGCTGCAGTGTCTGGCGGTGCTAAAATATCGGCTATGAAGCCGTGGCAAAAGTGGCAACGGATTTTTCGCGCTGCAAGATGTGCCCTTCAAATGGCTTTTACCTTGTTATCACTTTCTTGAGATGCCGACACTTCAAGGGGTGATAGAGTTGAGCACACAAGGTGGCGCTGAGGCTATAGTCCCAATGCTCATCTATGTTGTGGCGCTATTTGCTTTCATCTACATCTTCCTCATCCACCCGCAGAGGAAGCAGCAGCGTGAGCGGCGCCGCTTCCTTGAGTCACTTAAGAAGGGCGACAAAGTGGTAACCGTAGGTGGCATATGCGGGCAGATAATCAGCCTTGACGAGGATATAGTCACATTGCAGGTTGCTGACGGAGTTGAGCTGCAGGTTCTGCGCTCGGGCATTCATCGTCGTCTTGAGCAGGACGAGGCTGCCAAGATGAGAGAACTTTGGGGTAAGCGCCGTAAGCGATGAAGTTAACTAAAAGGGTGATTTGACGATGTTGATCGGAGTTACGAATGATAGAGGTGGTGGCTGCCTGAGGCGCTTAAACCCGTTATTTGTTGCGAGGCGTCTTTTAATCCTTTTGCTTGCCATAGTTGCACTTATTAGTGCGTGTGTCCGTCTTGTCGCTCAATCAATCACACCGTCCCCGATAAGTCACGAAGCAAACAGAGTTCAACTATCCATAGCGATGCGCATCATCGCAAAGTCTATTGTCATCGGCGAGCCGTTACTTATGGGCTTAAAGGGCACCGATTACTCAAGGGCGATGGAAGATTTGGATAACATCCTTCAGACGCTCGTTAAAAGCCGAGATGTGGAAGTGTTGAGGGATGTTGGCATACTATATGCCTACTTGGGCGTGCGCCAGCGAGCTTTGGAATGCCTCAACGAGTTTATGCGCTTGGGGAGTGAAAGTGGTAGGCTCACAAGGGATGAGTTGAATTTATGGCGCAAGATGCTCTCGGAAAAGACCCCCTCAATTGGCGAGCTCAAAGCGCTTGAGCGCAAAATTGAGGCTCTCAATCTTGGTTGGTTTGAGCGATTGGCGAAGGCTTGGCTTTATGAGAGGACATTCATGTTCGTCCAAAGCGAGAAGATGAGAACAGATGCGCGCTTGTCGGCTGCCAGAAGCCTTCTTCCGCTGCTTATTCTGCTCATGTTGCTAATAGCGCTTTTTCTCATCGGAGTTGTCCTTACACCTATTTTGCTCCTTTCGCTTTCAAAGCAGCTGCGATTGCGCCGAAAAGATGCTGCGGATGCGAATTTGAACCTATATGTGCTGCTTGAGGCATTTGTTGTTTATCTCTTCATGATGGAGGTTGTGACACCGACGATTACCCGCTCGCTATTGCCCCGCGTTAGAGGCACTCACAGCGTTGAAACGAGTTTGATAGCGGCGATGGTTATTAGTGTGGCAATCACTTCTTTGAGCATCCTTTGGCTTGTGCTATCGCTGCGTGCCAACTCCGTCAAACTATCTGCAGTTGGCTTAAAGGGCGATGCCATCGTGAAAGATTTGTGGCATGGCTTACTGGCATATGTATCCATGTTGCCATGGATATGGCTTGCATCTGCCTTTAGCATGCTCCTCTCAAAATGGCTCTCTGGGGTGCTGAGTGAGCCAATTCATCCAGTCGCGCAGGCGTTGATGCTCACCAGCTCAACTGCGCTTATGGTTACGGCATTTATTATCGGCACGCTCATTGCCCCAATTGTTGAAGAGCTGATTTTCCGAGGTGCGCTTTATAACGCTTTAAAAGGACGCATAGGTTTGTTTTGGGGTGCCATTTTAAGCTCTCTGTTGTTTGCCCTGCTACACCCGCAATCAATTGTTGGGGCATTTCCGCTTTTCGTCATCGGTGTCGGGCTTTCGTTGCTGTATGAGGCGCGCCGTTCCATTGTCGGGTGCGTATTTGCTCATGCGCTCATCAACTTCGTATCGCTATTGGCGTTGATGCTGTTTACCTCGGTCCGATGAACAGCACACGCCTCAATGACAGCCCAGTTCCACATAGCGCCCGTGCTGCAATCGCATACGACTGGCATAATAGTTTTATGGATGTTGCACCAAAAGCAGATGAAGGGGTTGAGACAAACTCATGAAAGGGTGGATAATGTGGATAATCTACTCCATTGCGGTGTGTGCGATAATGGCGAGCTTTTCTTATTCTGAAACCTTGCATGATATTGCAAAGCGTATACCAACCGAGTTTGATGGTTGGAGGGCTGAAGGTGATTGGAGGCATTACGACAGAAATACGCTCTTCCAACACATAGACGGCGGTGCCGAGTTATATCTCGCATATCGCTTTAAGGGGGCATTCGTTAGACGATATTTGAAGGGCGGCGAAATGGGGATAACCGTTGACATTTACGATATGAGTTCTCCTGAGGACGCTTTTGGTGTCTTCAGTGTGGAATGCTACGGTGACGAGGTTGGCATCGGACAAGGCTCGGATTACATTGAGGGCTTGCTTCGCTTCTGGAAGGGGCGCTTCTTTGTATCAATCCTGACTCGCCTTGAGACGGATGAAAGTAAGGCAGCAGTGCTTAAGCTCGGCAGGTTAATAGACAGAGCCATATCCGACAGGGGAGAACCGCCAAAAATTTTATCGCTGCTCCCAGTGAACGGTTTGAAAAGGCGTAGCGTGCGCTTCTTCCGCAAGCACTCAATCCTCAATCGCATTTACTTCATCGCCGATAAAAATGTTCTGCGCCTCGGTGATGAGACTGAAGGTGTTGTAGCCGAATATGAGCGAAAGGACGGTAAAGGGCTTCTTCTGATTGTGCGCTACTCGAGCGCAAAAGACGCTAAAGCTGCTCTCAATGGCTTTATCAATGCGCTTATCCCAGAGGCTAAGCGGACGAAAATTGCGAGGCTTGAGGATGGCAGATGGATAGCTGTTGAGGCTGTAGGTCAATTTTTATTTGCAGCACTTGATGCCACAAAGAGGGGCTTCGCCCACAATTTGATTGAAACTATGCGAGGCATCCTAAGGGGGGTGAAGGGCTGATGAGTGATGAGTTAGTTAAATCAAAACTGACGAGGCGCGACTTCATCCGTCATGCAGCTTATGCGGCGCTTGCAACAAGTGCTTATGGTGAGGTGCTTGATTCCGGAGAGGAAAAAAAGGTTAAGGTCGTCTTGGTGCGCGACGAAGATGCTTTGGATAAAAACCGAAATCCAAATCCGAAGGTTATACAGAGCATGCTTGACAAAGCGGTGAGTGAACTCGTTGGCATAGACGACCCAGTTGAGGCGTGGCGCAGATTGGTCAAGCCAAAAGACCTCGTAGGAATAAAGACGAATGTTTGGTCTTACCTCCCGACACCGAGGGAAGTTGAGGATGCAATAAGGCGACGATTAAAGGATGCCGGTGTGCGCGAGGACAGAATCTTAATGGACGATAGGGGAGCGTATCAGACTCTGGCAAATTGCACTGCGTTGATAAATGTGCGCCCGCTCAGGACGCATTATTGGTCCGGCATTGGAGGGTGCATCAAAAATTACATCATGTTTGTGCCAGACCCGTGGAGGTATCATCCGGATACATGTGCGCCACTTGGGCATGTGTGGACGTTGCCATCCGTGAAGGGTAAGACGAGGCTAAACATACTCGTAGTTCTGACACCGCTTTTTCACGGCGTTGGTCCGCACCACTTCTCACCAAAATACACTTGGGATTACAAGGGCTTAATGGTTTCGTTTGACCCGGTGGCTATAGATGCAATCGGTGTGAGATTGCTCTTAGCTAAGCGCCGTGAGTTCTTCGGCGCAGAAAAGCCGCTTGTGTATAGCACGCATCACATAATCTATGCGGATAAGAAGTATAAGGTCGGGACAAGCGATCCAAGCAAGATACAGCTAATTAAGCTTGGTTGGCTTGAAGGTGTGCTCATTTGATTGGAAACCAGTGTTTGAAGCGCTAAACAGAGGAGTGAAAGGCTGTGTCAGAATTGCGGCGTGACCCAATAGTCGGAAGGTGGGTGATAATAGCGGAAAGACGCGCTGAAAGACCTGTGGCGATTATGGACGAAGAAGAAAGGGATGTCGGACCAAGCGCCTGTCCGCTGTGTCCCGGTAAAGAGCGCAACACCCCACCTGAAGTGTTTGCTATACGCCCCGATTGTAGCGAGCCAAACACACCCGGATGGCTAATACGGGTTGTGCCAAACAAGTATCCAGCGCTGACGATTGAGGGCGACTTGAATAGGCGCGGGCTTGGCATGTTTGACCTGATGAATGGCGTTGGCGCTCACGAGGTCATAATTGAAACGCCGGAGCATAACGCGCGCCTCCCCGACTTACCGCTGCAGCAAATTAAACTCGTGCTGGTAGCATACAGGGAGAGAATAATTGACCTGCGCAATGACAAGCGCTTCATTTACATACTTGTCTTTCGCAACTATAGGGCTGCTGCTGGTGCGTCACTTTTGCATCCGCATTCGCAGCTCATCGCCATAGCTATCACTCCAGAGATAGTGAAGCGCAAGCTTGAATCAGCGAGGGCGCACTTCATGGAGAAACAGCGCTGTCTATTCTGCGACTTGCTCAGTCAGGAGTTAAGGCTTGGCGAGAGAGTTGTGCTTGAAACAGAGCATTTTGTTGTTCTATCGCCATTTGCAGCTCGCTTCCCATACGAACTTCACATTTATCCAAAGGCACATTGCCATGACTTCGTTTTGATGAATGAGGAGCAACTTGAGGACTTCGCAAGGACTTTAAAGCGGATACTGTGTTGTGTGCGAGACACCTTAAACGACCCACCATACAATTATGTGCTCCACACATCACCGAACCCCGTGCCTCGCCTTGGCAGACCGGATTACTGGCAGACACTCCCGTATGACTATCATTGGCATCTTGAATTCATTCCAAGGCTGACAAGGGTAGCTGGATTTGAGTGGGGGACTGGATTTTACATTAACCCGGTCCCGCCAGAGTTAGCTGCAGAGGTGCTCAGAGGCGAGCTAAGCTCTAAAGGTGCTTAGCGTGAGTTAGCTGTGGGTTATATCGTGCGAGACGGGGGTTAGTGTGATGCCTTTAAATGGTGATGGGTTAAGCCATCGTGAGTTGTTGTTGAGGGATGCTGTAGGGCGTTTATTGTCAAGGCGCATTGAGGAGCTGCGCAGCAAGTGGCGTGAGGAAGCCAATTGGCGCCTTTCGGACGACGACCAGCGAAGGTGCATAGGGAAAGCAATAGAGCTGCTCTTGCCACACATGGTTAGCTGGCTTTCCAACCCGGAGAGGCATTCATTGGCAAATTCACTCAAACGCACGCTTGAAAAATACATCTCTGCTGGGATCGGTGTAGGTGTCAGTATAGCTCTCATGTTTGCGCTCAGAGACGCCCTAATCAGAATGCTCAAAGCTCATCTCAATGAGTTGCGCGTTGATGCCAATTGGGATGAAATAGCACGCATCATTGACGACTCAGTTGAGACCGCAACACAGTTCATTGCCTCGCGCTATGAGAGAATGCTTTCAAAGCACCCGAGTGATGCCGGCGAAAAATTCTCAGTGCTGTTTGAGCACGCTGGGGATGCAATATTGGTGCTTGACTCAGAGGGACAGATACTTATGGCGAACATAGCCGCAGAGGATATGTTTGACTGCGCTGAGGACGAAATGGTTGGCAGGCGCATAACCGATTTTGCCTCACAGGATGCCATCGCTGAACTTGAAGTTGCAATAGCACGCTCTTTAAAGGAAGGCTCAATCGTGTTGCATGGAATTAATCTCCAAAGAGGCGACGGGACAGCCATACCAAGCTGTCTTCGTATAACGGCTGTCCCGGTTCGCGAGCGCCCACAACTTATGTGCATCATACGCGACATTACAGAGTTGCATAACCTTCAGATGGAACTTGAGGCTGCAAGGCGCTCGCTTGAGGAACAGGTGAGGGAACGAACACGCCAACTCCAAGAGCTATATGGGCGTGAACAAAAGCGCTCCGCACAGCTGCGCGTGCTTGCGAAGATCGCTCAAGAGGCATTGGCTGTGTTTGACATAGCCAGCCTATTCAACTCAACGGTAAGGGCATTACAAGAACATTTCCATTATTACGATGTAGCCCTGTTTGAGGTTGACGCAGTGAATGATGAGCTCGTCTTGGTAGCTCATTCTGGTGCTTACGAGGGTGCGTTGCCGAAGGGTTACCGACAAAAGATCGGCATCGGGATTGTTGGGTGGGTGGCGTTAAATGCATCGCCACTATATGTCGGCGATGTCCTTTCAGACCCAAGGTATGTGAGAGCCTCCGATGCCGAAATTATCACTCGCTCAGAGTTGGCAGTGCCGATAAAGCTGGCAAATAATGTCATTGGCGTAATTGATGTTAAAGCCCCAGTTAAGGATGCATTTGATGAAGATGACCTTAAGACACTGCAAGCGGTTGCGGATCAAATCGCCAATGCTGTTCAAGCGATAAGGCAATTCCAGCGTGCGCATATGTTCCGTGAGCTAAACGAGCGCATAATTGATAGTTTCCCTGAGAGTGTGGCTGTGCTCAACAGCGAGGGCAGGATTGTGGCTGCCAACCCAAAGTTCTGTCAGGAGGTGAATTTGGCGAGAGAGGAAATCATCGGCAAGCTCATATGTGATGTTGTTGATCCATCACTTGTTGAGATGCTTGATTTAAAGTCAGCGATAAAGAAAGTTGTGGAGACAGGCGAGCTGAAGCGATACCTTGGGGTGCAACATTTTTCCCCGAGGCATCCGCCGAGATTCCTTGAAATACACATTATGCGGTTGCAGGCAGCTGGGAGCGTTAGAGTGCTGTTTCTCGCCGATGATGCCACTGAGCGTTCAAGGCGCGCATACAAGCTTGAAATGTTGCTTCAGATCACACAAGCGATGGGTGAGACGCTTGAGCTAAACAGGTTGCTGCACGCAATACTTAAGTCGCTCACAGCTGGTCCGGGATTGGGATTCAACAGGGCTATTCTGTTTCTCGTTAACGAGGAAGGGACGGAAATGGAGACGGCAATGGCTGTTGGTCCGGCAACGAGGGAGGAGGCTTATGAGATTTGGGCGAAGCTTTCCCATGAGAAGTGGACTTTGCGCCAGTTCATTGATGACTATTCGGGAGAGGATTTGCGGGAATCACCGTTCCAGCAGGCTGTGCGCGGAATAAAAATACCGCTAAGTGATAGTGACGACCTATTAGTGCAGTGCTTGATGGGTAAAGAGGTGCGCAAGCTTACACGACCGCTTGAATACCCGAATCTTCATCCCCGTTTGAAGGAACTGTTTGGGGAGACAGAGGTTGTGTGTGTCCCACTGGTGGCGAAGGGGAAGCTGCTCGGACTCATCATCGCTGACAATGCCTTCTCTGGGCAGCCGATCACCTCAGAAGAGATTGAAGTGCTTCGTCTGTTTGCCACGCCAGCAGCGCTTGCTATAGATAACGCGAGGGCATACCAGCAACTTCAAAAGCAGACGCTTGAGCTTTCAAAGGCTTTGGGTGATTTGCGCGAGGCGCAGGAAAAGTTAATACGCTCCGAGAGGTTGGCTGCCATCGGTGAGGTTGCTGCGAGGGTTGCACATGATATAAGAAATCCGCTTGCCACAATAGGAGGCTATGCAAGGGCAATATTGAAAACGCCACAAGATATAAACCGTGTTTTGCGAAATGCTACTGTCGTCTATGAGGAGGTGCAGAAGCTTGAAGAGTTGCTGCGTGAGATGCTTGAGTTTGCCTCGCCGAAACCACCACAACTCAAGCCGGTAGATTTGAACGAATTAATCATCAGGGTCTGTGAGAAGCACGAGGCGGAGTGGGCAAGCGGTGATGTTTATCTCGTTTTTGACTTGGCTGAGGATCTACCCATAGCCATGGTTGATGAAAACCAGATTGAAAGGGTGTTAATCAACCTGATACAAAACGGGTTGCACGCCATAGGTAACAGCGGTCAAATCACGATAAGGACTTGGGTTGAGGAAGAGGGCATCAAAATCGCGGTCTCGGACACCGGTCGTGGCATACCGCCGGATATGATACAACATATCTTTGAGCCATTCTTTACAACCAAGCCTAATGGCACCGGACTTGGGCTGGCGGTTGTAAAGAGAATTGTTGAAGACCACGGCGGGAGCATAGATGTCCGCAGTCAAGTTGGATGTGGAGCCACATTCATAATTTCGCTGCCGCACAGTCGGGCAAGAAATTATGAGCTCAAGCTGCTGCAGGAGTTTTGAGTGAGGTGAGCAATTGTGGCTGGTGAGAAGATCCTCATAATTGAGGACAATGATAAGCAGCGCCTTCTATATCGTGAGGAACTTGAGGCGCTTGGCTATAGCGTGATTGAGGCGGCTAATGCAGTGGAAGGATTGCGCATGGTTGAAGAGGAGCAGCCCAACTTGGTCATCCTTGACATCTGCATGCCCGGGATAGATGGCTTAGAGGCGCTGACGAGGATACACAATATTAATCCGACGCTACCAGTTGTCATAAACACGGCTTATTCAAGCTACCAAGACCAGTTCATCTCTTGGCTCGCGGATGCTTATGTCGTTAAGTCATCAAATGTGGATGAACTTCTTGAGACCGTCCAAAAGGTATTAAGAGAACGAAGCGGTGAATGAGCCAAGGGGGTAAATGAATGCAGCAAGTGAGAGATGTGCTCACGCTGATTCTGGCAGGTGGCGCTGGGCAGAGGTTATACCCGCTAACTAAGAACAGGGCGAAGCCGGCGGTGCCGTTTGGCGGTGTCTATCGCATCATAGACTTCACTCTTTCAAATTGCATCAACTCTGGGATGAGGCGAATATATGTGCTCACGCAGCACAAGTCAATTTCGCTTGATAGGCATCTGAGGGAGGCGTGGCAAATATTCAGGCCCGAGTTTGGCGAGTTCCTTGAGACTGTCCCGCCACAGCAGTTCATCGTCTCCCGCTGGTATGCCGGAACCGCAGATGCCGTCTTTCAGAATATTCACCTGCTTGAGGAGGAGCGCCCAAGATATGTTCTGATACTTTCGGGCGATCATGTTTACAGGATGGATTACAGGGTGCTGCTTGATTGGCACATCGCAAAGGAAGCCGATTTGACTATAGCTTGTATTGATGTTGAGCGAAGTGAGGCATCTCGGTATGGTGTCATGGAAGTGGATAGGGATTTTCGCGTGGTGGGCTTCTCGGAAAAGCCGCGCAACCCCAAGCCAATGCTTGGCAGCACAGAACGATGCCTCATCTCAATGGGCATTTATGTCTTCCGGACAGAGTCCTTAGTGAGGGCTGTCATAAGAGATGCGAAGCGAGAGAGCGAACATGACTTTGGAAAGAACATCATACCAGACATGGTTGAGCGAACGAAGGTCTTTGCATTTCCGGTTAGGGAATGCTTGCCAGAATCTATGCACTATTGGCGTGACATCGGGACAGTGGACAGTTATTACGATGCTCATATGGAGTTGCTTCAGCCATCACCGCAGTTTGACTTGTTTGACCAATCGTGGCGCATAAGGACGCACATTGGGCAACATGCCCCGACGCTCATCAGCGGAAACAAATGCAGGATTGAAAGTTCCATTATCAGCCCTGGGACAATCGTGAACGATGCCACTATCATCCGTTCGGTGATTTCATACGGGGTGAGAATTGGGGCTAATGCAACTGTAATGGACTCAATACTCCTGCCGGGTGTAACCGTGGGTGAGAATGTCTTTCTTAACCGCACCATCGTTGACGAGGATATTACCATACCGCAAAACACGGTTATCGGCGTTGACTTGGAGAGCGACTCAAAACAGTTCTTTGCTACGAAGTGTGGAGTAGTCGTTATACCTGTTGGTGCGGTGATGTTTGAACGGCGATAGCGTAAGGGGACGCTCAAAACAGCATTTGCCCTTCAAAAGCCATGTGCAACATGGGATGGCAAATCCAAAATGTTTCCGGTTATTGAGGTTGCTAAAGAATGCCTTCATGAATTGAGCCAGGCTATACGGCTTGAATGGCTTGAGACGAACGGGCTCGGTGGCTACGCATCGTGTAGCATTGTGGGCGCAAACACGAGGCGTTATCATGGTTTGCTCATCGCTGCGCTTAATCCGCCAAGGCAAAGAATGATTCTGCTCGCTAAGCTCTCCGAGACTCTGTGGCTCAACGGGGCTGAGTATCAACTTGATACAAATCTTTACCATCCAAATGCCGTCCATCCGGAGGGTTATCGTCTCCTTGAATCGTTTGAGCTTTCGCCATTTCCGACGATGCGCTTTGTCATCGGAGATGCGACGCTAATAAAGCAAATTATCATGCCTCACTTGCGTAACAGTGTGATTGTCTCTTATAAGCTTCACGCTCATGTAGAGGCGATGCTGCGAGTTCGCATATTTCTTAATGCCCGAGACCATCATCACATTACGCGCCACGATGGCTCATGGCTTAAAGAAGCCGACCTGAAATTCTCGGAACGATGCATTCGTGTCAAGCTGCGCTGGTATGCACCGCCGCTTATCATTTCCTTCACAAGCGGACGGTTCATTGAGAGCCGAGATTGGTATTACAACTTCCGCTACCCAATTGAAACGGAGAGGGGTTTAGAGGATGCCGAGGACTTGCCCACCATCGGATACATTGATGCGCGCCTTGCGCAGAGTGAACCCTTATACATCACAGCTTCAATTGGTGACCTCAATGCGGATGATGCCGAGGCGATAATCAAGGGTGAGCTCCAGCGCAGAGCAAGGCTGCTAAACACTATACCATGCAGAG
Source organism: Armatimonadota bacterium (assembly GCA_025062195.1). GTDB lineage: Bacteria > Armatimonadota > Fervidibacteria > Fervidibacterales > Thermosaccharophagaceae > Thermosaccharophagus. Next base: position 43,942 of record JANXAS010000014.1, read on the forward strand.
AGGTTCAAGATTCGGTCAGCGAGCTCGCTCAAGCGCTCAGCTTAAACAGAGACGAACAGATTGGCACAGACGAGATTGAGAGGCTATCTAAATTGCTTCTTACGAGGCTATGGCTTTCTTCCGACAGCTTCATTGTTAGGCGCCCAGGTTCATCAAGCTCCGTAATTGCTGGCTATCACTGGTTTTCAGATTGGGGAAGAGATGCCATGATATCGCTACCTGGTCTGACACTCATCACTGGGCGATATCAAGTGGCAAGGGAATTGCTAACGCTGTTTGGTGAGCATATGGATTGTGGCATAGTGCCCAACTTCTTTCCCGAGGATGGTGGCGCACCGGCTTACAACACCATTGATGCCTCACTTTGGTTTGCACACGCTTCCTACAGCTACTTAAGGCACACCCGTGACATAAAATTTGTGCGTTCGTTCCTATATGAGCGGCTGCGCCATTTGACCCAGTGGCACATTGCCGGAACACACTTTGGGATACGGGTGCAGGATGACGGCTTGTTGAGCTGGCGCTCGGAAGGGATGGCTATAACATGGATGGATGCCAAGGTTGGTGGCACACCGGTCACGCCGAGGCAAGGTAAGCCAGTCGAGGTAAATGCCCTATGGCTGCACTGTCTGTGGCTCGTCATGCGCCTTGCAGAGATGCTCGGCGATATGCCAACTAAAAGATATATCGGATACCTTCACAGAAGGGCGACTGAATCATTCCACAACCGGTTTTGGAATGGAATGGTTGGCTGCCTTTACGATGTTATAAGTGAAGATGCCTTTGATCCTTCGGTGCGACCGAACCAGCTCATAGCGTTAATGCTTCCGAGCTTGAAGTTTGATGAACGGCGTGCCCATAGCATTCTACAAGTAGCCATAGAGCGTTTGCTGACACCGATTGGCTTGAGGACACTTGCCCCAAATGAACCACGCTATGTTGGAAGATACATTGGTGAGCAAGTTGCAAGGGATGCTGCATACCACAATGGGACTGTCTGGGCTTGGCTACTTGGACCAATGTGCACTGGCTATGCAAGATATAATGGGCGTTCAGTTGCAGCCCGTCTGACTATAGCAAAGTGGCTTTGCGGCATGCTCAAGCATTTAAGCGAAGCCGGTATCGGATACATCTCCGAGATAGCTGATGGGGAAGCACCTCACATGCCGCGTGGTTGCATCGCGCAGGCATGGAGTGTTGCCGAAGTTCTGCGCTCACTAATTGAGGATGTCTTTAACATACGCAAGCCAAAATTGTGGGATGAAGATGATTAATTATGTGAGCCGATTCAACGAGGTGGAAGACGATGCACAAAAGTGAGCAGCGCACCGGTGTTCTCTTCGCTCATCTCGCAATATTAGTTGGGTTAGCTTGGGCAGTCGTTGGGGTTGCAAAGTTGATTATGAGCGAGCAGCCAACTGCATCTTTAAGCGGTTTGGTCATAAGCTCTGTCACAGGGAAACCGATACCGAAAGCTACCGTCACATTGCGCCCTGCCGATACAACTGGCGTTATTGTTAACCGAGTGTTTAATGCCAGATGCGACAAGCATGGCGAATTCTCATTCCGCATAATACCAGCAGGCTTGTATGAGATTGAGGCTCACTCACCAGCGCATTCGTTGTCTCCGACCCATCTTAAACTCCGTGAAGGCGCTAAGGAGAGAGTCACACTTGAACTATTACCAAAAGAGCCATGGCTGCACCTCATATTGCCGCAACGGACATTTACGACGAGTGAGCGAGTGCGCATAAGAGTGAGAGGGTTTGTGCTTGAAGATAAGCTGACGCTAAAGGTGCACAAGGTTGATGTGCAGCGTTTACTTTCCTCAGGCGGCGTGGAGATACCGCAGCAGACCAGTTCGGAGTGGGGCATTGAGCAAATTTTTGCTCCTGAGACGCCCTCAAACTTTGATTCATCGTGGTGGCGGGAAAGGAATGAAGCCTTGCGGAGGTTCATTGAGGTGTATGGAAAGAGCATGCTCATGAAGGACGTGCCAGTAAGTGGGCGAGATGGGGAGGGCATCTTCACCCAGTATGTGGATGTTCCAGTTAAGCTCCCCGGAGTCTACTTTGTTGAATTAAGTGCGGGCGGGAGAAGAGTTTACACGAGCATAATCGTGGTAGACATTGGTGTGGTGGTTAAGTATGGCGGACAGAGGACGCTGATCTACGCGTGCAAGTTGGACAGCGGGACGCCAGTTGCAGGTGCAGTTGTGTTCGTGAGCGAAAGGATGAGAAATGGGTTGAAGGAACTTGGTGTCACTGGCGAAGACGGTGTTGCGGTAGTTGATACAAACAAGATCCCAAGGGATACCGATGTGACATTCGTCGTGAGCTACAATGGTCAAACATGTTTTGCTCGCCTTTATACCGGCATGAACCCAAATCAAAAATACAGGGTGCACATTTACACTGACCGACCGGTGTATCGTCCCGGTGACACTGTTCACTTCAAAGGGATTGTGAGACTTCAAGGTGACAAGGGTTATGTTGTCCCTGATGAGACGAATGTTGAATTTGAGCTGCGTGACAGGGGTGGGCGCAGAGTTTGGACTGGCAGCGGGCGAACGAACCCATATGGGACTTTTCATGGCAGCTTGAATTTGCCCCATGAGATAGCGACGGGCAGCGCCACAATTGCGGCGATCATTGATGGCGAGCAGCACGAGCGCACGATACAAATAGCGGCATACCGAAAGCCCGAGTTCGCCATCAAAGTGAGCGCTGAGCGCACAGACTATCTGCCAACCGAAGTTGTGCGTATTAGCGTTGAAGCACATTATTACTTTGGCGTGCCCGTAAGGAATGCGAAGGTGCATTATAGAGTTTTTCAAGTTGAGCTGCCATGTGATGGGTTGATTGAAGGTGAGGGCGTTGGTGAAGATGTGGAGTGGTATGAGTGGTCTTACGGCACCGAAATAGTATCTGGGAAGGCTGTGACGGATGAGAATGGCAGGGCACGGATAAATTTCAAAATGCCATATCCAGAGGAGTTCATTCACGCTGCACGGGATAGCAGTCGTGACAAATTGCACATTGTCACGCCGCCAGTATACAGTCAATCCGTTTGGGTAAGCGTGACTGACGCTGGCGGAAGGGAGGTTGAGCAGTGGCTTTCGTTAAAACTTCATCCGGCATCGCTCTCTGTCTCCATTGAGCCTCAAAGGTATCTTGCCAGTCCGGATGAAAAGGTTGCCGTGAAGATTAAAGTGAGCGGTTTGGATGGCAAGCCAGTTGGTGGTGTGAAGGTGAAAGCTATATTCGGGAAGGTGTTTTGGGAGTGGGATACTCATGAGTTTAGGGTATACCTCAAACCATCTGTGAGCACCACATTGACCACATCTCAGTCTGGCGTTGCAAATTGGGTTGTCAAGCCAACGGATGTAGGGGAGTGGGCTGTTTACGCCATTGTTGAGGACGACATTGGTTGGTGGAATGCTGATGCGGAATATATCTGCGCATACGAAGATGGTCTGCCATTACCCGAGGTGGAAAGGCAGCCAAAGCTGGAGTTTGTTTCCGAGAAGCGTTCATTCTCAGTTGGGGAGAGAGCAAGGGCGATGCTTCGTTCAAGCATTAGGGATGCCTATGCGCTCATCACGATTGAGGCTGAAAAGGTTTATAGCCATTGGCTTGTTAAGCTTGACGGTAATGCGAAGCTGCTTGAGTTTGATGTGCAACCAAGCTACATCCCGGGGGTTTGGCTATGCGCAGCGCTTGTGCGTTCAAAGGAGCTCAGCGAGGCTAAGGCATTCATTGAGGTCTCAAAGGCTGCGAGGGAATTAAAAGTGAGTGTGCAGCCAAGCAAACAGCGATGTTCCCCCGGTGAGGTTGTTGAGTATCTCATAAAGGTGACTGACAAAAATGGTAAACCGGTGAGGGCTGAGCTTTCACTTTCTGTTGTGGATGAAGCCATATATGCGATAAAGGATGAGCCGTTAGATGAACTGTTGAGGGCATTTTACGGGCGAAAGCAACACGAAGTGGTAACGGTTAGCTCCTTCCCCGAACTATATCTGCAAGCTAATAAAGTTGGCGTAGAGAGCGTTCGGAAGCACTTCCCCGATACTGCATTTTGGGCACCGTCGCTTTACACCGATGAGAAGGGCATCGTGCGCATAAATGTGAAAATGCCAGATGCTATTACAACATGGAGAGCCACTGTTAAAGCCGTGAGTATGGACACATCTCTTGGGGTTGCGCTTGACAGGCTCATCGTGAGCAAACCGTTGATGGTGCGCTTACAACTGCCTCGTTTTCTCACTGAGGGCGATGAGGTGGATGTTGTTGGGTTAGTCCATAACGAGTCCGATGGGAAAAAGGAATTGATGGTGCGACTCTCATGTGATGGGTTAAATGTTGATGGTGATAGTGTGCGCAAGGTGAAAGTGGGACCGAGAGATGCCGCAAAGCTTGTATGGAGGGCAAAGGCGACAAAGTATGGCTATGCAACGCTCACGCTAAGCGCCAAATCAAGCGATGGTTGTGGTGATGCTGTCCAAAAGCGTCTACAAATATTGCCGCTTGCAATACCTTACAAATTCACGAAGTCCGGTAGGCTGAATGGCGGTGAAGCCGAAAGAATCACCTTACACATCCCCAGCGATGCTTTAAAGGATGTTGGGGAGGTTGAGGTCTTACTTTCGTCGTCTCCGGCAGGTTCAGTGCTTTCAGCCATTGAATTCCTCATCAGCTACCCGTATGGGTGCGTTGAACAGACGATGAGCAGCTTCATGCCGGATGTGCTCGCATACCGCGCTTGGAAAGAGTTAGGGTGGGCGTTCCCAACATCACTTGAGAAAGAGTTGCCGAAGATGGTGGGGCATGGCTTGGTAAGGCTTTACAGATACCAACATGAAGACGGCAGTTGGGGATGGTGTTACTACGACGATGCCGACTTGTGGATGACGGCTTATGTTGCATACGGTTTGCTTGAGTGCCGCGATGCTGGATTTGAAGTTGACAATGTCGCTTTAGAGCGGGCTGGGTATTGGCTCAAAGAGCATTTGCCATCCGCTATGCACAGTCACTCGCATGATTATGCATGTGCACTCGCATGCTATGTGCTTGCGAAATTGGGTGAGCGCAAAGGTATAGTGCCACAGGCGCATTGGATTAAAAGGGCGTCGCCAAAAGCAGTGGCACTGATTGCTATGACTGCGCATCGCGTGGGCGATAATGCTGCATTCAATGTTGCAATGAGGCAGCTGTATAAGGGGGTTATTGAGGGAGTAGAAGAATGCACTTGGGGAACGGTTGAGGATACAGCTTGGGCGTTGCGTGCGCTTTTAAACGCTGAAGATGTGAGCGACATTAATGAGCGCCATAGGGTTCGTGAGCTCGCTGATAAGGCAGCAAATTATCTCCTCTCAATACGCACCGGTGAGTGCTGGGAATCAACGAAACAAACTGCCGTCGTTGTGGCTGCACTCGTTGATTACCTTAAGAAGCGCCGCTGGACGCCGCCGAGAGGGACTTTTACAGCTGCTTTGAATGGTAAAAAGCGCAGCATAAAAATTGATCCAAAGCACGCCTACCATGAGGATCTGACTTTGCGCATCAGCATCAATGAAGCAATTGAAGGCGATAACCAACTCACACTTCAGTTTGATGGTAGTGGCACACTTTATTACGCAACCATGCTGAATTGCATGAGGCGCATTGGCGCACAAACACGATATATCGCCTCAAGTGGCATTACCGTTACAAGGTGCTACGAACTCATTACATACGGCAGTGATGGCAAGGAATACTCGCGCGAGCTTGCGGATAGATTGAAGTGCTCTCAAGGCAGCATACTCAAATGCACGCTGACGGTGAACACCTCAAAGCCGCTCAGGTATCTGCTAATTGAAGAGCCATTGCCAGCTGGTTGCGAGGTTATTGAGCGTGGTGAGCTTGAAAGATATGAGTGGGATTTATGGTATGCTGAGCAAGATATTCGTGATGACAAGATCGTCTTCTTCGTCAGAGAGATGCCGCGTGGGACGAAGAAAATCTCATACAGGTTGCGTGTTGAATGCTCTGGTAACTTTACAATCCTTCCGACGACAGTGAGTGCAATGTATGAGCCAACTATTATGAGCAGGGGTTCGCCCCAACTTATCAGCGTGAGGTAAGCACCTCTCTCCAAGTGGCGTTGATACTGTTTCAAAACGGGGATTGCATTGTTGAGTAACGGCTACAGGCTTTATGGCTCGTTCTTGTGCCGATTTTTGGCTGTCGTTCGCACACGCGGGAAAGCTGCCTGCGCAACTCCTGCATGAAATTAGGGGTTGCTTCCCGCTCAAAAGTTTATTGGTGCTTTGCCGTATCTGGCTTTAGCAACATTTACCTTCACTGTGAGATGGCTCCACATAGCCACTAAAGTTCGGTGCATCAAAAGATGCGTTCCATGAAGAGTTTAAGACTCGCCGGTGCAAGCGCATATCATGTTTGGAGAAGGCAGCACTTAAGCCACACTGCGTCTCTTGGGTTTCCAGAGAACCTGTAGGTAGGGGCAAACGAAATCCGCTCGTAAATTTTCAGACAAGTTTCATCTCCCCTTATAAGTCCTCATTGGCGTTTAAGGCTCTTACCGTGGGTTGATAAAAAGATTGTTTTTTCTTAAGCCACCAAGGAAGATAGCTGTCCAAGTGCTAAAAAGAGAGCGCCCCGCAAGGCAAAGAGCCTTGCGGGGCGCTATGTTCAGCGCCCAAGGAGCGGTCAGCTATCAGAACTTGTAGCTGCCGCTCAACCGGATGAAGTGCCTGTCAGCATTCGGACCAAGCACGTTGGCAGCGTTGAAGAACCCGTAGAGCACATCCAGGTCAATTCTCTCGCCAAGCACCCACTTATAGCCGACTGTAAAAGCCCAGCCAAGGTCGTTGCCATTTGTGTCATCGCCACGGAACCAGCGCACATTTAGCCAGTTGCCAGCTATCTTCCATGCCAGACGGACATCAAACACATCACGCAGCATTACTGGCACAATCCCAGGTGCTGCAGGTGTAAGCGCACCGATTGCTGGCAAGCCCGGACGGAACATCAATTCGCCGCGGGAGAGATAGAACGGGTTAAGCACCGATGCAGGATGTGGGCTATAGCCTTCATCGCTTGATGCCCACGAAAGATCAAGCTTGAGTGACGGGAGATTAAGGATATTCAGGTCAAGCCACCACAGGTTCTCGCCATCCGGATCCACATTCTCCCAATCCTTATCGGTGTAGACCCACTCAGCACGGAACTTCGTCAGGTAGTTGCCCTCGGGGAAGATATCAAAGTGCAAGTCCACACCATAGCCCCTGTAATCACCAACGCCAGTATAAAGTGCATTTGCCCCGATGTGCCAGCGGTCTTCATCGGTCCTCCATGAGAGCCTCACTCCAAATACGCCGTCATTCTCCGGAACATCCATTCCGACAATCTGTCCCATAGCACTGTTGTTATAACCTCGGAAGGGATCATATGCATCCACATCGGCAAACAGCAAGCTCAGGTTGATTGAGCCAAATGCGCGGTCCCAACGCAGCCCATCAAACGCCGAGAATTGATTGTCAAGCAGGAAACCGTAGCCATACTTGACGAACTGTCTCCCAAGGACAGCTTGCCCACCAACTATCGGTGCAGGACCTGTAAGCTTGCCCTCGTAGATGTCAATGCGCTCCGTGTCCCTACCTGCCTCCGTCCCGTTGACCCAAAGCAGGTGCAAGTTTGCGTTCCAGTCTTCGCTCACACGGAAGCCAAGGTTCAAGTCAGCACGCAAGAAACCATAGCGGTCTTCTGGCCAATCAAGTGAGTCCGCCTCATCTGCAACATCGCTGAGCCAATCAGCCGTAAACGATGCCGAGCCTTCAACACTGAGCCTTGGGACACCAACTGCTGCAGCTTCCTCCAACTTCCTCACTCGTTCCTCAAGTGCACCCATGCGCTCTTCCACTTTCTTGAGCTCGGCACGGAACTCGTCACGCAAACGGCTAATTAGCTCCTCAAGCTTCTTCACATCCACAGCTACAGGTGCCTTAACTGCCAGAACCTTTTCTACAGCAGCCTGAATCTCCTCTGGGGTTGGTGGACGACCAGGTGGACCTGGTGGACCTTCAGGGCCTCGCGGACCCTCAGGGCCTCGTGGACCTTCAGGGCCTCGTGGACCTTCAGGGCCTCGCGGACCCTCGGGGCCTGCTGGGCCTCGTGGACCTTCAGGGCCTCGCGGACCTTCAGGGCCTCGTGGACCTTCAGGGCCGGGAGGACCTTGAAACAGTTTACGCCACTCGGGGTCGGTGCGTATCTTGTTCAAGATACGCCAAATAGCCAGAGCAAACTCATATCGTGTCATCGGCTGTGAACCCTTGAAAGTCCCATCGGGGTAGCCCTCAAGGATGCCCCACTCAATGAGCTGGCGCACTGCTGCATACGCCCAGTGGGTTGGTGGGACATCCTTCGTCTCAGCGGTTACTGTTGAGCGAAAGCTAACGGCAAAGAAAGTTGTTGCTACAACGCTGATGAGCATCCAACTTGCTTTCCGCAAGGCTCATCCCTCCTTACCACCACTTGGTGGGATTATTTTGACAGCTTCGCATGCTGCGTCTGTGCTACATCACACGCCGCTCGAGCAGGATACGACCACCACTCACAACTCTATTTGCGCCTTGCGGCAGCTCCATTTGCAGTTTGGGTGTGGGGTGACCTCACTGAGCATCCGCTGTTCCCTCAGCGCATCATCCCACAACACCCATAATCACACGCTACCGCAAGCGCTCACCCTCTTGCATCACCTCCTTTGTTATCAAGGTTCAAGCTGCAACTTCATGCACCATTATAGCAACATTGCATTTGGTTGTAAAGCCACACATTGCTATGGAGTTAAGGTATCGCTATTGCATTATAGCGCGAGCTTGTGCGCTGTAAATGGAAAATGTGAATGTCCAAATTTTTGATTGCGCTTGCCGTTAACCAGCCAAGCTGCAACGGCGGTTTAATTTTGCAAGCATTGCTGCGATGCATAATTTTAGTGTGCAAAGCGCGCTTTCTGTTCGGGCGTGGGTGAAAAGCATAATCTATCTCTGACAGCATGGTAGGAAACATGAATCATGAGGTGAGGGAGCAGTGTGTGAGTGGGTTGAAATAAACATGGCTACAGATGCTGGCGGAGCTGACATAGCATCAGCTTTGTTGATCGCTATCGGTTGCAATGGCACTGCACAAGAGGACGGCGAGGATGATGGCGAGGTTGTAGTCCGAGGTTACCTGCCAGCAAATGATAATATTGTTGAACTCATTGATTGGCTATACCAGCGCATGAAGGTGGCGCATCAAGAGGGCTTAACGATGCAACCTGTGAAGATAAGTTTGCGCGCGATTGAGTGCCCCGATTGGGAGGAGCAATGGCTGTCAGTTCTTGAGCCGTTAATGATTGGGCGGCTGTTCTTGATTGCGCCGCTATCGCTTGATGAGAGGGTAAGCCTCATTTGTGATTCGTGTGCTCGGATCAAGATCACAATATCGGCGGTCGGCGGCTTTGGGACCGGACATCACCCAACGACGAGGATGTGCCTTGAGCTAATGGAGGAGATAGTTGAGGAGTTTTGCGGGGCTGATGTGCTTGATGTTGGATGCGGCTCTGGAATACTCTCAATAGCTGCTGCAAAGCTTGGTGCACGATCTGTAACTGCCGTTGACATTGAGCGAAGCGCACTTGAATGCACGATGAGAAACGCATCGCTTAACGGTGTCCGAGAAAAGATACATGTCAAGCTGAGCGACCTTGCAAGTGCCGTTGACGGAAATTACGACATCATCCTCTCAAACCTATTCACGGAACTTGTTCAAAGGCTCGCTATGCAGATCCGTTCAAGGCACCTTTTGCGCAGCCAGCACGGACGAAATAGCTATTGGATAGCATCCGGCATACCGACACAAAAGTTTGATGAAGCAACATGGAGGGGCGAGTTGAAGAAGCTCGGCATGCGCGTAGTTAGCGTCCGCAGGGATGAGTTTTGGGTTGCTTTCATGGCAGTCAATGAATGCAACTGAGGTGTATGAAAGGCCGTGCATGTATATCGCCTATATGTGCCGGTTCAACCAAAGGTTGGGATTGTTAGCTTGCATGGCGACACAGCTCACAGGCTCATCAATGTTTTGAGATTGCGTCCCGGTGATGCTTTTGCGTTGACCGATGGAAAGGGGAATGAAATGCGCTCAAGGCTGATTAAGGCACAGCGGGACGAGGCGCTCGTTGAAATATATGAAGTCACTCAACCATCAAGGGAGCCGAAAGGGCACATATGCCTTGCAATTACAGTTTTGAAGGGCGAGAGGTTTGATTGGTTGATTCAAAAAGCGGTAGAGCTTGGCGTGAGGGAGATATTGCCCCTTCTGACGCGAAACTGTGTTGTGCGCATATCTCGGGATGACTCACAGAGGAAGCAAAAGCGCTGGCTCTCAATCGCTATAAGCGCAATGGAGCAATCTGGAGGGTGTGTTCTTCCGATTATACATGAGCCAACATCACTATCGGAAGCGTTAGCGAGGGCAAAGCATTTTGATGCTCGCATCATGTTACATGAAGGTGCAGAGCGCGCTTTGCACCAAGCCGTTGGTGAGTTGGTTATGGCAAAAAGTGCCGTCTTGTTTGTCGGTCCTGAGGGTGGCTTTGATGATGCCGAGGTTGAAGAAGCTGTCTCACACGGTGTGGTTGCGGTGAATTTGGGTAGGCGTATATTGCGCTCCGAGACAGCGGCAATAGTTGGCACCGCAATAATTTTGCACCATCTTGAGAAACCATAAGTGTGTATAGTGTGGGCTCTGACTATAACTGATGAATGTCGGGGGCAAACTAAGTGTGCTTGGGAAAGGGTTTTGCTTTGTCCATTCCCACTTTGTGTCACCTGTTGTCCGTTAGATACCAAGGCTGTTTGCAGGCGGCATTACAGCTTTGAGGCATAGTTGCCAAGAGAGGTCAACGGCGGAGGGAAGCAATTGTAATGGGAAGGCTCGCTAAATTTGCGATGCGAATCGGGTTAGTTTCGGCTGTGGCATTGATTGCATCGCTATCTGAGTCATACGCTCTGCCTGCAAGCGGGCGCAAGAACGCTGTTCAAACCGCAACATGCGAAATCAAAGGTTGCAAATGCGTCACAGCATTGATGGAGAAAGTGGACGAACTCTCACAACGGTTCTTAGTGGCACAGCACATTTCTGGCAAGCTAATCTTGAACAAGTTGGCTGCTCTTAAACGCCTCTACGGGAGTAACTTCAATATGCACAAGCGCATAGCATCGTTTTTAGAATGGCTGGGCAAAAAGCCAATGTGTATCCTCATCACGAAGCCTTTTGATGGTGAACCCACAATCTTCCCAGGTGATGGGGTGACCATTTTGGGCGCAGTTGAAGTTGGTGCTACAGTCACTGTAAATGGCGCTGTAGCCCCATTAGATAAACATGGCAGGTTTGCTGTCATCGCCAAACTCAAGCCAAATGACAACCGCATAACGATTTGTATCTCCAAGGGCGAATTGAAAAAGCGGTGGCAAGCCAATGTGCCAATCAAGCTTGATGAGAGGCTGACATTGCTTGATAACTTGTGTAAACATGCCGAGGCAATTGGGGTGCAATTTGAGGGCGCACGCATAGCCCTGAGTGAGGCAACGAAAAGGGCATCATCAGGCGAGTATGGGCGCTCCGATGCCGAGCGCTTAGAGGAGATAATCCATCAGTTGCGATTTCGCCTCTTACAGCACAGGCTCGGGAAATGCGCTGCCATTGCAACTTCGTCAAGTGCTCAACTTAAAACGCTTTGGGAGCTCGCACGCACATTCGTTGCAATGGGGGATGTTGAGGGTGCTGAGCGCCTTCTTGAGCAAATTGAAGCGTATAGTGGGGTTGACCCAAGCGATATGCCATGCAATGTTGAGCCGATGCTTCATAACGGTGTTTGGAGCTACAGCGTATCAAACGGTTATGTGAGCGCCATCTTTTCTCGCCTTGGTGGGTGGATAGCTGACTTGCGCTCATTTGGGATACCGATGCTGAGTAAAGACGGCATAGTTGATGACCTTGGCGATGCAGCTGGGAGGCAGAACTGGATGCTTATTGTTGAGCATGCTTCAAGTGAGCTGGCGATACTCAGGGCGCAAACATTTGTGTGGGGTGGAATTGAATTTGTGCGCAGAGTCAGCCTGAGCAAGGGTTCGCCGACGCTGCTGCTGCACTATCAAATCACAAACTACAGCCGAAATGAAGCACCCATGAAGTGGAAGCTTCGCATCCACCCAGCGATAGGCTATCAAGGTAGGTATGGCAATCCAAATTGGGATAGGTTATTCGCGCCGTGCAATGAGCGCCCGTTATCTATCGTCATATCGCCGGGTCTCGTTAAAGGTGCGCCGAGGCGAATCCCTTTGAAGCTGGCGGATGGCTTGATCGGGGTGCATGATAGCGCTTACAGGGCTGGCTTTGGAGTGGTGTTTGATAGCGAAGCTTTTGATGGGTATGCGTTAATCGGCAGCTCGTATTACGCGCTGGAAATATTGCCAAAGCCAACCCATTCAAAGCTTCAAAGGGGAAAAGTTGAGTTCACATTGGCATTGACGACGATGCTCGGTTGCGAGAGCTATGAGGGGTTTGGCAAGGTGCTTCGCGCCGTTGCAGATAACATGCGTGAGCAGGCGATTAAGACAACGCCATTCATAGGGCGTCCAAGTGAATCGCCTTAACCATTACGGTGAATGCGCATTGCGCATTCAGTTTATTGCGAGGCGCCATCTGGGCATCTTGTTTGGGCGGCTCAAAAGCAGGAGCGCAAATGGCGATGGATTGCGGAAGTTGTTAGCCCAACCAAATGCTGCCATTTGCTTTGCTCTTCCACCCCTCTCATCGGTATCGTCAACGAGCACATCAAAGCTTATTGCCGGCAAGCCTTTGAAGATGACCGTCGGAATAGTCAGCTCAATGCTATACCCTGTTGCTGTAAAATCGGCTTCCACACCCACATTGAGCCACTTACCGCTTGGCTTGGTAAATGTTGGCTCAGCCTCATCAAATGACCACGAAGCAATTCTCACAACCTTGCTTCCCGGAACCATGGCAAGCATCGTCACATCCTCATCAAAGAATGGCTTTCCCTGCTCTTGCGGTGGGCGATGGTCAATGAAGACCTCAACGCAGTCGCCGAACAATAGGCAACTGAAGTCCCATGCGGGCTTGACGATGACAACATCGTCGTTCACCAGTATGTTCATCCTGAGAAGTTTGCCGTCATCGCAGCGGCGAAGACGCATCCGAAAGCTAAGGTCATCACGACCACGCCAACGCTGTCCACCCAAAACGACATGGTCATAGCTTGCGAACTCAAGCCAACCATCAATGCGTTCGTTGCCAAGCCACATTGCTGAATTGTCGCAGTGCAATGCCGGTGTCCATGTTGCCCACTTCACATCCCAACTCAAGCCATCGTCACAGCGCGCAACTGCGGTTATGCGCTCCCGAACGAATTTAAGCGAGCGAGCTATTGGTGGCTTGAGTTTAACCTTGCATTCGGCATTTGATTCGGCATCAATTGCGATTGCCCAATGATGCCACACATCAGCATGCTCAACCGTCAGTTCAGCCCCCAACAGTCTTCGTGAGAGGTTGCTCACAGCTATTGGCAGTTCAAACATTGCATCCCCCTCAAGCCATGTGACACCTGTTCCAATGCGCGTTTCCAAGGGGCGCTTGATACCGAGCATGCGATGAAGCGCATCCCATAACTCCTTCGCCATGATCACATGACTATATTCGGCAGGATGTGTCGGTGGTGGTGAGAACCAACCACGAAAGTCATGCTCTTGCTCATGCAGCGCACGGTCAAAGTCAGCCATAGCAACATTGGCTTCCCTTGCGAGCGCCCGTATGGCTTCGGCTACGGGTGAATCCGGCTTTGGCGTCTGGAACGGTGGAACGATAAGCATGATTTTGACATTGCTCACCTTGCGCAGCCTCTCAATCATGCCCGCCAAGTTTGCCTTGATAAGCTCCAACGGGTATCGGGAGCGAGAGTCATTGCCGCCAAATTGCAACAGCACTAAGTCGGGTGAATTTGATGCAACGAAATCAATCTCACGAAGCCCAACATCAGTAGTTGCTCCGGGTATACCATGCCTTATCAGCTTCACCCTTGTTGGTGCAAGCCATTTGGCGAGCATGCGCGAAAACAGCACCGCATAGCAATCCATATCCGGGTTGTCCAAACCAACGCCGGCTGTGATTGAATCGCCGAGGGCGAAAATGACGATGCCGTTCTTGCGACGCCATTCGTCAAGAAGGTTCCTCTCACCCTTTTCGGGCTTTGCCAACACGGCATTGCCGGCTAACGATGCGAAGCGCTCCAAATGGCAGGTCAATATGGTGACAGCAACTGCAAGCGAAACAAACCTTACAAAGTTGCACTTTAACTGCACCCTGTGCGCCATCTTATCAACCCCTCTTAGTGATTGCTTCAGGGCTTGTCAGGAGCTTTTCTAAAAACACTTCACAATCGTTTACCATCGCCGCTCAGCTCATGCACGAAACTTTTGCAACCTTCCACCGTGTGCGAGCATAAGGCTCATCGTCTCAATCATTTGAAAGTGACCGAGCATGCCTCTTGCGCAAGCCCTCTCGTTAAATCCACTCGCATCGGACTCTGGAATGATCCACTTGGAGTGCAAAAGGAAGGGCACCGGATGCCAGCTGTGAGCGCGCCAAACAGATGGTGTGCTGTGGTCGCTGGTTATGACGAGCACATCGGGGTTAAGTTCAAGCACCTTCGGGAGATGCTCATCAAACTCCTCAATGACCCTCACCTTGCCGAGCGCATCGCCATCTTCGCCGCGCGAATCCGTCGGCTTGATGTGCACGAAGAAGTAATCAAACTCGCCATAATGGCTTCGCAGTGCCTCAATCTCGTCCTCAATGCCCTCACCGCTAACATCAATTAGTTTCATCCCAACAAGCTTTGCCAAACCACGATACATCGGATAGACTGCGATGGCGCATGGATTGAGCTTAAACAATTCACCAATGCTTGGCAACCTTGGCACCTTTGAAAAGCCGCGCAGCAAGACAAAGTTGGCTCTCTCCTCACCTCTGAGCAACATAGCGGCTTTCTCTATAAACCGCGCAGCCAGCCCCGCTGTTCTTTCCGATGCCTCATCCTCGCCCTTCGGAGCCAGTGCTGGAACACCAACAGCTTGCGGGTCAGTATCGTTGACAGCGTCGCCAAGTCCCTCGCCGCGAAATACGACGACGAACCTGTGTTCTTTAACCGGTCGGACAATCACCTCAACATCGTCAATGCGCTCAATTGAGCTTTGGAGCAAATCACATAGCCTTTGACATTCACTCGTCGGTATCCGCCCAGCTCTTCTATCGGTTACTATCCAATCGCCGTCGCGCCGCTCAGCTGTAGCGAAGTTAGCCCTTATAGCCACATCGTTTCCTGTCAGCTCCAAGCCTATACCGATCGCCTCAAGGACGCCTCTACCAATCTCGCATTCAATTGGGTCATAGCCGAAAAGCGCCATATGCCCGGGGCTGCTTCCGGGAGTTATTCCGTGTCCCACTGGGTATGCCAGCCCAAGTGCCGAGCGCCTCGCAAGCTCATCCAAGTTTGGCGTCCTTGCAGCTTCAAGTTCCGTTCGCCAGCCAAGCTCCTCAACTGGCAAGCCGCCAAGCCCGTCAAGCACGATAAGCAATAGCTTTGTCTCAGCAGGCTCAACAAGCGTGCTTAAAAGCCGTTGCCTGTTAATAGTCATCATCCCTTCCACCCCCAAGTGCTCTAAAATTCTGCATCGCAAGCCAACGATATAGGATGCCACATGGCAACTTTGTGTTGCCTTATAAAGTCCATTCAATTCATTAAGCCGTAGCTTGACTAAGCCATAAATCGTTCTCGCTGCGCCGAGATGGCAACAAGCGTGGCAATGCTATCATCTTAATCATTGATGCTGGTATGATTGAGAGATTCCAATTTCGGCGGGAGTGATTTTGCCTGTGAGTGTGATCACCATAACCAATCATCAGCGCTTCCTGCTGTGTCGGTTGTTCATCCTGGCGTGTGCAGCTTGTTTCGCTATAGCTGGCGTTGCTGAGTGTCAACCTGTGAAGACGATGCTATATGTGCCGAGGGCTAATGTGAAAGTGCAGATTGATGCAATGCCACTTGAGTGGGCTATGACGACGCCGTTGGCTATCGGGGCAAGGGAAAAAATTCATCCAAAGAGCGCATGGGATGGTCCTGAGGACTTGAGCGCACTTGTTCGTTGCATGTGGGATGAGGGTGCACTTTATGCCCTCATTGAAGTTTGCGATAATGAAGTCGTCGTCAAAGACGAGGTTAATTCGTGTGACCGGATTAAGGTTGAGATTGGTGAGTTCGGCATTTGCCTTCTGCCAGCCATCGGGAAATATAGCGCACGGGCATTTGATACCAGAACAAATTTGCAACTGCTTGAGGATGGCACATGGGCTGCTTCAGCGAATAGCAACTCATACCTCGCCGAGTTGTGCATCCCATGGAATAAGCTTGGGCGGCTGAGCGAGAGAGCAAAAGGCAAGCTCATCATGAACATTGAGGTGGTTGATGTTGATCTTGTTGGTGACGGGAAGATATTGGGCATGGTGGGCGAAGATGCTGTTGTGATGACCATTGATAAGAGGACACCGAACGAGTTGCTCGCCGATGTCAATGTGCTTAGCGGCATGTGTTTGATAGAAGTGAGTTCCAGCGAGCTTGTGCCGGATACAGAGCTTCAGGTTGACATAATGCTGCCGCGCACCCTTCTTGGCGTAATCGGTGTTGAGACAACCATTGTGGATGAACTCGGGAACGAATTTGAAATGAAGCTGTTGCGGAGGGAGCGCCTGAGCATTTTCTGGCGTTGGCGATATTCGTGGCTAATACCGCCGGATGCTCGCGGCAGCTACACCTTGAAACTCAACTTGCTTGGTGCTGACAATCAAGTGCTTGCGGCAATAACGCGAAGCATTGGGAGCGCAATGCGCATTGCCACATTGGACATCCGTGCTCAAATTGATGAGCTTGTATCCGAGGCGCGCTCTCAAACCCTTAGGGCGAGGAGACTCGGCGACGAAGTTGCCTGCGGGCGCTGGGCTACACTTTGGTTTCATGCAAGCAGGTTACAAGACGACTTTGTGGGGATGACAAATGAGGAGCCAACTATTGATGCAGCGAGGGCTTTTTTGGCACGCCTGAATGAACTTCAAAGGATGCGCAAGAACATAGTTAGCGGCAAAGACCCATTTGATGGGCACACGGGCGTGATTGAGCGTGCATACCTTTCCAGCTTGGACGACACTTTGCAGCCATATTCGGTTTATATCCCGCCAATCTACTACAATGTGCTCTCGGGCAAGCGCGTCAATTTGCCGAAGCAGCTGGAACAAGTTCTCGCTGAGGATGAGGAGCTTGCAAGGGCACTTGATGTGGAGAGCTTCAGGGTTCGCGGCTTCCCTATGGTCGTGCAACTTCACGGCTTGGGTGGCACATACAAGATCAGTTCACCGTCGCCATCAAGTCCGCTTTGGGCTGTAATCGTATTAGCGCCGCATGGGCGCGGACCAACGGATTACAAAGTCTGGGGAGAGGTAGATGTGGTTTGCGTCATAAAGGAGGCGATGCGCACATATCGCGTTGACGAGGACAGAGTCTACATGACCGGAGTATCAATGGGCGGGACTGGGTGTTGGCAAATTGCAACTCATTATCCGGATTTGTTTGCGGCGATTGCGCCCATATGTGGCAATGCCGACCACAGGGTTTGGGAGAGGGAGTGGAATTGGGGGCAGCCTGAGCGGACATTCATGACCGATGTGCGCAACTTCTTGGAGAACTGTGAGAGCCCAGTTTTCCTTGCCGAGAATTTGATGCATGTGCCGGTCTACTGCGTTCACGGCGATGCCGATGATATTGTCCCAGTGGGGCACTCAAGAAGCATGGTCGGTAGGTTGCGCGAACTTGGCTATAGTGTCATTTACGATGAGCAAAAGGGTGTTGGGCATGGCGGTTTCCATGCAGGCACATTTGATAAATTGTATGCATGGCTGCTCAAGCAAGTGCGCAATCGTTATCCAAAGCGCGTCGTATACAAGACTGGTTGGTTAAAATACAAAGGCGCATACTGGGTTGAGATAAATCGAATTGAGCGTTACCTCAACTTTGCTGCCGTTGATGCGGAGATTGTCTCACCAAATGCTATTTCGGTGCGCACGAACAATGTTGCCCACTTCACATTGCGCCTAAACGATAACATCGTTGATACGAGCAAACCGGTTAGTGTCTCCATTGATGGCGAGTTTGTGTATCGTGGTGGTGTTAGTGGCGATGGCTCCCTTTCGTTTGTGAGGCGGAGGTTGCCAGATGGTGCGCATCAGTGGGTGTTATCAAGTCCGCCACAGGGGTTAATCAAGTCGGCAACTCTTGAAGGTCCGATTGAGGCTGCCTTTTTATCTCGCTTCATTATCGCTTATGGCACAGTAGGTGATGACAGAACAGAAGTTAAGGTCAATGAAGCGGAGGCAAGGAAGCTCGCAGCGCATTGGGCGAGATGGGCAAGTGGGAGGGCGATCGTCAAGCGCGATGTTGATGTGACAGATGACGATGTGGCAAATGCCAACCTCGTGCTCATCGGCAACTTGAAAAGCAATCACATCATAAAGCGCATTAATGCCTTCCTGCCGATAAGGTTTGATGCGAGTGGCAACACCATCGTAATGGCAAATGGCTTGCGGTTTGAGGGCGATGATGTCGGCGTCAACATGGTTTACCCAAACCCACTTAACCCGAAGAGGCTTGTCGTCATAATCGGCGGAGTGACATGGAAGGGCACCTTTGATGTTGTTAGGCGTTTTGACAATTGGTTTGATTGGGGGGTGCTTGACCATAGGAAGTGGTTTGACTTTGCCATCTACGATGCGCGCACAAGAGACCCAGAAACATTCCTGGCAGTTGGCTTTTACGACCAAGATTGGATGCTCTCCGATGAATTGACATTCTATGGCGATGCGAAACTCAGGCATGCAACGCCGCCGCTTTCACCTTCAGATAGACAATGGGCGAGCGCTTCAGAACACATTGTTTATTTGAGCGACCTAAAGCCGATAAGCTTCTCATCGGACAAAGGGCCGCTCGGCATAGACCGCACGACTAACGGATATCCGTTGACACTTGGTGGAAGACAATACAGCAAGGGACTCAGTGTCCATCCCGATGCGGAGATCGTTTATGACATTGGTGGGCGATTCAAAGCGTTTGAGTGCGTCGTCGGGATTGACACATCCGGAGAGAAGCCGGTCTCGGCAGCAAGGGAGCGAGCTGAGACAGTCACATTCCAGGTCTTCGGCGATGGCAAGTTGCTCGCTGAGGTTACCGATGTCAAATGGAACACACCACCAAAGCGGATAGCGGTGAGTGTTGAGGGCGTGCGCGCACTCAGGCTCGTTGCGAAGCGTCAAGGCGGCGCAAGGTGGCTTTACGGCAAAGTTGACTTTGCTGATGCAAAGCTCGTCAATGAAACCATACACCGACATGAGTCGGTTGGCATCTATGCGTTTTCAAGGGTGCTTGAAGGCGAAGAGCAAGCTGC
Source organism: Armatimonadota bacterium (assembly GCA_025062195.1). Classification (GTDB taxonomy): domain Bacteria; phylum Armatimonadota; class Fervidibacteria; order Fervidibacterales; family Thermosaccharophagaceae; genus Thermosaccharophagus. The sequence continues at coordinate 63,545 of JANXAS010000014.1, forward strand.
GCTTCCAAGGAGCCTTGCGGAGGAAGTTGAGCTGGGCAGTGGTTGGCGCATGCGCCCTGCAAGTTATGGTGAGGGTGTTGAGAGAGGTTGGCATGAAAAGCCATTTGAAAAGATTGAAAGGCGCCCGGAGCATCTCGGTGAGGGACAGTTTGCGCCCGATGCCGATTTTAAGGGCAGGCTGCAGGATGACCAGCCAGATTTGCAACGATGGCAAGTTAACGACAATGTGGATTGGGGAGGGATTGGGTATAGGGCTGAGCTTGAGAAGTTGGAATTGCAAGTTAACTTGCCAATGAGCGTGCATGGCGCACTCATTCAACATGGCATCATGCAAGATCCGTGCGGACGCATAAAAGAACAACACATCAATTTCCAACGGACAAACGAGCAACTGACACTGGCTGCTGACGAAGTTGGTGAGTTTGAATGGTGGTTGCAAAAGGTCTTCCAAGTCCCAGAGGATTGGCGTTACAGGGCGGTGCTGCTTGAGCTGAGCGGTGTAAGCTATCAAGCTGATGTGTGGGTGAATGGCAAACCTGCTGGGAGAGTTTGCGGCATGTGGCATAAGCGCACATTTGATATTACGACATTGCTTAACTTCGGCGGTGAAAACTTGATTTCAATTCGCCTCACTGATAGAGAGGTGCCATGGACATGCCCACCAAAACGAATTGAGCTACCAAAGTCTTATGAGGCTTTAGTGCCATCTTTGTTTGAGGGCGAATTTGGCGGTATGAAACTCATACCGATTAGCGTATGGCAGCCGGTGAAGTTGCGCACAGTTGGCATCTGTGCTCTCTCGGACTTGCAAGTCAAAACGGTCTCAGTGTCACGGCACGAGGCGATTGTGCGTGTAGCGGTAAAAGCGACAAATATGCATCCACAAAAGCCACTTGTGGTCAGGCTGTATGGGCAAGTTGGTGGGTGCGGCTTCGTTTGGGCACAGGCGATTGATGTGCAAACGATAACGCTTACCGCTGGCGAGACAAAGGATGTTAGTTGGGATGTGAGGGTCGCAAATCCGAGGCTCTGGTGGACATGCGACCTATCTCAGCCAAGCCTTTATCAAATTAGCGTCACTGCTGCGCTTGACAATGGTATCATCACAGATGAACTAAAGTGTGTATTCGGCATACGCAGCGTTGAGGTTGCTGCGCCGCAAGCCACAGTCAAAGTGCGCGGTGGCATGTTGCGGCTCAACAGCATGAAGTTTGTGCAACTCAAAGGAACTGGATGGGTTGTTCCAGACCAATTGCTCAGGCTTGATGAGGAGCGCTATGAGATGCTGATTGGGAGGTTGGTGCAACTTGGTTTCAACTGCCTTTATGTGAGCAGCGCGACATTGCCAGAGAGCAGTTCCTTTTACAGCCTGTGTGACCGCTATGGCATATTCGTCATTCAGGAACTGCCAATCTGGGCGATTGACCTCAGCCGCATTGAGCACAACAAGTTGCTTGATGCTGTTAGGCAGCTTGTCTTGAGGCTGCGCAATCATCCGAGCCTGCTTATGTGGAGCTTGGGTATAAGTGAGGCTCAAGAAGCGCAGGTTGGCGAGTTTGTTCGCGAGCTTTTGGAGATGATTGCAAGCCTTGATGATGAGCGCATGGTGGTCATCAGGTTGATGTCTGGCGGGCAAAATTGCATTAATCCGAGAATGACGGATGATACTCAGGGCGTGGCAAGCGAGCCTTTGTTTCTCCTTGTTGAAGCATTGCCGCAAATGAAATACGACAGTAATGCTATAGAATGCTGGTTCAAAATCAAAAGCGCAGTTGAAAAAGCAATCTGCCGCGCTGATGGTAGTGGATTTATCATCGGTCAATTTAATGAGCCGCGCATCGGCACTGGTATGGCGCTCGTGCAGTATGATGGCAAGTTGACCCCACCAGCGTATGTGTTTGCGCGTGCGCTTCGCTCGGAGTTCACGGCAGCTTTTTACGACGACTTAGTTTACATTGCTCGTTCTATAAATGCGCGCAGCGGATCAGATGCTGCATTGCAAGCTGTTGTGTGCGATATGAACGGTGCAGCAAGGCAATCGGTCATGCCAATACTTGGTGTTCATCCGGGGGAGAGACGCGTAATTAATCTCTCGGAGTTTGGCGAGCGTCTTTCCAACGAGTATCTCACAGCAGTTGCGATTCATGCACTTGGTGAGAGGGCGCCATCGTTTGTGAGCGTTTATGGAAATACCGATGTCATCCGAAGGCTTGTGGAGCTTGATACTAAAGCCGCAAAGCAGATAGCCGTTGCTCCGGCTCATGTCAAGGCGATTTGGGTGACGAGAGATACAAGTGCGGCAAATCGTGCAGCGTTTATCCTGAATGCCGTTGGCGCGCAAATTAAAGTAGTGCCGCTTGAAAGTGTTATTACCGACTGCAGGGTCCTCACAGATGCGCTTGAGGAAGTTGATGCTGTGGTCTTTGATGGCGAAGCTTTGAGGACAATTATTCAGGCTGGTGTTGATCAGCGCATCGGTGAAGCACTTGCCAGAGCTATCTGGCGCGGCGTCGGATTGCTTTTCAATGGCTTGCCCGCGCTTCAGCTTGGTGAGGCGCCGTTAAGCGGTCACTTGCCTTCGCTTATGCCCGCAACAGCATTCTGTGATGCGACTGGTGAGAAAGTTGAAGTGAGTTTGACCGTTGAGGAAGAGGAACACCCGACGCTGAGGTGGCTTAGTATAGGTGGCGTAAAAATACGCAGGGATGAAATGAGGGTGCTCACAAGAAAGGGCGCAATTCTCCTTTTGAGCGACAGCCTCGGCGTGCCGATTTTGGTTGAGAGTTCTTATGGCAAGGGAAGAGTGCTTGCCTGGACGATTAACATCATAACAAGTGATGCCGTCGTCACAACGACATCGTTTTCTTGGAATGCATTCGCATCAACAGTCCTGTATGCCTGTAGGGCATCGTTTGCCCTTATGAAGGCGCTGTCGGAATTGACTCAAGGTGCTGAGCGGGAAGCAACTGAAGGATTTGCGCGCGGTGAAGGATTGCGATTTGAACCGCCTGAGCAGGTTGAGGGCGAGCAACCATTTGGTGTAAAGCCTTTTGGTGAGCGTTGGGGCATTGGGGCACAGCAATACGAACTTGAAGAGCATCAACAACGCGAGGAAGTAAAACAACAAGTTGAGCGATGGGCGCAGCCTGTATTAGTTTATGGAGTATCCAAAGGGCGTGCAGGGTTGATTTATGTCAGCATTGAGCCAGAGGAAATTGAGTGGGCTGAAGATAAATTGCAAGTTGTGTTGCGAATCAAAAATGGCTTTCCATTCCCGATGCCATCAATCGTAATTGAGGGCAGGTTAGATGACACGGATGTTGAAGTTGAAGATAACCTATTTGACATGATGCCGGTGCAGGAACGGCGCGTCCAAATTTGGTCCAACAAGATTGCAGGCAATGAGCCAAAAGAGTTGCGTGTGAAAATAAAGACACTAATTGGCGATGTGCAAATCTCAATCGCTGTGCGCCGCCAAAACTATAAATGATTGATGCGGTCTATAACTTTTCGCTTGTATCACCCTCATTCAGGAAGCATCTCCTAATCGCCCTCTTATCAACTCGTGGCATTGCACTTTGCATTTCCCCATTCAAGATATGTCCCGCATACACCAAGTCTTTTTTACCGGGACGCAATGCAAAGCGCATAGCTTGACAGGCAAGCTTTTCTGCCCATAATGAAATTTTGGAAGCACATGACCAGCTTAAGGGGGGTGATGAATGAAACTCAGTAAATATGGGTGAAAGATTTTTAATGACGGGAACGGATGCCTGATAGGCGCATCTTTTGTGATTATGTTAAGCAATAGCGATGCGTTGGTGCTCAAACTTAAAGCTAAGGAAGGTGATGGATGAAAGCCGGTGAGAATGGGTGAAAGGTTTTTGATGACGGGAATGGATACTTGACACGTGCATCTTTTGTGACTATGTTAAGCAATGGCGGTGCATTAGTGCTCAAACCCAAGATTGAGGAAGGTGATGAACAATGCGTAGTCAATTGAGAAAGGTTTCAATGGAACGTAAGCTGATTGGCTTCACACTGATAGAGCTGCTGGTGGTGATTGCTATAATCGCCATCTTGGCAGCGATTCTGTTCCCCGTGTTTGCAAGGGCGAGGGAGAAGGCAAGAACTTCATCATGTCAAAGCAACTTGAAGCAACTGGCTTCAGGTGTGTTGATGTATATTCAGGACTACGATGAGATGTTTCCCATCTTTGGCCCTCAATGGGGACAGAACCCAGACCCGCCAGGAAGTGGCGTCAGTTGGTGGCAGGGCATTTTCCCGTATGTCAAAAATTCGCAGCTTTATGTGTGTCCACGCTATCGTGTGACAGGACCTTGGACATACTGGGGACGCACTTTTGAAGTATTTGTCTACTACGGCATGAATCCCAATATACATGTTGGTGTGCCATTGGGTGGCAGTGGTGGTCGCCACCTTGCTACGATTAGAGCGCCCTCAATGGTGGTGTTGTTGGCGGATAGCTGCCATGCAATGGGTGCGGATTGGCGCTTTGCGTGGCCATTAGCTCCGGGAGACTATAATAGCACTCCCCGAAAGTGCGATGCAGCCCAAACTCAGCGTAATGAGGATTGGGCACCACACATAGGTGGCACAAACTATGCATTTTGTGATGGGCATGTCAAATGGCTTAAGGACAAAACTTTTTGGGCTGACAGAAGCACATACATGACGCCGTAAGTGTGACTTAAGTGTGACTGATGAAAGCTTGCTTCAATAGTGAAATCAAAAAGGAGGTGGTGAGTGAGAGGTTTGGTTTAAAGCCCGATAATTTAAGGTTGTAAAGGGTGTTTCACAGACTGGTAAGGGGGATGGATTTGAAGGATGTTTCTTTCAAGATTAACACAAAGGAGGGATGCAAAATGTGGCGTGCAAATGAAAGGCGTAACAGAGGGACAATTGGCTTCACACTGATAGAGCTGCTTGTGGTGATTGCCATAATCGCCATCTTGGCAGCGATTCTGTTCCCTGTGTTTGCTAAGGCGAGGG
>JANXAS010000150.1 GCA_025062195.1 Armatimonadota bacterium
AAAACATCCCTGCCCCGCCCTGCGCTGAAAGCGGGCAAACGGACGGTTTGACCCACCGCCCCCTGCTGAGCACTTTCGCCATATGCTACCCCCCTGAGGCTCCCCCTTGCCACGCGGCTTACCCCGCAGAGGCTGGCGCTGTGCGAAGCGCCCCCATCCCACAACCTGGGCAACACCCTTCCGCCCTTGCCTTCGGCTCAAAGGCGTGCTATACTCTTTAAGGACGCGCCCGGGTGGCGGAATCGGTAGACGCACGGGACTTAAAATCCCGGGCCGTAAGGCGTGCGGGTTCGAGTCCCGCCCCGGGCACTCTGCGCCAACACACAGGTGAGGAGGAGCTATGCACTCATCAGAGAGGCAGGAGTCTGCTGTCATGGAACCTCCAGTGAGGACCGAGGAGCCCCTTTCCACAGTAGAACAGTTGCTTCAACGCGCAGCACAGTTAGACCAATCCCTTCCCCAACAGGAGGCTCAACCGCAGATGCAGCGTTCCGAGCAGTTCGACGTGGATGTGACCGTCATCGGCGCGGGACCCGGTGGCTACGTGGGCGCTATCCGCGCTGCCCAGCTCGGTGGGCGCGTGGTATGCATAGAGAGGGAGTATCTGGGCGGATGTTGCCTGAACTGGGGATGTATCCCCACCAAGACGATGATCGCCGGCGTGGAGCGCTACCAGCAGGTCAAACACGC
>JANXAS010000151.1 GCA_025062195.1 Armatimonadota bacterium
AAACTTGGGATGCCGATTGTTATTGGCGAATGGCATTTTGGCGCTTTGGATGTCGGTTTGCCTGCGTCGGGAATTGGGCGAGTCCCAAGCCAAGAGGAGCGAGGGAAGGCGTTCCGAGTTTACCTTGAAACTGCAGCGGCTGAACCTTGGTGCGTAGGGGTTCACTGGTTCACCCTCTACGACCAATCGGCAATCGGTCGCTTTGACGGCGAAAACTACAACATCGGCTTTTTGGATGTTTGCAACCGACCATATGAGCAGATGGTGAATGCAGCCAAACTCTCGCATGAACGGCTTTACGAAGTCGCCGCTGGACATATCCCGCCTTACGATGAGCCAGTTCAGTATTTGCCCAAGTTGTTCCTGTGACGGCAATCTGCTCATTGCAAAAAGGGAGTGCGAACCTCCCGGTGAGCCAAAAAATTGCATCTCGGAGATTTTTGGCTCGGCAGGAGCCTCGCCCTCCCAACGGTTATCACTGTCAACTACCCCAAAGTGCTTCCTTGATTCGTCGGGTTGCTTCTTGGATTGTGTCTTCAGAGGTTGCGAACGAAAGGCGCAGATAGCCGGGAGCGCCAAAAGCCGAACCCGCAACTGTCGCTACATGGGCTTTTTCAAGCAAAAAGTCGCAAAGTTCGTAATCGTCTTTGAAGCCCTTTCGTTCAATGGCTTCTTGGAAGCA
>JANXAS010000152.1 GCA_025062195.1 Armatimonadota bacterium
CGCAATCCGCTTATAGTAGCCCAGTCGCTGTGCCACATCCTGGATGTAATCGTGCGGCAGGTACGCCTCTACAGGGAGCCTGCTGGCGTCGGGCAGCTCCTCCTGCACAGGAGATTCTAAGTTCCAACTGGTTTCGCCTTGGCGCAGGCGGCGAATAGCGTCGCGCAACATCGCTTGATACAACTCCAGCCCTACTGAGCGCATCGCCCCGTGTTGTTCCTCGCCCAGCAGATTGCCCGCGCCGCGAATCTCCAAATCGCGCAGTGCCAGCGCAAAGCCCGAACCCAAGTGCGAGAACTCCTTGAGGGCGTACAGTCGCTCCTCCGCCTTCTCGCCCAGCCTACCCGCTTTGAATAAAAAGTAAGCATACGCTTGCCTGTCGGAGCGCCCCACACGCCCCCGCAACTGGTAGAGCTGCCCTAAGCCAAACCGTTCCGCGCCTTCCACAATCAGCGTGTTCACATTCGGCATGTCCAAGCCGTTCTCGATAATCGTGGTGCTGACCAGCACATCATACTCGTGGTTGTAGAACGCCAGCACGATGTCTTCCACCTCGCGCGCGGGCATTTGCCCATGCGCCACGGCAATTCGCGCGTGGGGTACAAGGCGTTGTAGCCGCTCGGCGACATGCCCAATCCCCTGAATGCGGGG
>JANXAS010000153.1 GCA_025062195.1 Armatimonadota bacterium
ACTTTTGTTGAGCCACAGTTGTGGTCTTTCTGGCAATCTGGATAAAATGCATTGTTTGCAAAATACATCCAAAAGCCATAGTTAACATTCTCTGTCAAATCAGGGTCGTAGCTTGGGTGCAATTCCAATAAGACAATACCATCACCTTGACCATCAATATTGCCTTCCCTTCCATTGCCACCTTCATTCTCACCGCCGTTTGCTCCCTCATCCATCTCATCTTCTTTTTCAAAATTGTTTTCGCCCTCTCCATCTTGACCTTGTCCATCTTGACCCTGTTCATTTTGACCCTGTTCATTTTGACCTTGTTCACCTTGCCCCTGTTCACTTTGACCTTGCTCATCCTGCCCTTGTTCACCTTGCCCTTCTCCTTCTTGCCCTTCTTCTCCTTGTCCATATCCACACCATGGGTAGCCACAGATGCCACAGTTGTGGTTTTGGCAGTATGAGTTGTTGTAGCAGTTTTGGCACAGTGTCAACTGACTCCCACAAAGCTCACATGTTGAAATTTGTTCACCTTGACCTTGTCCATTCCAAGGGTAGCCACAAACACCGCAACTGTGGTTTTGGCAGTATGAGTTGTTGTAGCAGTTTTGGCACAGTGTCAACTGACTCCCACAAAGCTCACATGTTGAA
>JANXAS010000154.1 GCA_025062195.1 Armatimonadota bacterium
TTGCTGAGTTTGCCCGGGCATGAGCGTCAATGTTGCCAAGGCGATACCGAACAAAATTGGCCACATTCGCATCTGTTCTGCACCTCCTAATGGTTGTCATCACTAGCTTCTTTGTGCTGTCTTCTCTTTCCAAAACTGGAACAGGCCTGGATCAAGGACTAAGCGTAACCCTAAAAACCTCTTCACAATGATGCTGGCATTTGGGATAATCACTTTTGACCTCTCCTTCGCTCTTGCCATTCCATATAGCGTTGCCATATAAAATCTCGCCTTCCTTTTCAAGTAAATTCGGCGCTGATTTTTTCGGTCGGGCAGTAGCCCGACCCTCAGAACACGGCCAATTTTGTTGACATGGATGTTAGGCAAACTAATAGTCTGCCTACGGTAAAGGAACAGTTGCAATGTAAATGTCCCAAAGACCGTTGGTGTCGTTTAGGTTAAAGGGAACAAGGCTTTGGAAGACGACGAAAAGTTGCCTACCATTCACGAAACTTGTTGATGGCATCAAACTGGCAGCCAAAGGAAGCCTAAAGGCATTGTTTGCGGTAAGTTCTAACGAAACGGGCAACCCTCTCGGCTTTGACCACTGTGGACCTGCGGGCAAAGCGTGCCACAAGTTGACATCTTTGTTGGCGA
>JANXAS010000155.1 GCA_025062195.1 Armatimonadota bacterium
TTTGCCTTTCACATGCGAGCGTTTGCATCAAATGCTCGGCTACAATGGTAACTTGGTTGGTGAATTTGAAGTTTGTGACATTCCCGAAAGTGGACGCAGCCACCTTGCTCTCCTTTACAAACCTGATAGCGTCTCAATCAAGTGGAAGCCAAGCGAACTTGCCTTTGGTCAGCGTTTCCAAGATATTTCTCCTTTGTTTGCCAAACTTGAAGAAAAAATTGCTGAAGAAGAAAAGGCAAAATTGGGGAAGCCGATGGGTTGATTGAATGGATTGATTGAAAGGAAAATAAGCGGGATGATGCTATTTATCCGAAACTTCCCATATTCCTAAGAAGTGGGTGACATGATGCACATTCATATAGGACGCCTTTAAAAGAACGCTGCAAAGAAAGCCTTTAAATACAAAGACTTCGGCTTTTGGACAAAAATAAAGGGCTTTTGATTTTGGATGAAACGAATTTGGATAAGTCTTGTGCTGAAAAAATGGAACTTTTAACTTGCGATTGTGTTAAGCATCAAAAGAGTGAAGGGGATTTTTGTTTTGACCTCGCTTTGGACTGATGGTAAAGGCTTAATTTCTTTAGGACTACGCAGTTGGC
>JANXAS010000156.1 GCA_025062195.1 Armatimonadota bacterium
TCAAGCTCGTTATAAGGTCTGGGTTGAACTGGTCAATGATGCCCGGCAGAGTGCCCGGTGGGACGATATATGGGTCACCTGCAGCCGTATCCACATCGGCAGCAAGGACGGTTCTAACAACATCTTGCACATCTGCCTCAGAGCATCCAGCTGGGTATCTTCCTTCACCAAGCAAGCTCCACTGAAGGTATGGGTTATAGCCATACCCAAGCCCATAAGTTGTGTATGATGGGCACTTGAATATCTGCCAGTTCTTAACATACGGGTCAAGCTGCAATGGCCATGGTATCTCGCCAGTGGTGTATTGGTTGTCGTGTGGAGCACCGTTTGGAGCCGGGAACTTCTCATCCCAGTCGTTGGTATACATCTTGAAAGCCGTTGCGATGTTCTTTAGGTTGTTCTGGCATGAAGATGTGCGAGCCTTCTCACGCGCCCTGGCAAGCACCGGGAAAAGGATTGCTGCCAGGATCGCAATTATAGCTATCACCACGAGCAGTTCAATCTATGTGAAGCCGCGCTTCCTTAGCGCCATCATTGGACATCCCTCCTCATTTTGGATTTGTTTTCCACTCACGCTCACCG
>JANXAS010000157.1 GCA_025062195.1 Armatimonadota bacterium
TAGCACCAATGGTTATATAGATTTTCTCAAAGGGTTTGTTAGGGATAAGTTTTATTGATGTCACTCAAAGTTTAAGTTTCTATTGCAGGTGGATTGATGAGGATATATCAACTGACTTTGAACCTTTTTGCAATAAGTTAGGTTGGATACTATAATTTGTCTCAGGGTGAAAAAGATGCCCGTTAGAAATTATTCCATTCAGCCTTTTCAAACTGTTCTTTTGGATGGGCAAGAGGGCACTTGGCAGACTTTGTCGGACATAATTGCTCGCAAACTCTTGCCTCAAGTTGATGCTATGGGTATCGCCATTTTTCAACATCACTCTTCACCTTTGCCCTCTGACGCTCAAATGGTTCCTTTCCAAGATGTATGGATTCGTCAAAAGCCTTATCCTGAGCGCTTTCCCCAATTGGCTTATGTGGTTGCTGGACAAGGCGAAATGATTCTGGGTGCTCGTTGGTTTGTGCTCCCTGCAGGTAAAGGAATAATCATCCCAGCAAACATCCCTCATGCACCTCACGCTATGAGAGGCGGTCAGATTAAAATTGCTGATTGGCTACGAATCC
>JANXAS010000158.1 GCA_025062195.1 Armatimonadota bacterium
AACTGGCGGCTTCTTCTAACGGCGATGGCTTCAAGAACTTCGTAAAGGGTTTCCCTGTTGGTTTCAGCATTGACAAAATATTTGCGCAAACTTGAGATACCTGCAGCAAGGAAGAAATCATCTTGGTCACGGGTGATGAAGCGAATTTGATGGTAAAGGTCAAAGAGGGTGTTGTTGATGGGCGTTGCGGTTAGCAAAATGAGTTTCTTTTCGGCATCACTGTTTAGGAGTTTGAAAAGTTTTTCCCAACGGTTGGTGTCGGGGTTTCGGAAGTTGTGGCTTTCATCAACGACGATGAGTTTATGCCCTTGATACTCGTCGGGGGAGAAATCTTGCCTGCTGAATCGCTCCATTGAAAGGATGTCGGCGTAAATTCCATAGCGGCGCAAAAGAGGTTTCCAAAGAGTGTCAATCAGAGCGGCGGGGCAAAGAATGAGCGTGGGTATTCGCTCCCTGTAAGCGTAATCGTCAAGCAACCTCAACGCCAAAAAGGTTTTGCCCAAACCAACGGAATCGGCAATGATAACGCCACCATAGTTTTCCAAAATGTCCTTCGCTGC
>JANXAS010000159.1 GCA_025062195.1 Armatimonadota bacterium
ATCCACAGGAAATCTTCAAGCGAGAAAGCGCTGTCTTCGGAAGCACCGAACACGCTTCGCCTATCACCATCCGTGTTAAGCAGGAAAGTTTGAAAAAAGAACGATTTTCAGATTTAGCGAAGTGGAATGAACAAAAGCGCAGTTATGAAAAACAGGGCATTGCCTATCTCTTCTTCTCTGCACGAAGGATAGGTCAGGAGCAGGAGAGAGCTGCTATTTGCGCTGATCAAAAGTTTACGATAGAAATCCTCCCCCACTCTAAGACCCAAACTGTAAATGCTTTGGAAGCCGCTTACGCTTCCTTGTGGCTTCTCACTCGCTTTGGTGGCGTTGGCTCTCGTTCACGGCGGGGTGGTGGCAATTTGCAAGTTCTTTCAGTCCAAGGTGAAGTTCCTTCATCCTTGCCTTCGCTGCAATTGGGGGCAAAAACGCCAGGTGAACTTCAAGAAGAATTGGCGAAAGGTCTAAGCCAATTGCGTGAGTGGGCAGCAAAAGCCTTTAACGGTTCGCTTCAGCCAAAATTCAGCGATCAGCCCGAGTTTGATGTCTTGC
>JANXAS010000015.1:0-52268 GCA_025062195.1 Armatimonadota bacterium
AGCCACGAAGCGTTAGCGAAGTGGCGTCCAAAATTGTCCCTTGTCCCATTTTTGACGGCACTACGCTTCGTGCCTTACTACGAACAAAGAACTTAGTTATTCGGGGGCAAGGCTACCGCCGAGCCAAAAAGCATTTTGGAGTAAAGAACGAACCATGGAATGGGTTTGGTATATAGAAGTTGCGCAGTTGAATGTGTGGGGGCTGTTAAGCTGCCAGAGCAACTCGTTTTTGAACGATGCCCATGCTGTAAATGGCGAATTAGGTAGAGTGGCTTCAGCCATGAAAAACTTCGTTGGGGCTAAAACCCTCCCGCATCCAGCTTGCCATTTACTCTGTTTGCATCGTTCGTTTGTGGTTGATTTTCGTGCAGACTGTCATCCGCATCTGCGAAACAATGTTAATTGGGTAACTCCTATGCAACAAAATAGTGCCGGCTGCATAAGTCCTACGGCGTTGGGATGCGCGCTCAAGTGCGATTTAGCTTTGTGGCGAGCTGAGTAAACAGCATTATCAACTTTGGGAAAAATATTGAGCGGTGTTTTCAAATGCTCAAGGCAGGCAACCTGAAATGCTATCATCGCCTTCTCGGTGCGAGACTTGTAGAGCTTAACAGCATGGCTCATAGCATTATGTGAACTTGGTGAATGAAATCATGAGGACGATGAATTTTATGGGGCACAGCGATGCTCACCCCATTAGGGCTCGCCTCGTTACGCTCATACGCCTATACCAACTTCTTGCGTTCACTTGTGTGCAACTTCTCTCATGGAGCGCATTTGCAATATGCCTCGCAATAGCCATTCTCGTAGCAATGTTGATTTTGCACTGCGGGGATTACATGCCTGATGCACTCATTTTAGCGATTGGCTTGTTGTTGCTCTTGCAACTCGCCGCCTGTGCTGCTGTTAAAGTTATCCCGTCAGCTTTCAGGTGGCTAAGCCCACTTAAAGTCGCAATTGAGCTTGAGCACCAATTTGAATCGCTGAAAGGGAAGGTGACCTGTGGCGTTGAATTATCAATGCAAAGGGTGCTAAGTGAGGGCATATCCGAAAGGCTTGTGCAGGCGGCAATTGCCGATGCCCTGAATGGGATGTTAAGTGTGCGATGGCATTTGCCGTTGCTGAGGAGAGCCAATGCAGCTGCAAAGGTGACGGCGGTTGCTCTGATACTCTGGTTGGCAATACCGTTATGGATGAAGTTCTCGCACATTAATCCGTATGACCTGATGATGCCGTTTATTGCAGCCTATGGCTCAATAGCTTTTGCAAGACATGGCAAGCTTGTCATTGAGCCATTGCCTAAAGCTGTATTGCGCGGGAGCAACCTTATGGTGAGGGTGAGGGTAACTGGTGGAGTGCCAAAGGATGTGTGGTTGAAAGTGACCGGGATAAACACAAAGCGCATCACACATTTGAGGATGCATACCGATGTGCGCCCATCTCATTTATTTCAGCTTGATTCACTCATTCGGCGCAAATGGCGCAACCTCACATTTGAAACGCTCTTGCATAACCTGCAGGAGGATGTTCTCGTCTCTGCACGATCAGGCAATGTCAGAAGCAAAGCCCTGCTAATCAATGTGGTTGACTTCCCGAAGGTTAAGTCAATCAGGTTCTCAGTTGAACCACCGCCATACACCGGACTTGAACCGAACGAACTATCGCCAAAGGCTGCGGATAAACTTCCTATCCCATACGGCTCTTTCGTCACCATAGTTGCGCGGTGCAATAACAAACTTAAGAACGCAACCATTAGCTGTGGGAACGGCTCCCAAGCGCCGATGCATGTGCATGGGAATGCGGCTTCAACATCGTTTGAAGTCAGGCGCAACATGCGCATCAGCATGATGCTGCATGATGTCTACGGCTTTGAAAGTCAATGGGGCAGGGTGCTGCTATCAGTAGTGCAGGATAAACCGCCAATGGTGAGGATACTCACACCGACTGAGAGCGAAGTGCGAGTGCTCCCAGTTGCCAGTGTGCCAGTTGTTGTGGGCGCTGCTGACGATTACGGTTTGAGGAAGCTCAAGGTGGTTTTCGTTGGCGATGTCACAGACGAGAGGGAAGTTGAACTTGGCTCATACAGCTTTGAAAGGGAAGCAACAGCTAACTTGCTCATGCATATCGTCGGGCTGCGCGTTGGCAGCATCATACGGTTTAGGGCTTTGGCTTATGATAACGATGAATTGCTCGGTCCAAAAGTTGGCTACAGTGATTGGCGCGCTGTGCGCGTCGTGACGATTGGTGAATTCCTGTCGGAGTTTGAAGGGCTTGAGAGAAGAATAAAGGAGATGCTGCACAACGCTGCCGTTGAATACAAACTCGCCATTAAAGCTATTGAAGGGGCGACGAAGGCTTTAGAACAGCGCAGCCTGTCGGAAAGCAACATAAGCAACATGCGCACGGCGATAGAAAGGCTCAGCGAACTTAAGAGCAGCATTGAGCAGTTGGGTGAGGAACTCAGTTCAAAGGTTGACATGGCTCACTTGAACCAAATTGCTTCGCCGATTGATTGGCTTGAACGGCTGCTTCATCAATTCCTTATTGGAAAGTTGAGCGGCGATGTTGAATCATTCAAGAGGCTTGAAAGCGCGATTCGCCAGCAGGCTAAGTTTGATGCGCTCTCACGGATGGCAGATTCAGTTCGTTCAAGCGCTCAGATGACGATGGAGGGCATAAACCAAGCAATGATGGCATTGCGGCGTGCCAAAAGATTTTCTGAGCTTTTCAAGTTAACGCTTGAGGCTGCAAAGACAAGCAAGCTTGTCTCAGAAATAAGTGGGCAAGTTGAACGGCTGTCGGGCAAAGGTTTGCAATCAAGCCAAGTGTTCAAAAGCCTAACTGATGTAGAAAAGCGCATCCATTGGCTTAGTGGGCGCATGAAGAGCATCGCAACTGAATGGCGCAATGACCGGGAGGAGGACTTGGCACGCATCTTGATGAATGCCTATGACAAACTGCCAATGGATGAAATCAAATTGGCGCTGACGAATGCGCATAATGCAGTGCGCAACAATGACTTGAGCAAAGCTGCCGTTTCAATCTCAGCATTGCATCAAGCTGCTCAAAAGTTTAGCGATGTCACCTTAGAGGCTTATGAGTTGGCTCGTCTTTGGGCATACCGAAGTGACAGGGACAAATTGGCGCAAGTGTGGGGGCAAGTTATGAAGTTGCTCAAGAGGCAAAGAGAAATTGCGGCTCTAACAGCTAAGTTGCTTGAGGCAGCGCGCAATGGCAATTTAAGACGAGGTGAATACGAACAGGGTGGAGATGCGCAACTCAATCAATCGTCTGAGATAAGTATTCCCACAATTGAGGAGTTGACTAAGCGCCAAGAGAGCTTGACCGAGAGCGCCCAATCACTCCCTGGGCATGTTTCAGAGTTGCTTAGGCTCGTCCCACAAATTGATGCTCGCATTTCTGGTAACGCTAAAAGTGCTCTGAGGGAGATGAAGTCATCGTCAATTCTCTTGAGGATGCGCAATTTGCCCTCAGCGAGCAGGGCTCAACGGAATGCCACAGCAGCGCTTGAGATGCTCTCAAGTGCGCTGTCAAATGTGTTTCATTACAGCTATGGAGTAGCCAGCCAACTTGCTGGTATTGCTCAGATGGAGATGCTTGAACTCGCCTGTCTTCAGGAGAGCATCAATTTGCAGTCCGAGGGCTGGGTGCGTTTAAAAGCTGCTCACGGCGAAGCGCAACGCAAGCTAATGGCTGTGCAAGAGAAGATGATACGCTCGGCATTAAAGCGTGCTGATAACTTGTTTGGTGTGCCATGGTCGGCTGAGTTGAGGGAGCTTGTGCACATGGCTCAAACTGATGCAAACGAAGTGGCACTTGCAATTGAGGGCGGTTCAATTGACCCATCTGTTAGAAAAAAGCAAGAGCGCATACTTCTGACCCTCCTAAGGCTTGCAAACGAACTCTCGGGGACACCACAGGCAATGCAGATGATGCAAAGGCTCGCACAAGAGCGTGAGGGTGACGGGATGAAAGCTCATGGGCGTAAAGAAGGCGAAAAAGAAGATGGTGGCAGAGAAGGCAATTGGAAAGATTGGCTGCGCAGCTTGCCGGATAGTCTCTTTGGTAGGTTCATTGAACACGGTCCGCCGATGAAGAGTATCCCAGAGGCGCTGGTGTTGCGCCATGCACAGGCTACACAGAGTCTTATCAAAGGAGAGTTCAAAGGCAGCACACAACCAATGCCGTATAACCCGGAGGTCGTCCCGCCAGCACCATACCGAAACGCCATCACGATTTATTTCAAACGGGTTGGCAATAGGTGATGCCAATGAGATGGCGGACTCACAATGGGCGCATCATGATGGCTCTCATCGTCACAGCTGTTGCCGTCGCGATAACATGCATCCTCAGTCGCCTTATAGCTCAAGAGGCTGAATTGCCGCTCACTGGCTCTTTCCCATCCCGTGAAGTTGAAGCGAAGCACACAAAATGCCCCATTGGCTCATTTCACATTGCTCGGTTAAGATTGAGGGAAAGCACATTGCGAGTTGACCCAATGTCGGATATCAACTTGCTTACGGCGATACGCCAAAGGACAAGATTGAACATCTGCCCAAAGCGGTTTATCGTCACACTTGGCGATGACGAAATCTTCAACCATCCGTTTGTTATATTCGTTGGCGAACATGTCCCGATGAGGTTAAATCAAAGTGAGGCGGGAAGGCTTCGCCGTTACCTGCTTGGTGGTGGCTTCCTATATGTTGATGAGTGCCCAGCGAAGCTCAGTTTAAGGGAACCGTTGCGCGGTGAGTTGCAGCGGTTGCTTCCAGAATACAAGCTTGAGAGGCTATCGTTGAGCCACCCGCTTTATAACTCCTTCTATCGCATAGTTCGCATACCTATTGCTGGCAAAGGCGGCGCAAACTATCACGAAGGGATTAGCGTAAATGGCAGGCTCGTCATCGTTTACTCAACGAATGGAGAGGGGTGCTCATGGCAAAGTTGGAAGTGGGCTGGACCACTTTGCGCGTGTCTTCCACCACCATTTGATTATGCGTTTGAGTTTGGCATCAACCTTGTTTACTATGCGATGACGCATTAGGTGGCTCAGGCTCTAAGCTTGTGGAATCATGAGCAAGATGCTTAATGGTCAAAATGGTGAAAGCTTTGAGCTGAGAGCTTAATAGATGTGCGCTGCGAATTTTTGTTGCGTAAATGCTTAGGATGACGATGCAGCTGATGGGCTGAAAGATTTTTGCTTTGCATGTTCGTGAAAGAGGGGTGGATTTTGTCTGCTCAGTAGATTTGACTTGCGCTATCATCGTTCGCTATAATGAAGTTACGGAGTGCCGAGGTGGCGGAATATGGCAGACGCGCTGGCTTGAGGGGCCAGTGGTCCGAAAGGACCGTGCGGGTTCGACTCCCGCCCTCGGCACCAGATGGCATTTGAGAGTGTTACTATAAGTTGGGGGCGCGTAGCTCAGGGGGAGAGCGCTTGCTTCACAAGCAAGAGGTCCGAGGTTCAAATCCTCGCGCGCCCACATGACGAAAAAAACAGTTTTGCTATTGGGCGGCAGTAGCTCAGCGGAAGAGCGTCAGCTTCCCAAGCTGAAGGTCGCGGGTTCGAATCCCGTCTGCCGCTCCACATGTTGTCTGTATTATGTTTTGATAGCGTTGAAGATCGTGAGGCGACGTAGCCAAGTGGCTAAGGCGGCGGACTGCAAATCCGCTATTCCCGGGTTCGAATCCCGGCGTCGCCTCCATTCTCTTTGTGGGAACATTAGTTTGAAATGCTCATATGAGTGAGTATGGAGAGCAATTGGGGCACACTTTTTCTTTTCACATAGTGTGGTTGTTTGCCACACAGAGGATTGATTGAGAAAGTTGAATTAGCCCGGGTGGCGGAATCGGCAGACGCTGAGGACTTAAAATCCTCTGCCCGAATGGGCGTGCGGGTTCGAGTCCCGCCCCGGGCATTTGTTTTGGGTCAACATTTTCAAAAATTACGGTAACACTCAGCTTCCTCAGTTCCAGTGTTGCGGTTTGTTTACGGTGCTCTTTTAACCCCTAACCTCTGTTGTCCGGGAGTAAGTTGTTGGCTTGCTTCAACAGCAAATTTCTGCGACGGTCTTTTAACTTCTGCCATCCACAAAGGCGACGATAAAGAATGAGGGTTTTCGTCATCCAAACGGCGGTAATGTTACTTTGCCAATGGCAGCAGCAGAGTTGCCCGTTAGGTTTACCAAGCCCAAGTTTTTGATAGTTCTGCCTGCATCCTGCAGAGGCGTGCGAACATGCCGTCCTTTTCCATCAACTCTTCTGGGGTGCCCATTTCAACCAGCTGCCCTCTATCAAGGACAATCAGCTTCCTTGCGTTTTGCAATGTTGAGAATCGGTGTGCGATCGCGATTGTGGTTCGTCCTTCAATCAACCGCTCAATTGCCTCGCGAATTTTTGCTTCTGTTTCGGTGTCCACATTTGAGGTGGCTTCGTCAAGGATGAGTATCGCTGGGTCACGGAGCAGCGCCCTTGCTATTGCAATCCTTTGCTTTTCGCCACCAGAAAGATGTGAACCATGCTCTCCTACAACTGTATCGTATGCATACGGTGCTTTGCATATGAACTCATGTGCGTTAGCCAGATATGCCGCTGCAATTATTTCCTCTCGGGATGCATCCGGCTTTCCATAGGCAATGTTCTCTGAGATTGTGCCATTGAAAAGGTAAGTGTCTTGAAGGACGACTCCAATATGCCTTCTCAGCGACTCAGGGCGGACATTGCGCAGGTCATGCCCGTCAATGTAGATGTGCCCTTCATCCGGGTCGTAGAATCGGCATATTAGGTTTATGAGCGTGCTCTTTCCAGCGCCAGTTGGACCGACGAGCCCTATCATCTCGCCCGGCTGTATTTCAAATGAGATCTCTTTTAGAGCTTTGTTCACGCCATCATAACTGAAGCTGACATTCTCAACGACGATGTGCCCCTTTACCTCGTCAAGCTCAACTGCATCTTCTGGGATTTCCATATCTGACTCAGTGTCAAGCACCTCAAATATGCGTTCGGCTGCAGTGGCTGCATGCTGTAACCTGTGCGTAATCCTTGCAAGGTTTTGAACCGGCGCATAGAAGCGCCAAAGATAACCCAAGAATGCGATCATCGTCCCTACGGACATTGAACCTTTTATAACCCAATAACCGCCAAAGCCCCAGATGGCTAAATAGCCGAGCGTTGTAACAAAGCCAATTGTAGGGAAGAAGACAGTCCAAAGGCGCGCTACACGGAGGCTGGCATTAAATAAGTCGTATATTGTGTCGGTGAACTTCCGTATCTCATTGTGCTCTTGCACGAACGCCTTTATGACCCTCACTCCGGGGAGCTTGTCTGCAAGCAGTGATGTCACCTGTGCCCATCTTCGCCAAGTCCGGTGAAAAAGACGCCTGACTCGCTTCCCAAATTGAACCGAGCTTATTGCCAGCAACGGCATCGGTATCATCGTCACTATGGCAAGCTTGTAATCCAGCGCGAAGAGTATGATGCCGATAGCTACACTAACAAGTGCGTCTCTGGCTATGTCCTGCAAACCCCCTGTTAGGAAATCATTTAGGCGATGTGTGTCATCAGTTATTCGTGAAATTATTCTGCCAGTGTCGCGCCTGTCAAAGAATGTGAGCGAGAGGCTGTGGATATGCTCATATAGCCTGCGCCTTATATCAACGACGATTTTTTCACCAAGCCATGCCATGATGTAGCCTCTGACAGCGCTCAATAGAGCCGTGAGAGCGTTTATGACCAATATTGCGGTGGCGATTATGATGAGCAATTTTATATCTCGCTGTGGGATAACCCTGTCCAAGAACAGTTTCGCAAATAACGGTTGTATTGTCTCAAACGCTGAGAGGATGAGCATGAGGACGAATGTAAAGATGGCAATGTGCCAGTATGGTCGGACAAATTCAAGCATGCGTATGAACGCTCTGCTTTTGTTCAGGCATCTTGGACATATGTCCCATCGTGGATGTATTGGATTGCCGCAACGAGGGCACAAGCCCATACGGCGCATCATGAGCGCCTTTCGCCGTTTTGCAGTGTGCTCATCAACCTTTTGTGGTTCTTCCAACTTGCCTTCTTTGAGCATGCGGGCTATCCTGACAAGGCTTTCAACCTCTCTCCTGTGGCTGTGGCTGAAACGAGCAAATGTGAA
The DNA here is from genome assembly GCA_025062195.1 of Armatimonadota bacterium. Classification (GTDB taxonomy): domain Bacteria; phylum Armatimonadota; class Fervidibacteria; order Fervidibacterales; family Thermosaccharophagaceae; genus Thermosaccharophagus. The sequence goes on from JANXAS010000015.1 coordinate 8,165, forward strand.
GCGTTTCCCATTTACTGTGGCGTATAACCTTGCATTCCCTATGAGCGCCTCAATTGAAAGGTCGTCAATCTCGTTGACGGGAAGCACGGTCAGTTGTGTTTCTGGTGAGCTTGAGTCACCGTCGTCCTTTGCGATAATAAGGGCAAGGTGGTTTTTTGTGAGGACAATCCACCCATCCGAATACCGTCCATCAAGTGTTAAGTCGCATTGTGCCACCGCCAGCTTATCTTCATTGCCGATGGTTTTTTCCAAAGTGCTCTGCGCCCATTCTGGCAGTTGTAAATTAGCTCCTTCCCCCACATCCATTTGCCATCACCGCCATATGTAGCTTGTTGCCTTGCTATGGCATCATTATGCTTAGACGCATTTTGAAGGTGCGATCTAATAGATGCCTTCGCTCACAGTTGAATTTGAGCTTTAGCCATCAAAATTGAGTATGAAGCACGAAATAAAGAGAGGCTAACATAGTGCGAAGGGGGCATCCCCTCACCAATGAAAAGGGTCGGAATAATGGGCGGGACATTTGACCCAATACACTTGGCTCATCTCCTCGCAGCCGAGGAGGCTCGCTTCAGGTTCAACCTTGACAAAGTAATATTTGTGCCATGTGGTGTGCCGGTGCACAAAAAGCCGTATGAGGTCACACACGCTGAACACAGGTATGTGATGGTGCTCCTTGCCATTGCCGGCAACCCATACTTTGAGGTCTCGCGGATTGAAATAGAGAGGCAAGGTCCCTCATACGCAATTGATACCGTTAGAGCATTTAAGCAGCTTTATGGCGATGGCGTTACACTTTACTTCATCACGGGTGCTGATGCGGTGCTTGAAATACTGACTTGGAAGGATGCCGATAAGCTTGTTGAGCTGTGCAGGTTCATTGCTGTGACTCGTCCTGGATATGACCTTTCAAGGCTGAGGGAGAAACTCGGCGAAAGATATGCAAACGCAATTGATGTGCTGCCCATACCTGGGATGGATATCTCTTCAACTGGCATAAGGCAAAGGGCACGCAATGGCGAGCCAATACGATACATGGTTCCTGAGGCGGTCTATGATTACATCATGCGCCACAGACTTTATAGTGATAAGGCGGTAAAGTGAGGTGCAACTAAGGAGGTGAGAAATGCTATCGGTGAGTGAACTTGTATTGGACATTTGTAGGATTGCCGATGAGAAGCGTGGAAATGAAATACTCGTTATGGAGATAGCGCACTTACTGCCTATTGCAAGCTACTTTGTTGTGGTCACATGTGAGAACCCAATACATATTGATGCGCTGGCTAGTGAGCTTGAAGAGCGGATTGAAAACAAGTGGAACATAAGGGTGAGAAGGGAAGGCGAGCCGCAGTCACGATGGGTCATACTTGACTTTGGCGATGTCATCGTGCACCTCTTTGACAATGAATTGCGCCAGTATTACGACCTCGAAGGGTTATGGGCTGATGCGCCGATGATGAAGTGGGATGGCAAGCTCACAAAGTGGGAGCGCTTAAAGCGTTCTCAGGAAGTGGCTGCGGCAAGCAAGAGAAGAAGGCAGCGAGCTTAAAATAGACTTGCTCAGCAGTTTCAAAATCGCTTCAAGAGATAGGGGGTGATAGAGGTGTATGGCGTTGAGCTTGGCAGGCTGATAACAGCTATGGTTACACCATTTAACGACGATATGAGCGTCAACTACGACGAGGCGAAGAGATTGGCGTTGCATGTGGTTGAGACGGGTTCGGATGGTGTCCTTGTAGCCGGCACAACTGGTGAGTCCCCAACGCTCACGGACGAGGAGAAGATAAAACTTTTTGAGGCTGTAAAGGAGGCTCTCGGCGACAAGGCGAAGGTTATAGCGGGGACAGGGAACTATTGCACGAGCGAGAGCGTTGAGTTGACGAAGAGAGCCGAAGAGGTCGGCGTGGATGCAGTCCTTCTTGTTTGCCCTTACTACAACCGCCCATCTCAAGAGGGCTTATATAGGCACTTTCGCACAGTCGCCGAAGCCACTTCTTTGCCAGTCATACTCTACAATATACCGAGCCGCACCGGAAGGAACATTGAGCCTGAGACCGTAATAAGGTTGGCGAATGATGTCCCAAACATTGTCGGGATAAAAGAAGCAAGCGGTGATATGAAGCAGGTGGCAAGGATATGCGCAGAGGCTCCTGATAAGTTTGCCGTATGGAGTGGAAATGACGAGGACACAATACACATACTTGCTCTTGGTGGTGTTGGTGTTATCTCGGTGGCTTCTCACATTGTGGGAGGCGACCTAAAGCGAATGATTGAGTCTTTCCAGAGCGGTGATGTGGCAACGGCAAGAGAGATACACCTCAACTTGATGCCGTTCATAAGAGCGCTCTTTCCGCCGACATCCTCAAACCCATCGCCAATCAAGGCTGCTTTAAACATGCTCGGCTTTAAGGTCGGACCACCGAGGTTGCCTCTTGTTGAGGTTACCGATAGGGAAAGGGACGAGTTAAAGCGGCAGCTTGTCCGCCTCGGCATACTCTCGGCGTGAGGCAAGGGCAAAACAGTTTAATCGGTCGGTCAATCGGTATCGGTCCGCCTTCCATGCGCTGAATTGCATATGTGTTACTGTGTGGATGGGCATCTCTTATTGCCCTATGGGAGGTGAGTGTGAGTGAGGTTCAAAGTTAATGCAGGTCCGTATATTCGTGAGCATGCGCCAATTGAAATACCTTTGCCAGCGGACATTGTAGGGCGAGCTAAGCGCCAACCAGCGCATCAGTTTGGCGAACCATGTGAGGAATTAACTGAAGGGCTTAGAAAAATCAACGCTGGAGAGTTTGCCGGAACAGTCGCGGCGAGAGTAGGTGAGGGTAGGAGGGAGCTTTTAATTCCGGTGCAGGTTGAGAAAAGAGACGGCGGGAACTTTGGCACGCTTATACTGCCACGGGTTGACCCAAACGATTCTGTGAGCATCAAATTGACGGAAGAGGAATGCACTGCACCTTTTCCTGTTTCGCTCAAGCATGTTGAGGATGAGTGCAAAGTTGAAGTGACAGTTGGCGGTATGGAATTCACAGCTTATCAATATTCAGGACGATATGTTCGCCCTTTCCTATATCCCGTTATCGGGCCATTCGGGAAGCACATCACACGCGAGCTTGAGGGTGATCCAGCGAAAGGTTTTGACCATGTGCATCATCGTTCACTATACACGGCTTGGGGAGATGTTAATGGCGTTGATGTTTGGAGCGAGCAAGGCGCACATGGTTATGTGCGCCATCATTGCTTGAGCGGATACACTTTAGCGGATGTGTATGGAAGGCTGTGCGCACATGCCACATGGACCGACAATTCCGGAAAACCGTTGATGGAGCAGGTTACATGCTATCAATTTTATGGCATGCCAGATAGCCACAGGTTAATTGATGTTGCGATCGCCTTCCACGCAATTCATGGTGATGTGCGCTTCGGCGACACAAAGGAAGGGGGGATAATCTCGGTAAGAGTTTATCCGACTATGACAGTGCTTAGTGGTGGCAGACTCGAAAACTCATATGGGGCAATTAACGAAGCGCATGTGTGGGGCAAGAGAGCACACTGGTGCGATTATTCCGGCTTAGTTGACGGAGTATGGGTTGGGATAGCCATATTTGACCACCCGAGGAACATTCGCCACCCGACATATTGGCACGCACGAGACTATGGCTTAATGACCGCAAATCCATTTGGTCTCTCCGAATTTCTCGGCAAGGGGTATGATGGAAGCTACACCCTTTTAGGCAACCAATGGCTCATATTCCGATACAGAGTTTATTTGCATGTCGGGGATGCATCTGTTGGAAGGGTGCGAGAACATTATCTCAATTACATTGCACCACCATCCGTTGAGGTGGTTGAAGCGTAATTGCAAGAGGTGAGCTTTTGCATGGCTTCTTTACTTGAACGGATTCGCCAACCGCAGGATTTAAAGGGGCTATCGCATGGTGAACTTGAACAACTCGCCAGAGAGTTGCGCGAGGTCATAATTCGCACAGTCTCAAAATCTGGCGGTCATCTCGCACCGGCACTTGGTGCTGTTGAAATCGCCGTAGCAGTTCATGCGACCTTGGATAGTCCGAAGGATAAAATCATCTGGGACACTGGTCATCAGGCTTATGCGCATAAGCTTCTGACGGGACGATATGAGTGCTTTCATACGCTGAGGCAATACGGGGGCATCTCCGGTTTCCTGAGGAGAGACGAAAGTGAGCATGATGTCTGGGGTGCTGGGCATGCCGGCACCGGCTTATCAGCGGCAATGGGTTTTGCGATTGCAAGCAAGATGTGCGGGAGCAATGATACAGTTCTGGTTATCGTCGGCGATGGCGCATTGCAAGAGGGCATGGCTTGGGAGGCGCTTCACAATATTGGCGATAGCAAACTCAACATCATCGTGATCTTAAACGACAACGCGATGGCTATAGCACCATCAGTTGGCGCCCTTGAGAAGTATCTACGAAAGCTCCGCTCATCGCCACCATACCTCAGGCTGAAGGAGATGCTTGAAAGCGCCCTTCTGAGGTTGCCGAAGGGGCAAGCGCTCATTGATGTGATTGAACGGTGGAAGGATTCGGTCAAGCAGATGATCATACCACCCGGGATGATATTTGAAGAGCTGGGCTTCGCATATCTTGGTCCGATAAATGGACACAGCATACTCACAGTTATGGAGGCGATAAGGGAAGCCAAGACAATTGGCGGCCCCGTCATAATACATGCCCTGACGCGCAAAGGCTTTGGATATGAGCCAGCGGAAAAAGACCCCTGTAAGTATCACTCCGTCCCACCGTTTGAGGTTCATACCGGTGAACTGAGGGAAAGGGGTAAGCGCACATATACATCTGTCTTCGGCGATACCTTGGTAAGGCTTGCAGAATCGGACCCACGCATAATCGCAATAACTGCAGCGATGCCAGATGGGACTGGCTTACGCAAGTTCTCCCAACGCTTTCCCGAACGCTATTTTGATGTTGGGATGGCGGAGCAACATGCGGTGACATTCGCAGCAGCGCTTGCCCTGAACGGTTTCAAGCCCGTAGTTGCGATCTACTCCACATTCCTTCAAAGAGCCTTTGATCAAATCGTTCACGATGTGTGCCTTCAGAGGGCACCAGTCGTGTTTGCCATTGACAGGTCTGGACTTGTTGGTGAGGATGGGCAGACACATCATGGCACTTTTGATATAGCATTCTTGCGCATGATCCCAAACATGGTTCTTATGATGCCGAAGGACGAGAACGAATTGCAACACATGCTCTTTACAGCCGTCCTCCATGACGGTCCGGTCGCTGTTCGTTATCCGAAGGGAGAGGGAGTTGGAGTTGAATTGGACGAACAATTTCACCGCATTGAAATTGGGAGATGGGAGACAATTAAGGAGGGGCGGGACGCAACCATCATCGCTATAGGCGACTCAGTTTATCGCTCGCTTGAGGCGTCAGAAATATTGGGCAAGCAGCTCGGATACGATGTGGGTGTTGTGAACGCTCGCTTTGTTAAGCCGTTGGATATGGAATTGATAAAGAGGGTGGCTGAGGCGACTGGGCGGATAATCACAGTTGAGGAGCATTGTTTAGATGGCGGCTTTGGTAGTGCTGTTCTTGAGGCGCTGAGCAACTGTCAATTTGAGCATGTCCGAACATTGCGCATCGGCATACATGACCGTTTCGTCGAACACGGACCGATAGAAGTGCTGCGCCAAAAGCTCATGCTTGATGCTCATGGCATAGCCAGCTTGGTTGCAAGGTGGCTGTCACCGCAATCGGACGAGCTCAAAAGCGACCGTAGCTTGGATGACAGAATGATTGCATGCATAACGGGCTGATGGCTTATGCGATTTTCGTTTGTTATACACACACTTGGGTGTAAGGTCAACCAATACGATTCAGAGCGTTTGGCAACGGAACTTTGCAAGCTCGGCTTCGAGCGAAGACGCTTTGGCGAACCGGCTGACATTTGCATAGTCAATACATGCGCCGTCACTCAAGTTGCCGAGCAGAAGTCACGCAAGGCTGTCTCAAGAGCGAGAAGAATGTATGAGGGGTCAATTTTGGTTGCGCTTGGATGCGCTGTTGAATTGCATCGCCTGAGGGGCGGCGGTAAGTTCAAGGGCTCCGATATATCGTTCGGTGTGTGCGACCCACCAATTATTGCAAGTGAACTTATGCGCCACGCTGAAGCGAATCGCAGGTTGCGAAGCCAGCATACTCACAGTGAATGCAGCAATGCATCGCAAGCTGAGCCTGTAAAGGCAACCGGTGATGGGCAAAGCAGTGCTCAAAGGCGCGTCAGAAGTTTTTTGAAAGTTCAGGATGGATGTGAACGCATGTGCGCCTATTGCGTTGTTCCGTTCCTGAGGGGCAAGCCAAGAAGCCGTCCAATTGAGGATGTGTTAACCGAGGCGAAGAGGCTTGTGAATAACGGATGCAAAGAGATTGTCTTGACGGGCGTTTGTCTTGGCAGCTATGGCAGCGACCTAAACGATGGTGTGGATATTTTGAGGTTGATTGAACGGCTGTGCGAACTTGACGGATTAATTAGGTTGCGCCTGAGTTCGCTTGACCCAAAGGACATCAGTTATAGCCTGATACGGTTGGCTGCAGGCTGCGAGAAACTCTGCCCGCATTTCCACATATCACTCCAGTCGGGTGATGATGAGATATTGAAGGCGATGAACCGTGGATATACAACGGCACAGTATGAAGGCATAGTTGATTTGATACGGAATGCCATCTCCGATGTTGCTATAACTACGGATGTGCTTGTTGGCTTCCCGGGGGAGACAAACGAGCACTTTGAAAGGACGGTCAGGTTCGTTGAACGCATGGAGTTTGCAAGGGTCCATGTTTTCAAGTTCTCGCCGCGCCCGTTCACGAAAGCCGCCTCAATGGAACCTCGTGTCACAGACGAGGAGCTTGATAAACGAACGAAAGTAATGCTCTCACTGGCTCAAGAACTTTCCCGCAGGTTTAAAGAACGATTCATCGGGCGCCAGCTTGATGTGCTCGTTGAGGAAACGGGGTTATATGGCGGCATTGCATGCTCGGAGGGTCTAACCGGAAATTACATTCGTGTGCGAATTAATGTGCCGCTCAAGCTCGGCGATATTATTAGGGTGAATCTAACGGCAATCGGCGACGGTGATTTCGTCCTGGGCGAGCTGCAGTGAAGTGCAGTAAACTTGATTATGATTGGGCTTGCCCGCAAAGATGTGAGTGTGGATGAAGTGAGTGTGGCTCAAAAGCAACCAGTGTGGTCACAAGCTGGTCGGTGTGGTGGACCGGCAGTGGCTCAGGTGAGGAGGGATAGAAAGTGGCAGATCTCAATTTAGTGATTGTTACCGGCATCTCCACAAAAGATGCCACGCTTAGGAGGCGTCCATCTGGCGTTATTAAGGCGGAATTCAGTATAGAGGTAGAGCGCCCGTTTGCTCGTGCCAGCGGTGAGCCGATCTCAGATCTGTTCCTCGTAGATGTTTATGGACCGCTGGCTGAGCAGTGTGCCCAACATGTTCGGCGTGGGACAAAAGTATTAGTGTTGGGCACCCTGAACAAGGAGAGCTTTATAACCCGCCTCGGGAGAAGGGAACACCTCACAGTCATCAAGGCGAAATACATCAAGCTCATTGATCAAAGCTATGTTGACTTTGGTGATGTGACCCTTGATGAGTTGCGCCGTGACCAGTGGGGCGATGCGACTGTCGCTGAATACACGAAAGCCATATGCAATGTGCTTGCTCGCCTCAGGGGCGCAAAGCAATAAAAACAAAGCCCTGCCTATGCCTCAAAATATAGCCCTGTTGATGCACCCATGCATCCCCGAGATTAACACCGTTTCAAAGAGTTGATGTAACATCAGACACCCCCACAGCGTTATTCACGGTGAGCCACAAAGCGATATCAAATCGGTGTCTTTGGCTTTCCTGATGGCGCTCCAATTCGTTCCGTGCCTTATACAAGCACCATTGCAGTCGCCGCTCGCATAATGAGGGGGTAAAATCCGATGAGATGTTTTGCCTATCTACCCTTTCAGCCAACGCTTTATCTCGGCGGCATCTCAGAGGATATACCGTGCGAGGTCTCTCTTTTGCACTATTCCCTCAAGGCGCTTCCTCACATATTCGGAATCAACCACAATCCTCTCTCCGCTTCTCTGCGGCGCTTCAAAAGATATATCCTCAAGCACTCGCTCCATGACAGTGTATAGCCGCCTTGCACCTATATCCTCCGTTTCATCATTCACGAACTTCGCAAACCTCGCTATTTCCCTAATTCCGTCCTCTGTGAACTCAAGCCTCACGCCCTCAGTGGCCAGTAGCGCCTGATATTGCTTAACGAGTGCGTTTTCCGGCTCAACAAGTATGCGCCTGAAGTCCTCCTCAGTGAGCGGGTCAAGTTCAACCCTTATTGGCAGGCGACCTTGCAATTCCGGGATCAGGTCAGATGGCTTTGAGACATGGAATGCGCCCGCACAGATGAACAGGATATGGTGAGTGTTCACAGCCCCATAGCGCGTCATCACCGTAGTTCCCTCAATTATTGGCAGCAAGTCCCTTTGCACCCCTTCTCTTGATACATCCGGACCAAATCCCCTTTCACGCCCAGCTATCTTGTCTATTTCGTCAATGAAGACAATGCCCCGTTGCTGAACTCGCTCAAGCGCTTCCTGAGTGACTTCATCTTGGTCAATGAGCTTCCTTGCTTCCTCTTGGATCAACACACGCCGTGCTTCTCTAACCTTCATTATGCGGAGTTTCTTACGCTTGCCCAGAAGTGATTCAATCATGTCCTTTGGGTCAAAGCCGAATTGCTCTGCGCCTTGTCCGCCGATGATATCAATGAAGATTGGCAGGCGCTTTTCCTCAACCTCAATTTCAACTTCTTCATCCTCAAACTCGCCAGCCTCAATCTTGCGGAGATAGTATTCCTGCAACCGCCGTATGCGTTCATCAAATTCGGATTGCAAATGCTCTGCATCCGCTTTCACTGTCCGCCTCACAAACCCCTCCTCATTTGATGAACCCCTTCTAACTTGGGGAACAAGCTTCAAAGCCTCAAGCAGGCGCAAGTTGGCAAGGCGCGTCGCCTTATCCTCCACCGCTTTCATCTTCTCGCTTTCAACCATGCGCACGGCTATCTCGGTTAAATCGCGGATGATTGATTCAACATCCCTGCCAACATATCCAACCTCGGTATACTTTGTCGCCTCAACTTTGATAAATGGGGCACTTACAAGCTTTGATATTCGGCGAGCTATCTCTGTCTTCCCGACACCTGTTGGTCCGATCATGAGTATGTTCTTTGGCGCAATTTCCTCGCGCAGGCTCTCCGGCAGGAGCAGCCTCCTGTATCTGTTGCGGAGGGCAATAGCAACAGCACGCTTTGCCCTCTCTTGCCCGATAATATACTTGTCAAGCTCGGCAACTATTCTCTCAGGCGTTAGTTCGGCTTCATAACTTAAGTCCACTACATCCCTTCGGATGATGGGGAGAAATTCACTCATTTGGGTGTTCACCCCTTGTGCAGCTCTGCAGCAGCTTGCTATCCGTTTAACACGCTGCCAACTGCCATTGTGACGCAAATGCTCTTTAGCGCCCCATGAACCTATACGCCCCGGAGAATTCAAACTGATATAAGATGTATCGTGCGAGGTGTTCTTGTTACATCAACTGTTGCGCAAAAGATTACAGGGTGAGACGCAATGCCGACGACTGCAGCAGGGCAGCTTGCAAAGGAGTTTGAATCAATTGCGGTGATGGCATGCAGCGCCGCAAAGTTGCAGAGCATCCTTCATGGTATTCCGTTGTTTCCCGACGAGCTTCTTACCAAGCTCCTTCACCTATCTCTTGGTGTTTTAGTGACGCCAGTTAATGCTGTCTCAAACTTAAGGCGCTCAATCTTGCGTGGCTGTGAAAGGCTCTCTGTGCCAGTCATAAGCGTGGGCAACTTGACTTACGGTGGTTCTGGTAAAAGCCCATTTTGCAGGTGGCTTGCAAGACGGTGCATTGAGATGGGCTTCAAAGTTGGCATAGTGTTGCCGAGCTATAGCCCAGTGAGCGCGCATCATGCAGCATCATTGACCGAAGATGAACTCTTAGAACATTCCCAATATCTGCCACATGTGCCCGTTGCGATGGGGCGGAGAAGGGAAGTGGCTGCAAGGAGACTAATTGAGAGGGATGGATGTGACCTTGTGGTGCTTGATGATGGATTTCAATATCGCCTGTTGCACAGGGATCTTGACATAGTCCTTGTTGATGGACTTCATGCGCCGCATATTTTTTGCCCGATGCTTCGCGAGCCATTAAAGGCTTTGAGGAGAGCTAACATCGTTTGCCTGACAAAGGTCAATGCTGCAAGAGCGTTTATGGGCGATGAACATTTGGGCGAGTTTGAGAACACCCTAAGGAAAGCGAGCGGCATTAGCGAGCTTGTTAAAGTGGATTACATCCCGATTGATCTCTTTCAAATCATCACTGGGGAGCTGTTACAGCAGGAGCAATTGGCTGGGGTTAAAGCGATTGGCGTTGTGGGCACTGCGGAGCCATACAGCTTTTTCTATACAGCGCGCCGGCTGGGGATTAATTTGATCAAGCTCTTCGTTTTTGAAGACCATCACTCATATAGCTCCGAAGAGGTATCTTTCTTTTGCGAAGCGATGCGCAGGTATGGTGCCGAAGTGCTTATCACAACGCTGAAGGATGCGATGAGGTTGCGCAGTTCAATTCTTAATCTCACAGAATGCTACAAGCGCTTTAACAGCTGGTATGCTGTGCGCATAGATGTTCGCATAATTGATGGGGTTGAAGTGCTTGAAGGAGCTTTAAACAGGGTCATGAAAATCGGTATGGCTAAGAGGTGTTAACTCATGAGCGTTGAAGCTGTCTATGAAACACTCAATGATGTTGCCTCAGTCATGCTCGCCACAAAAATGTGTGCTGAGGACATAGTTAACCTCGCCAACCTAATCTCCGAGGCACTCAAGGGTGGCAATAAGGTCGTCATCTTCGGGAATGGCGGAAGCGCCTCAGATGCACAGCACTTCGCTGGGGAGTTGGTCGGCAGGTTCAAACTAAGCAGGGCGCCAATGCCGGCAATATCTCTGACAGCTGATACAGCAGTTTTGACGGCGCTCGCCAACGATTTCGGGTTTGAAAACGCTTTCAGTAAGCAGGTGGAAGCGATCGTCTCAAGTGGTGATGTCGTTATCGGCATATCAACCAGCGGTGCATCGGAGAATGTGCTTAGGGCACTCAGCACAGCAAAGCATAGAGGTGCTATCACAGCGCTGCTAACTGGCGAACGGGGAAAACATTTGCGCAACGAATTTGATGCATGTGTCGTTATACCCTCAGAGGATACACAGCGCGTTCAGGAAGCACACGGCGTTGTCCTGCACATAATTTGTGAACTCGTTGAAAGGCTCGTTTGTGTCACTTGACGCATAAGTGGACCGATTAAAGGTGGCATCCATTCCCCACTTGAGGTGATATTGTATGCGCAAACCCATCACGCTTGAGGGCGTTAAGCCGATTTCAATTCGCCAGCGAAAGAACAAGGTGAACATAGCGCAGCTTGCGCGCCAACTTGCTTCGGGTGCGTCATTTTCTCAGTTCTTTGAGAGCCTACCACGCATACTTGCAGGTAGCTGGCTCAGAGAGCTTGTGGATGCCATTTGCAAGGCTCGCATTGATCGCAAACAGGTGCTCGTCATGTATGGTGCTCATGTCGTGAAATGCGGGCTATCACCGATTCTCATACAGCTCATGAAAGGGGGCGTCATAACTGCCCTCGCTACAAATGGTGCTGGTGCATACCACGATATTGAGCTTGCCATCTTCGGTGAAACAAGCGAGGATGTATCGGAGGGGATACTATCTGGGACATTCGGGATGGCTGCAGAGTCAGCCAACTTCATCAATCACGCAGCGCGCCTCGCTGCAAGGCGAGATAACGGCTTAGGCGAAACCATCGGCGCTCAACTCATCAAAGCGAAGGCAAAGCACGCAGACCTAAGCATACTCGCACAAGCTTACAAACTCGGCATCCCACTTACAGTCCATGTTGCCATAGGCACGGATGTCAATCACATGCATCCCAGCTTCGATGCTGCATCCTGGGGTAAGGCAACATACAATGACTTTCGCATCATCTGTGGAATTGTTAGCGAACTCTCGGGCGGAGTTGTGCTCAATTTTGGCTCCGCTGTTATCTTGCCCCTCATATTTGAGAAGGCTCTGGCACTGGTGCGCAATATGGGGCATGATGTCAAAGGCTTTGTGGGAGCGACATTTGACTTCATACGGCATTACAGAGCAACGAATAATCCAGTCCAGCGAGCTGAGGAACTTGGTGGCAAAGGGTTTTATATCATCGGGCATCATGAACTCCTTATCCCACTCTTAGCGCAGGCGCTCCTTGAGCGCATGCCAGACTGATCAGCAATGAGAATTTGAGGGTCATTGAGGCAACACCCACTGCTGCAGCCATTCATGTCACCGGTGAAAGCAACGAGCGCCAAATTCATACGGCGAGAATTTTTAACGCCTTCTAAAGGCAGCGCTTGCGAACTTCGTCAGCCACTATGGGCTGAAGTTAATAGCATGGCTGGGGAGTTTTTCCGCCGGCAGCATCCGCAGTAAATAGCGAGCATGTTTATGTTCAACCACGGTGCGTTATAATGATATCCTACCGCACCGCGAGGTTTTCCCAATCCCTTTCTTGGTGGAGGTGGACTGAATGTCTTTGTCAAAGCCAAACCGTTCAACAGCGACGGGGACCCGCACACGCGCTGGCGATGATGTAATGCCAACAAGCGGCATGTGCGTTGTTTGTGTTCAAGGATGCACTGGGCTATGTGAGGTTGGCATGTCGGCTTATCGTGGTGCCGAGGTAATTTATCCTCGTCCATTTGGTGTGGTAACAGCAGCCGGAGATAAGGATTACCCAGTTGATTTTTCACATCTGAGCATTATGGGGACAGCATTCGGAGCGCATGGTGTGCCACCAGACCCAGACGAGGCTGTATTTCCAGCTGTCAATCTTGAGACAGCTATAGGCAGGGATAAAGGGATAAAGCTCAAACTGCCGATAGTCATACCAGCGCTTGGTTCAACAGACATAGCGAAGAATAACTGGGCGGGCATCGCGATAGGCGCAGCTATCTCGGGCATCGCCCTAACCATAGGTGAGAACATTTGCGGCATGGACTCAAACGCCGAGTTCAAGAACGGTAGAGTTGTCCGAAGCCCGGATATGGAGATGCGTATAAAACTCTACCGTGACTGGCAGGAGGATGGCTATGGTGACATCATTGTGCAGGCAAATGTGGAAGACACGCTTTCAGGAGTGCATGAGTATGTAATTGAGGAGCTTGGCGTCACTTCAGTTGAGTTGAAGTGGGGGCAGGGAGCGAAGGACATCGGCGGAGAAGTCAAGGTATCAGAACTTGAGAGAGCGTTACAGCTTGTTGATAGGGGTTACATCGTCTTGCCTGACCCGAGGGATAAAGGCATTGTCCAAGCATTTAAGAGCGGTGCATTCAAGGAATTTGAAAGGCACTCAAGGCTTGGCATGCCAGACCGTGAAAGTTTCCTTAACCGTGTTGAGCAGCTGCGTCGTCTTGGGGCAAAATATGTTTTCCTTAAGACAGGCGCATACAGACCGGCGGATTTGGCTAAGGCAATCAAGTGGAGCTCTGAAGCTGGTGTTGATGTGATTACGATTGATGGTGCTGGTGGCGGGACCGGAATGAGCCCTTGGCGGATGATGTGTGAATGGGGCATCCCAACAGTTTACTTAGCGTCCCTTGCCTATCAATATGCCAAGAGGCTTTCCGAGAAGGGCGAGTATGTTCCTGACATACTTATTGCAGGTGGCATCTCACTTGAGGATCACATATTCAAAGCGATAGCACTTGGTTCGCCTTACTTCAAAGGTGTGGCGATGGCGAGAGCACCGCTTTGCGCTGTCATGGTCGGCAACACGATAGGCGAGCTTATTCGCAAAGGTGAGTTGCCGAAAAGCATACGGGACAACTACGGCAATACTATTGAGCAAATTTTTATCTCCGCCATGCAGCTAAAAGAGAGGTTTGGTGACAGGTTTGAGCACATTCCAACGGGCGCAATTGGACTGTTCACATACTTGCAACGCATAGCGCAGGGGTTGCGCCAGCTAATGGCTGGTGCAAGGAAGTTCTCGCTTGAATATCTTACCCGTGATGACCTTGCAGCACTCACAAGGGAAGCTGCCGAAGTTACAGGATTGAGCTATGTCATGGAATTAGATGCCGAAGAGGTTGAGCGCATACTTGATAGTGGTTAATTTCTAACCGTTCACTCGCAATTGCAACGGTAGGGGTGTCTTCGGCTGCGAACAAAATCCTTAAGTGGATAGGCGGCTAATTGGTGATTTGAAGACGGATAGGGTTTTGGGCTAAATCCCCCCAAGCTCTCCCATAAGTGAAAGATTTAACGGTTGAGGTGAGCTTTGATGCCGAACACGAGGAGCGCTATTCGGCAGCTGCGCAAGAGTTTGAAGAGAAGAGAGCGAAACAAAATGCATAAATCACGCATGCGCACATTTATCAAGTATGCCCGAGAGGCGCTTTCATCGGGCGATGTTGAGAGGGCAATTGAGGCTGTAAGAATGGCTTGTCGCGTTATAGATAAGACGGCGTCAAAGGGAATCATTAAGCCTAATACGGCTGCGAGATACAAATCAAGGCTCACTAACAGGCTTAACAAGCTAATTACTTCAGCCTCGCAGGCAACCTAACTTTCATTACTTCAACGGATACCTTCGCTGCTATGACTGCTTAGATGGCGTGCTGGTATGAAAAGGCGATGAATGGCGGCAGCATAAAGTTGGGAGAGTTCCCTTGAAAGCTTTTCTGGTTCTGTGAGAAGCGAGTGCGCAGGAGTATCATCTCTGGTGAGAGCACAGCTTGTATCTTGATTCGTGACAACAGCACTTAGAGTTGTTAACCTTATGCCAAGGTTAGTGTAAAGGGATAGAGGATTTGATGGTATGCGCAGCAGTTCATCCTGAATTTGCTGCGCAGTTTTTTGTGGGATGTGGTTGGAGCAAAACTCGCGGAATGATTTCGCTATATCCGTCAGGGATTTCTTTTCAAGTGCGAGCCTCTCAATGATGTCGTGCATTACCCCATCAAAGAGCGTCTCAACAAGGGCATACTTCCTGAGCGCCGAAATGAATACCTCACTTCCACAGCACCTTGCAGCTGTTGCATCGGCGCATAGTTCGCCTCGTTGTATAATCCTGTAGGATGCAAGCGCACATAACGGTGCAAGTAAGCGCAACATCCACCATGTCGGATTTAACCACCAAAGCCGCGCCTTAGTTCGCATATCCTCGGTAAATCTGAGCAGGCTAAGGAGCGCTTCCGAAATAAGCTTGATGGGCTTCGGTTGAAAGCGAGAGAAATGGGCAAGTTCGTGGGCAAGGAGTGAACACAATTCTCCGACGCTGAGCCAGTCAAGCGCTACTATACCAACTGAGACTGCGATTCGCCCCTTAAATGGGAACAGCGAAAATCCCTCCCTGTATGCGCCCACAGTTGCATCCGGTGTGAGCCACAGCAATTGAGGTTCTGGTGCGCCGACCGCTCTAGCGATTCTCGCCAATAGTTCTATCAAGCGTTTCGCCCTTTCAGCGTTCATCGGCATACCGATCGGCTGCGGGACGCGCCGCATGAGGGCACCCAATGACATGTAAAGTAAAAAGGATAGCAGGAGGGTGGTGCGCACCGCCGCTTTGCCACTCAAGTTCGCAATGCTCCACCATATGCCCCAAGCAATTGCAGCTGGCATAAGAACAGCGAGTGAGTAAGCGAGCACAAGCAGCAAAGCTGAGAGGAGCGCCCACAGTGTATCTGAGAGCGTGAAACGACAAAGTCTTTCATAATGCCCTGCCACAGTGCATCACCGCACGATGGTAACCTAAAGTTGGTTTGAACTCCCCTGCGTTTTACAACCGATATCAAATGCATCATGCTGTCATCAGTGAACCGACTACCACCTATGTTTAGCTATTCCAAGCCCTTCGCTTTGTCAATAACTTCCATCCAAGGAGGTGGGATTGTAGCCTTGCCCATCTTTCAGTATCTGCTTCTGCTAAAGCAAGTGCAAGCGGTTCTTATGTTCAACCCCAAGGTGGGCGTTACGAGGGATGCGCTTGCATGGTTGCAACACCGTCCCAGAGCCAACACCATTGGCGTGCCACCGGCGCTATTCAACTCTTCAAACGCTTTTCAACTCCCGCCATTTACAAAGCTTGTTTATCCGCACGGAAATGTCGCTCGCTTCTACGCCGAGCTAAGCCCCGATATTCCAGACTACATCCGCGAGCCAATTGTGTTGGGGAGTTGTTATGCGGTGCCAGTGCTTCTGCTTGAGCCATCGTTGTTTAGGGAGGTTAAAAGTGCATTGCTTTGGGAGAAGCGTGGTCAACCATTCTCACAGTCAGAACTCTCAAGTTTTCTTTCACCGATAGCACTGACAATACCTGAGTTCATAGAGATTGCCGAGGAGACGCTTTATGCGCTCAGAGACTTCGTCCAATCGTTAACATCAGAGGAGGAGATAATGGAGCTCGTTGAGAGGAGGGGAGAGGTTGCTCGCACGCATGCCGAGAGGAAGTTTGGCAGCAGCATTAGCAGTGACATGCCTGTTATAATGGCATGCGTTGATCCGTTGAGGCTCATACTGCCGTGGCTGCTTAAGGGCAGGCGGGATGTGCTTGTTAAACTCCCTTGGAATGATTTGATTGCCACCGGTCTGGGCATTGTCTGGATGCTAATTGTTCATCCTGAAGCACGCCGAAAAGAACGAATGCAGCGTTATAGGAATGTAAGGCAGCGACAAGCATGAGCATTAATTGGCGCACAAGCGGTCAGGAAATTTTGAAGCGATGTCTGTGCTTACCGCAGGGATGTGTTCACCATGAGTGGTGACAGGTCTGCAGCTTCTTCCGCATTGCTTGGGGAGACAAAAGAGGCGCTGCGCAGACAAGCTTGCTTCAGGCTCGCTGTTGTGCTTTTATTGCTCGCCATCCTAATCGTTGCGGCGTTTGCGTCAATGCTCGTTGGGCAGGTGAAACTCTCTATAAAGCAGCTCTTTGAGGCAATCGCGCATTCCCTGTTCAACGCGAGTTCGCTAAGTGACGAGGAACGAATTGTTGTCTTCTTCCGTCTTCCGAGGGTGGCGCTTGCCATACTTGTCGGGGCAACGCTCGCTATAAGCGGTGTCGGGTTGCAAGCCATGTTTCGCAATCCTATGGCGGATCCATATTTGCTTGGGATAAGCTCTGGCGGGGCTCTCGGCGCCGCTATTGTTACATTCTTGGATATCCACTCAAGCTGGCTCGGTATCGGCATCCAGCCATTCGTTTCATTTGCAACGGCGTTTGGCGCCGCGTGGGTTGTGGCGGTGTTGGGCAGGGTTGGTGGGGTGCTGCGCACCGACGCCGTTTTGCTTTCTGGGATTGCTGTGAATGCGCTCCTGTCAGCGATAATCTCACTCATGATGTATCTCTCAGCGCACCGCTTAGCGCTCGCCAGAATTTACTTCTGGCTCCTCGGCGGATTCTACAATGCCACATGGCGCGATGTGCTGTTCATGACCCCGCATGCCATCATTGGCATATTCGTCCTTTGGCTTAACTGGCGCCCTTTGAATGCCCTCCTATTGGGTGAGGAGACTGCTCACTATGTGGGAATTGATATCAGCAGGTTAAAGTGGCTCATAATTGGCGCTGTCTCATGGTGTTGCAGTGGTGCCGTTGCTTACGCTGGTTCAATTGGATTTGTGGGATTGGTTATGCCACACATGGCTCGCATGCTCATCGGACCGGGGCATGGCACGCTCATGCCGACAGCGATGCTATTTGGGGCTATATTTCTCGTGCTCTGTGACATGCTTTCTCGCCTCGGAAATGAGATACCAGTTGGCATATTCACGGCGCTCTCTGGCGTGCCATTCTTCCTCTTCCTTCTGCGCAAATCGCATAGGCTCTATGCCTGAAGGAAGCGCTAAACACTTGAAAGGTGCTTTATGTGTCAATGTTGAATGCCCCACAGTGGAGGTGAGTTAAAATGCCGTTGCAAGTTCCCCTGAGGGTTGGTTGCATAGGTCTTGGCATAGGCAAAGTTCACCTTCAATGCTACTCAACACGCGAAGATGTGCGCATCGCTGCAGTGTGCGATATCAACGAGGCGTTGGCTTGTGAAGTGGCGAGCACTTACGGTGCTGCAGCTTACACATCCGCTCATAAAATGCTCTCAAGCGAGCGTCTTGATGCTGTGAGTATTTGCACACCACCGAAAACTCATGCTGAGCTTGTTGAAGCTTGTGCTGAGGCGAAGGTTCATGTGCTTTGCGAAAAGCCAATGGCAAGCAACTTGAAAGATTGCAGGCGAATGATTGAGGCTGCCGAGGGAGCTGGCATCATCTTGATGGTGGCGCATAAAAAGCGTTTCCATCCGTTCTACTCTTTCTTGAAGCGCATGTGCGATGGCGAGTGGGGTCAAATACTCTGGGCGTCAGTTAGGTTTGCTTTAGGACGGGTTGAGAAGGGTTGGTTTTGGGATGAGGACGATGGCGGTGGACCAGTGCTTGAAAATGCGGTTCATGTGTTTGACTTGTTGAGATGGCTTATGGGTGAAGCGAAGCTTGTCTTCGGGTTTGGTGGGAATTTGTTCGCGAAGCACAGAGCACCTCAAATTGATTCAGCAGCCGTGTGCATTCAATTCTCATCGGGTGGAATTGCAGCGCTTGCAATTGGATATGCATCCGAGTGGGCGGTGGCAAGGGAGCAAGTCGCATTTGCAACGCCGTTTGTCGTCGTGGATGCTGATGGTCCTTTTGACAATGTGAGCCAATTTAGAGCTTCCACAAGGGACGATGAGCCGAAGCCGATTGACCTCAGCTTCATAACGGTCGGGGCGTTGGATGACTTTGCAAACGAGATTGAGCACTTCATCCGGTGCGTCCTCACAGGTGTAAAACCTTTGGTTGACGGATATGAGGGCATGCGGAGCGTCAAGTTGGCGCTTGCCGCAAAGCATGCCATACGCACCGGTCAAGTCGTGGATATGGAACGCTTTGAATGCGATTGAGCGCGTTTGACCCTGGTCAGACCAGATTGCAAAGGCAGCGCTCACATTGCAAATGATAGCGTCAAAAGCGAACTGCGTGTGACAGCAATGAGCAAATTGTAAATTATGGAAGGGGAGCATCTCATGGCTCATAAACTTTTGCAGGCTTCACCTGCCCATGCTTTTGCATCGCTTATAATGCCCGCATTGCCGTTGCATTATATAGGTATCCAAAAGCTAATGGCTTTAAGACGAGGTGTTAATTGTGGAAGTGCAATTTGTTAACGCTGTCTTCGCCATCTTGGCACCGATAGCAGCTACATTGCCGCTCCTCATCCACCTGCTCTCATTGAGGCGTAGGCGATATGTAACATTTACGATGCTGCGCTTGCTTGAGCGCGCAGCATTGCAGGCACAGGGTGCTCGCAGGCTCCGCGAATGGCTCATTGTTATTGTGCGCTCATTGGCTGTCCTATTCCTTTTCATCGCCCTATCACGCCCGCTGGTCCGTGGGGTTCATCTCAGCGCCTTAGGTGGTGCATCAATTTGCATCCTCGTTGACGATTCAATGAGCATGGCATTTTTAGACGGGGCTGAAAGCAGGTTTAAGGTAGCTCTTGAGTGCGCTAAGAAGTTGATACACGATTTGCCGAATGCTCGCTTTTGCATTCTCTCGCTCTCACACCCTGACAAGGTTGTGTGCCATTGGACTTCGGATGCAAATGAAGCGCTTAAGAGACTAATGTGGATGCGTGTCGGAGTAACTCAAAGTTCCACAGGGCAAGCATTGCTCAATGCTCTCAGGGGGCTTAAGCTCGCCGATGGCGCAAACAGCCACTTGTTTATCTTTACCGACGGACAAGTTGTGCCGGCACTTTGCAAGAATGCTCAAATGGTTGACAGGGGAAAGATTGATGTGACGGTCATTGATGTGCGCCGAAGCCCAGATGAGGATGTGAATGTTGCGGCTGTTGATTGGGATGTGAATGTGGCTCCACTCTCCTCACCTCATGCAGCGATGCTCAAATTGCTGCTGCGCAACTTCGGGAGAAAGGGATGGAACGGCACTGTCTCCGTAATCGTTGATGGCAATCTGGCTGCTGAATTGAAAGAAGCCAACATCGCCGCAAGAGGTGAGTTGAGCGCAGCAATACCGATAAAGCTCGGCAGCAGCGGTTGGCACAAAGGTTTGGTTCTTTGGCGTGATGCGCTCCCGCTTGACAACCGATTGCACTTTGCGTTTTACAATCCGTTGCCGATGCGAGTGCTGTGCATCGGCTCTTGGAAACATGATGGCGACGGCACATTTTACATCATTAGGGCGCTTGAGAGCATTCGCGACAGTGTCGGAGCAAATTCCATCGTCATCGGTAAGAGCGCAAGTTTGCCGCAGTCATTGGATGAGCTTAAGCGCTGGCACGCAATCATATGGTGTCATCCAAGAGGTGCAGCGCGGAGCTCTGAAGCTGCTCTCCGTGCCTGGCTTTCACTTGGCGGGACAATCATTTCCTTTGTGGATAGGCACGCCACTGACTTACCAGACTGGCTTTCCCCAAAGAGGACGCATTACAAGCGAGGTGGCGAAAAGCCATTTCGCATCACCATCTCCGATGCTTCCCACCCTGTTACGCAGCGCATATCAAACGAACTCCTCAAGGATGTGCTTGTATTTGAGCATTCCATTGCCGATGGGGCATCGGCTGGCAGAATTGTTTTGCGGTTTGACAACGGTCATCCAGCCCTCACTGAGAAAGATTTCGGTGTGGGGAGAGCGATCACATTCTGGATGGGCGCTAACATGACGGAGAGCACTTTACCGATATCTGTAGCCTTCGTTCCGCTGCTGTGCGAATTGCTGCAATATGCAGTGATGCAGTCACATATTGTGCTCAAGGTGGTGGGAGACGGTGGTGTCAAAATTGAGCACGGTAAAGTCGCATTGCTTTCCTCAAGGGCGATTGTGAGCAATGTTGAGTTGAGCGATTCGGACACACGCATTCCAAGTTATGAAGATTTGCGCAAGCTTGTGACGGCGGTTGGGTGGCGCTATTTAACGCTTAGCGAGTGGCACAGCGGGCTCAGAATTAATGTGCCGGTTGATGCTACTATGTTTTTTGTCGTTCTCTGCGCAATGATGCTGCTTGCTGAAACGCTGCTTGAAGTTCGTTGGATAAGACGAAAGCACCGTTAGGTAATGGCATCAGTGTTGTGCGTGATCACTTAACTCGCACTGCGATGCCGAGCTTTGGCGTTGAGATACACCATTTCCAAAATTAAGTCTGTTTATTGAACCCGCTGCACCAGGTCGTCCAAGCATGGTCTGCCACCAGATATACGGCTTCGTAAAACGATTCACCAATGTATGATGGCGGTTCTTGCAAGGAAGAATGGCTTGTTCTTTGTCGCAAATGTTGTTGTGGACAACTTCCTCCAACCATTACAGGCTTCAGGACATAGTCGTTGAAAATCGGGGAGCAAGACTATGGCTTGATGAGATTTGTTATGGGTTTGTTTGGCAAGGCGGTAGTCCTGCCTTCCGAGAGTATTGTCTTACTTTCATCGCCCACAAGTGGGTGTGGATAACAAAAAGGGCTAATTAGCTGCGCGCTCGTGAACGAGCTGTCGCAGCTTTTGAAGTGTCGCCACAGTTTCCATTGACCATTCCGGCTTTATGAGCGGTGTTGAGCCACTGAGTATGCACTGCGAGAAGTGCTCAATCTCAAGTGCATAAGAGTTTCGGTCTTGAAGCTCAAACCTGCGAATGTATTCTCGCCTTCTGAGCAGCCACACTTCTTTTCTTTTGCCGCGCGATGTCCAAGGGTCTGGCATCTGAACAGATGCCTCAGTCCCTATGATCTCGGCATATGTGCGTATGTCGTTTTGAAAGCCGCATTCAAACTGTGCAAGCATGCCGTTAGGGAACTGCATTGTGCCAGCTGCCACAACTTCAACACCGCACTCGGAATCAACGATTCCGAACGCGCAAAGCCCAACTGGCACACCATTGGCTATCAGGCGCGCAAAGTCAACCGGGTAAAAGCCCATGTCAAAAATGCACCCGCCGCCAAGTTCAGGTCTGTAGCGTATGTTGGAATGGTTTGGGATCGGAAAACAGAAAGCACCATGAAATATCCTCGGCTCACCGATTGAGCCGTCACTAATCATGCGCACGACCAATTCAACCTGCGGTTGAAACCGATACATCGCTGCTTCCATGAGCAAGACACCATTTCGCTTGCATGCTTCAATCATGTTTTCGCACTCATCCACGGAGGTGGCGAGTGGTTTCTCACACATAACATGCTTTTTCGCCTCAGCCGCTTTTACTGTCCATTCGCAATGCAGGGAATTTGGCAAGGCGATGATGATGGCATCAACATCTTCATCAAAAAGCAAAAGGTCATATGCCTCATATGCCCTTGGCACACCGTGTTCATCCGCAAATGCTTTTGCTCTCATTCCATCTCGGCTCGCCACACCAACAAGAAGTGCATTGCTCACTTCCTTAAATGCCCTCGCGAGGCGTGAGGCAATCATGCCTGTCCCCAGCATGCCCCATTTAACTTTCTCAACGGCGCAAGCTGACATTTTGCTCACCTGCCCATTATGGGAGTTTCACGGGATGTGTAACTAACGGCTAACATTACATATGGCGTTTTCAAACCGACCGATGCAAGGGAGAGGTGTTGAGATGTGAAATGCAAAGGCTGTGGCGGTGAGAATAGAGATGAAGCAAAGTTCTGCATACATTGCGGCGCTCGGCTGTGCGAGCTTGCGGAAGGAGAAGTTGGTGAGGGAGAGAAAGAGGCGATTCAAGCACCGCTGTATGAAGCCATGCATGAAGCAGGGGAGGAGCATGCCGCTGAAATTGTGGGTGAGCCTGAAGGTGAACATACGGAGGCGCAAGTAGCAGTTGGCGCCGTTGGTGTGGAGGAGGTAAAGAGCGAATTTGAAGCGCTGCCTGAAGGTGCCCTTATAAGCGATCGGAGGTATGAGCTGCGCAGCCTGTTGCGAGAAACCAGCAGCTTGAACATTTACGAAGCGCACTCAATGGAGCGTTTTAAGCGTTGTCCAAGTTGTGATAAGTTGTCAATGCCAGAACATAACTTCTGCGACAATTGCGGTGCAAGCATTGAAGGCGTCCCATCAACCAAAGTGCTTTTCACCGTCCTTGAGGTTCAAGAGGTGGATGAAAAAAAACTGGATGAGATCGCCGAAATGTGCGATGCTTCTGAGGGGGCATTGCCAAAGGTGCATGAGAAATTCGTCTATGAGCCGTATGAGGGTAGCGTTCGCAGTTACCTTGTCCTTGAGCGCTTTGATGAATGCCCGCTAAGTGAGATAGATATTTCAACGATGCGTCTTGATGCGTTGCTCATTGTTGCGCTTAAGCTGCTCAAGTTTGTGCAGTGGCTTAGCGAACACTCATACCATGTGCCGAGATTGATTGAGCAGGTAACCGTGAAGGACGACAGCCTCGTCCTATTCAAGTTTGAGGCGTTACAAGAGGCAATGTCCCGTGAGGAAGCCATCAGAAGCATGCTTCCACAAGCTCGTCGTTGGTTGATTGAAGCATTGGGGCGTTTCGCTGAGGTTAAGCAATCAACCATTGAATCTCACATGGCACTTGGGTTAAAAGAGCGCTTTGAGTCATCCGAGGAGCCAATGCATGCCGATGAATTAAGTGGTCAAATTGAGGCTGCGTTGAACGAACTTCTTGGAACTGTAGCACTTGAATATGCAAGTGCTGGCGCAACCGATATGGGCAAGATGCGCGAGTTGAACGAGGATGGCTTCATCATTTGGGAGCTAACAGGCTTTCAACACCCAAAGCCATTCCGAATCGGGCTGTATGCTGTTGCGGACGGGATGGGTGGGCACCGAGCTGGTGAAGTGGCATGCAAGCTTGCCCTTGACACGCTGCTTGATAGCATTCAAGAGGCTATATCAAGTGAGTTGAAAAAGGGTGTCGAACGGCTCCACAAGGTCAATTGGGGGGATGTGTTGAAGACAGCATTTGAGCGCGCTAATAGGGCTGTCCAGGAAAATGCTGTTGGATTAAGGAGCGATATGGGCACAACAATGGTTGCTGCACTTGTCTTTTGCAACCGAGCGTATATTGCAAATGTTGGTGATAGCAGGGCTTATATCTTTCGGGAGGCAAAGCTTAAACAGATTACCAAAGACCATTCGCTTGTGCAGCAGTTTGTTGATATGGGGAAGCTTACACCTCACGAGGCGAAGGTTCATCCACAGCGAAATATAATTTACCGAGCCATTGGCTTGCGCCAACATATTGAAGTTGACCTGTTTGAGGAAATGCTCAGCGTCGGAGATAAACTCCTGCTTTGCTCTGACGGGCTGTGTGATATGGTTGAGGACGAGGAGATTGAGAAAGTCTTACTTACAGAGTGCGACCTGAATGCAGCTTGCACTGAACTCATTAGGCGAGCTAATGAATATGGCGGCATGGATAACATCACAGTTGTGATTGTTGAAGCTAAGCAATCAAGCTGAGGAGTCAACACTATCTTAGTTGCATCGTGTGTTTATCATCGCTGTTATGCGGTTGTTGTGCGAGCATTTTGAGCGGCGCGTTGAAGCGGGGTTGGACAAATAACATGCTCCAAAGATTGCTTTCGCTCTCCCGCAAACGGTGCAATGTTAATTTCCATCTCAGACACCCACACAGAGTGCACACAGGAGGGTCACTTTTAGGTGGGCAGGATTGTTTGCAAACCAACGCGATAAAATGGATGAGAGATTACACTTAGGTTGTGAGCATCAGCGATGCGAGGTGAGAAGACATCTTTCCGATCAAGGATGATGTCCGTGCGAGGCGGTTGCCCATCGTTAACTACATCATAATTGCAGCCAATGTTGCTGCTTACATTTACGAGGTTTCCTTAGGTGCTGACCTTGAGAGGTTTATTAAAGAAGTGGCAGTTGTGCCTGCTGAGTATATCGGGTTCCTAAGTGGCTACAATGTTCCGCTCCAAAAGCTATTGACTGCGCCTTTTGCATCCATGTTTCTGCACGGCGGCTTCTTGCATCTGATTGGCAACATGTGGTTCCTTTACATCTTCGGTGATAATGTTGAGGACAGAATGGGGCATTTGCGTTACTTTCTGTTTTACCTGTTTTGCGGGTTAGCTGCAACTGCAGCACACATCCTCATATCGCCAACATCTCCTATCCCAATAATTGGCGCAAGCGGTGCTATCTCCGGAGTCCTTGGTGCCTATCTTGCGTTGTTTCCGAGGGCAAGCATTCTTACGCTTGTCTTTTTCTTTTACTTCTTTGAAATTGTTGAGATACCAGCACTTGTTTATTTGGGACTGTGGTTCGTAATACAGCTTAACTCCGGCATATTACAGACACTGCTAAGTCCAAGTGAGGTTCAGGGTGGTGTAGCATGGTGGGCGCATATCGGAGGGTTTGTAGCTGGACTTGTATTGCAAAGGCTTTTTCGTGAGGAACCAAGGGCACCAAGGTATAAGGAACTCTTCTACCCGTTTTAAAGTTGTGTGCCACTTTTCAAAACGAAAATTAAGGGGGTGAATCCAATGGAGATATTAATAGCGATTCTTTGGGCACTGCTTATAGGCTCGGCGTTCTTGCCGATGATACAACAACGCATGCTTGAAGCTGCAAGGTTGCGCCTAATGGAAAAACTGGAAAAGAAAAGGCGCTCAAGGGTGATAGCACTTATACACAGGCAGGAACAGATGACACTGCTTGGCTTTCCAATTATGCGTTACATAACGATTGATGATTCCGAAGAGGTATTGCGGGCTATAAGGCTTACACCTGCAGATACACCAATAGACCTGATCTTGCATACTCCGGGTGGGTTGGTTTTAGCCGCTGAGCAAATTGCATTTGCCCTTAAAAAACACCCCGGCAAGATCACTGTCTTTGTGCCTCATTATGCGATGTCTGGCGGGACTTTAATAGCTCTTGCTGCTGATGAGATATGCATGGATGAGAATGCAGTTCTCGGACCTGTTGACCCACAAATAGGCACTTGTCCAGCTGCGAGTATACTTCGCGCTGTGAAGATGAAGAGCGTCAACGAGCTTGATGACCAGACACTTATAATGGCAGACATAGCTGAGAAGGCTTTGAATCAAGTGCGCCAATTTGTTGCATGTCTCCTTGGAGACAAAATGGACGCAGAGCGGGCGCAGCAAATTGCCGAGGCGCTAACCGATGGGAGATGGACTCACGATTACCCAATAACATGTGAGCAGGCAAAGGAACTTGGCTTGCCAATTACAACGGATATGCCTGAAGAAGTCTACATGCTTATGAACCTTTACCCGCAACAGCTGCAGCGCCGTCCAACAGTCCAATACATACCGCTGCCTTATCAACCACATCCTATGCGCAGGGATAGAACTGCTATTGGTTTCACAAAAGATAGTGATGGATGAAGCGGACATTGTAAACGATGCGAAAGTGGGGATGGATGTAAGTCTGCTCAGAGAAATTAAACCGATTTTGTAGCGCAAGAATTTGAAGTTTACGCTCTTTACCCAAAACTTTGTTGGTTCACAGAAAGGCACGGAGCGATGCAGAGTGCAGTGAGAAACAGGACGAGAATCGAGGGAACGGGTTTAGGACGCCGCTCCGCTTTCGCTTCGTGGCTAACTACGAATCTAACCAACAAAGTTTGTAGTAAAGAGCGGGAGTTTATGTAAGCGCTGCCGAATGATGTCGGGAAAAGATTTGACTTAATCGCACACAAATTTATGCATGGTGGTAGGGGCTATGTCACAAGCATTGGAAGAGGACCTGGATGAAAAGCTTAAAGAGGGCATTCAATTAAGCTTGCGCAATGGTCTGGTTGTGATGGTTCGAAAGCTTAGGCGCACTGACGGGGAAAGTTTTTACAAATTTATGTGCAATCTTTCTCCATATAGCCGAAGTATGTTTCACCCTCATCCGTTTGACAAGCAAGCAGCTGAGAGAGCTGCTGCTGACGCCGATTCACCGAACAGTTGTCGTTTAGTTGCCACATATAGTGATGAAATTATCGCATATGCATGTTGGACACATCATATATTTCGTTCACATTTTCCAATAGTTAGTATAGCAGTCGCTGATGCATTTCAGAATCAAGGTCTCGGAAGACAATTGATGAAAATTTTGATTGAAATTGCCAAAAGGAGGGCAAAGCGCGGACTTGAACTTGATGTTTACAAGGAAAACACACGCGCCATACACCTGTATGAGTCACTGGGCTTCAAAAGAATTGGGGAAACACTGGACAAAAGACAGTATGTTATGCGACTGGAGTTTGAAGCACAGGCTGACCAAAAGAATGGTCGTGGCTTTAAGTTCATGTTAAGTTTTTGGAGGCGGAGGTGAGCATAGGCATGGGCAAATGCAGACTTAGGGAAAAGGAACTCCGTAGGAAACGCCACCGCAGGATGAAACGCCTAAAACAACGGATTAAGCAGATGATCCTTGAAGCTCAAAAGCGCAAGCAGGAAGAGATAGTTCAACAAGAAGCGCAGCCTGAAGAAGGACAGGAGTAATACAACAGCAACATTGAAGAAGTCGGCTAACAATTCCTGCAGTATGGAACACACTGGAATTTATCAAAATGTGAAACGCTGAAATTGGACTGGATCTTATGGTGCAGAAATTTGAACTCCTTAGGCAACAACTCTGCTGTTGCAAGGTTGAACAAGTTTTGTGCCTTCATTAGCGCTGCCACTTGTGTGCGACGGAATTAAACAACAGTTGTGGACAAACCACGATGCTACATAGGCAAGTTTTGCGCCCTAAAGTTTTACAGAGTGTTCCCGTTGTGTTCAAGTTAAGCCCGATGAATTTGAACATGGCTTTATGGCGGAGGTTTATTTTGAAAATGGTATTAGCTGAGTTTTATGGCACAAGAAGTTTAATGTGCTCTCGCTGTGTTAAAGTCAAGCCTAACAGGATTAAGGTGAATTTGCAGCGGTGGAGGGTTAATATCAAAAAATCAAGCCAAAAGTTGCCGTTGGAGGAGGACCCCTCAATGTCTGATAATATTCCTTATGTTGAATTACCTTTTCACAAAATTGACAATCAAATACCGGGTTTTTAAAAATTTTCGGCACAGCTGAGGGTGAAAACAGATAAGATAGCTGTCAAAAGTGATGACCGTAAACAATATTGGCTTTGTCACCTAATGGCTTTATCACCTATAAAAGTGAGATTTCGTTCTTTACCCCAAAATTTGCTGGCGCTCAGCCATTTATGCCGCTGACTTCAGCTAATAGTTGCTTTTGAAAACAATCATGCCAAATTCATTTGGCGGAAAATTCTATGCCGGTTAAGAGTCACATGGAGGGCAAGCCTACTGGATTGCCGATTTTTCGTCCCATTTTTTTCGGTTGGGCAGTAGCCTGACCCTCCAATTGCAGCATGGTTCGTAGTGAACCATAAAGGGATAGCGTAATGGCGTTTTCAACGGCACTCCACTTCGTTTCGTGCCTTACTACAAACTGCCCCATTGGATTTTTTCGCTCATTAGGTTTTTTCGGCTCGGCAGTAACCTCGCCCTCCAAAACAAACTCTGCATCCAAAACCTGCACCCAACTTGGCTTGATAGTGCAAAAAGCGAAGAATCTGATTATCTGTCAGGACAATGACGATATTCTTTGGGGATTGCTTCAAAAAGACAACAACCTCTTTGTTGTTCACTACCCACTAACGGTATAGAAATCGTCCGGTGGAAAATGATGCAAGTGGCTTAACAGTCACCTTATATCCGTTTGCAAAGCTCCTGCGCGATCTAAAGGCGGCTCTCAAAAATTTTGCTGGCCATTATGGGCTAAAGCCCATAGCATATTTGTGAATGTGAAATGGTGTTCACCAACAACATTTGCAACAAGGAGCAGGTAGTCTTCCGCTTAGTGACTCAAACGGGTATGTGTAAGGCTGTTGTTGAAGGTTTTCGTTGGCGGGATGCCTATGCCACACAATATTTATTGAAAAGATTGCCTGCCGAAAACAGCGGACAGCTGCCCTACCCCAAGCTGGATGAGTTTGCAAGCGTTGGCAAACAATGCTATGCTTAAACGGTTGGGCATTGAGGGGGGCTATCTTTGTGCAGTTGAAATAATTTGGGCGCTAAGCGTGTATGAGAAACCTCCCAAACTCTAATGCGAACACATGGTGGTGATGGAGATGGGTTTTCCAACTGTGCGAATGCGCAGGATGAGGCGGAACAAGCTCATCAGGCGCATGGTTAGGGAGACACATTTGAGCGTGGATGATTTTGTGTATCCGATGTTTGTGCAGCATGGCGATGGCATCGTTCAAGAAGTGCCGTCAATGCCCGGAGTGTATCGCTATTCGGTGGACATGCTTTTAAAAGCTGTTGAAGAGGTTATTGAGCTTGGCATACCTGCTATATTGCTGTTTGGCATCCCAGAACATAAGGATGAATTTGCAAGTGAGGCTTATGCCGAGGATGGAATCGTCCAAACCGCTGTGAGGCAAATAAAGGGGTCGTTCGGGGGCGACATCGTCGTGATCACAGATGTGTGTTTGTGTGGTTATACCTCTCATGGGCACTGTGGGATTGTGTCGGAAGACGGCACCGTGTTAAACGATGCCACACTTGACGTATTGGTGAAGGTCGCGCTTTCACATGCTGCCGCAGGTGCCGACATCGTTGCCCCGTCCGACATGATGGATGGGCGAATTAAAGCCATACGAAGCGCCCTTGATGGGGATGGATTTGAAAATGTGCTAATAATGTCTTATGCAGCGAAGATGGCATCCTCATTTTATGGACCTTTTAGAGAGGCTGCTGAGTCGGCACCGCAATTTGGCGATAGACGAAGCTATCAGATGGATTACGCAAACAGGCGTGAGGCAATGCGTGAACTCTCTCTTGATATTGAGGAAGGCGCCGACATCGTCATGATTAAGCCAGCCCTCGCATACCTTGATGTCATTCATCAGGCAAGAAACCTTTTTGATGTCCCAATTGCAGCATACAATGTCAGTGGCGAATATGCGATGGTAAAAGCTGCAGCTATGAACGGCTGGCTGAGTGAAAAAGATATCGCAATTGAGATTTTGACGGCGATAAAGCGCGCTGGTGCCGACATCATAATCACCTACTTTGCTAAAGACGCAGCCAGTTGGCTTAGTGAGAGGTAAACGAGGATAGAAGGAAGTCACGGCACTCGCGAGCGAGGTGAATGGGTTGAGGTTTGACCGCTCAGAAATGCTTTTTAAGCGCGCAAAGGAACTCATACCCGGCGGCGTCAATTCACCTGTGCGCGCTTTCAAAGCGGTTGGTGGGACACCGCCGTTCATAGCTTACGGTTTTGGCTCTCGGTTGGTTGATGTGGATGGAAACGAATTCATTGACTATGTTTGCTCATGGGGAGCTCTTATCTTGGGGCACGCTCATCCAGAAGTCGTGAGCGCTGTTAAGGCTACAATTGAGCGAGGCAGTTCATTTGGCGCCTCAACCGAAGCTGAAGTGACATTCGCAGAGATGCTTTGCGAGGCTATACCATCGGTTGAGATGGTGCGGCTCGTCAACTCCGGCACCGAGGCAGTGATGAGTGCAATAAGAGTTGCAAGGGCATTCACGGGACGCCAAAAAGTGATCAAGTTCATCGGATGTTATCATGGGCATGTGGATTACCTTCTCGTCAAAGCCGGCTCTGGCATCGCCACATTTGCTGTGCCAGATAGCGCTGGCGTTCCAAGCGAGTTTGCATCATTGACGATTGCCCTACCCTACAACGACACGGATGCATTCGTTTCAACGATGCGACAATTCGGGAGCGAAATCGCCGCGGTGATCGTTGAACCAGTTGCTGGCAACATGGGTGTTGTGTTGCCTAAGCACGGCTTCCTTGAAGCGCTGAGAGAAGAGACAGAAAGGTATAGATGCGTGCTCATCTTTGACGAAGTCATAACTGGCTTCAGGTTATGCTATGGCGGTGCACAAAATTTGTTCAATGTGACGCCTGACATAACTGTGCTTGGGAAAATCATTGGCGGTGGCTTTCCAATAGGCGCATACGGCGGGCGAAGGGAGTTGATGGAACTTGTAGCTCCACTTGGGAGTGTCTACCAAGCCGGAACACTCTCGGGCAATCCAATAGCAGTAGCAGCTGGCATTGCCACATTGAATGTCCTTAAGCGTGAGCAGCCATACGAAAAACTGAGCGAGTATTCAAAGGTTCTATCGCAGGCGCTAATTGAGGCTGCAGCGAAGGCGAAGATTAAGTTGCATGTCAATTTCATCGGCTCAATGTTGACCCCGTTCTTTACGGACACAACAGTATCTAACTTTGACGATGTTTCACGGTGCGATACAGGGCTTTATGCGCGCTTCTTTCACCAGATGCTTTCCCGAGGAGTTTATATGCCGCCCTCCCAATTTGAGGCGGCGTTCGTTTCAACAACTCATTCAGATGAGGATCTGGAACGCACAATTGAGGCAATCAACGAGGCATTAACGGCATGCACTGATAGCGCATAGATGTGTGCATTCTAAAAGCTGTCAAATACCAACAGGGAAGCATTTACTCGCTGCGCAGCAAAGGGAATAAGATGACATCCCTAATTGATGGTGAGTCAGTGAGGAGCATAACAAGCCTATCAACTCCAATTCCAAGCCCACCAGTTGGTGGCATACCATATTCAAGTGCTCTGACAAAGTCCCAATCCATTTGGTGTGCTTCCTCATCACCCGCTTCACGCCTTCTCATTTGCTCCTCAAAGCGCTCCCGTTGCTCAATTGGGTCGTTTAACTCAGAGAACGCATTTGCCACCTCAAGTCCGCCGATGAAGGCTTGGAAGCGCTCTGTGAGCGATGGGTCTTGTTGGCTACGCTTTGCCAAGGGTGATATCTCAACCGGGTAGCCGATCAAAAATGTCGGCTGGATAAGTTTTGGCGCAACTCGCTTCTTGAGAATTTCATCTATAATCCTACCTCTGTCATCTGTTGGCATAACTTCAAGTCCAAGCTCGTTTGCAGCAACTCTTGCCTCTTCATCCGTGCATATAGCTGCAAAGTCAACGCCAGTGTGGTCAGATATTGCATCAAACAACTTTATACGAGCCCATGGTGGAGTTAAGTCAATCTCGTTGCCTTGATAGGTAAACTTTGGTGTGCCAAGCACCCTTACAGCCACATAGTGGATTAATTCCTCCGTCAGGCACATGATTGCCTCATAATCAACATAAGCCCAATAAACTTCCATCATTGTGAACTCCGGGTTGTGGCGCGGGCTTATCCCCTCATTTCTGAAGTTGCGCCCAATCTCATAAACCTTCTCAAAGCCGCCAACAATTAGGCGCTTAAGATATAACTCTGGAGCGATACGAAGGTATAAGTCCATGTCAAGGGCGTTGTGGTGCGTCACGAACGGTTTTGCAAGCGCTCCACCAGGTATAGGGTGCATCATTGGTGTCTCAACTTCCATAAACCCTTGTGCGTCCATGAATTCTCGTATGGCGCGGATAATCTGCGTCCGCTTGATGAACACATCCCTTGAAGTTGGATTGGTGAGTAAATCAAGGTAGCGGTAGCGATAGCGTATCTCAACATCCTTTATGCCGTGCCACTTTTCCGGCATCGGTCTCAGCGCCTTAGCGAGCAAGGTAAACTCAATTACATCAACCGATATTTCTCCCCTCCTTGATTTGGTCAGTGTGCCGCATGCGCCTATGATATCGCCAACATCTAGATCAACGAATTGCAAATAGCGTTCCTTGCCGAGCTGCTCCTCACGAGCCATGAGTTGTAACCTTCCGCTTGCGTCCTGCAAACTTGCAAACGAAATTCTGCCGTGATGCCTAAGCGCCATCAGCCTTCCGGCAACACGCAAAGCCTGCCCTTCAAGTTCATCAAACCGCTCACGAAGTTCGGATAATGTGTGGGTGCGTGCATATTGAGTGTGCGAATATGGGTCTATTCCACTCTCACGCAGTTGCTTCAGCTTCTTAAGCTGCGTCATGTATAGCTGCTCTTCGGGTGTCATTCAATCCCTCACCGTCCAAGCGCAACCACTTTGTAACGCTTCAACCCGACTGGCACCCTCACCTCAACGATATCGCCAACCCGCTTACCCATAAGGCGCTCACCAAGCGGAGATTCGTAGGAGATACGACCCTTTAGTGGATCAGCCTCAAATGGTCCAACGATTTGATATGTGACCCTCTTCTGTGTATCCAAGTCCTCAAGTTCAACTATTGTCCCGAATCCAACCCTATCAGTGGGCACATATCTCTTTGGGACAACACGCACGAGGCGAAGTATCTCCTGTAGCTCTTGAATTCGCCCCTCAATCAGCGCTTGCTCCTTTTTAGCGTCGTCGTAATCCGAGTCCTCAATAAACTCGCCCATCCGCCTTGACTCCCTAATATCAGCAAGCACATGCTTTCGGTCATGCGAAAGCAACTTATGCAATTCCCCCTCAAGACTCTCCTTGCCCTCCTCAGTCATATAGATGACTTCGGGACTTGGCTCAAATTTGAAGACTTCTTCCCTTCGCCTCTTGCGTCTCTCCAAAGACTTTTGTTGCTTTCCCTTCATCGTCATCGGCTTCACCTTCCTTAGTCATTGCAAATTGAAAGTTGACTCATAATACCCTGAGATATCATCACAAGTGCTTCATCTGCCCGCAGGTAAAGCCTGCCAGCTGTTAGAGGACATCCCCAAAAAGATAAACAAAACCAATGACTTGAAAGGAGCATCTCTTTTGGGGTCACCACTATCCATTATAGCCCGCCTTTGCTGTTGAATAACATTCGCGCTTAAAGTGAACGCACTTTAAACTCTAACTCCTCTGACGGCGCTCATTATGACATGGCGAAGCTCCCTAACGCTCTCACTTATGCTCATACCTTTGACGAAAACGCTTGATGAGCCACCCACAAGTATGCGCGCTCCATTCCGTATCATTATTGGCGCCAGTTCAAAACTAACATTGCCATCAACTTGAATGAAGGCGTTGCTGCCAAGCTGCTCAATCCGTTCTTTCACATCGGCGATCTTCCTTACGGCTGCTGATACTGCCACCTGCCCTGAAAAGCCAGGGTTGACGGTCATAACAAGCACTCCGTCGGCATCTTCAAGCAAGTAATCAATAACACATGGCGGTGTTGCAGGGTTAAGCGCAACGATTGCTGACACACCGGCATCTTTGACCTGCCTTATGGCGCGGTGCACATGTGGAGTGCTTTCAAAGTGGACCGAAATGAACTGAATGCCTATCTGCACAAACCTGTCAATGTAGCGCTCTGGCTCCTCAACCATCAGGTGAACATCAAACGGCAATTGAGTTATTTGGCGGAGCGAGCGCACTATATCAAAACCCATCGTCAGGTTTGGAACGAAGTGCCCATCCATAATGTCAAAGTGCAAGCCGTCAATGCCTGCAGATTCAAGTTCACGGATGTCACCCTCAAGGTTGCACCAGTTAGCGCACATCACCGATGCAAACACTTTTACTGATTCGCTCATGGTTGTATCACCACTTTCATTGCTTCTCGCTCCTCAACTGCTTTGATTGCCTTAAGCACATCCTCAAGTGCAAAATTGTGCGTAAAATAGCGCTCCGCTTTTATCCTGCCATCTGAGAGCAACTTTAAAGCCGCTTTGTGGTGCCTCGGAACACTACCATGAGAGCCGAAAATGAAAGCCTCCCTGTAGTGAATGAAGTTTGAGTCAAGCTCAATCTTCCTTGCACCCGGTGGCAAGCCAGCAAACAAGTTCACTCTGCCGCGATGAGCCACCATCTTTATCGCTTGCTCCTGTGCTTCCTCACTTGCACATGCAGTCAATATCACATCCGAACCTTTGCCCTCTGTTTCTTCAAGCACCCTTTTAACTGGGTCTTCTTCGGAGGCGCACACAAACACATCCGCCGGTATTCCCATTTCAATCGCCATTTGAAGGCGCTTTCTTGAGCGCTGTATTGCTATCACCTTGCCTGCACCAAGAGCTTTAGCCACTTCAATAAGCAGGCAGCCAACCGGACCAAGACCAAAGACAACCACCGTCTCACCCGGTGATAGGTTTGCAAGTTCATACGCATTCAGGCAACAGGCAAGCGGCTCTGCAAGTGTCGCAGCGATGTCGCTAACTCCATCAGGAATGTGATGCACCGGTCCATACTTCATTGTTATCTCGTTGAGCAGGATGAATTCGGCAAAGCCACCTTGGAACTGATAACCGATGGCATAGTTGATTGGGCAGTTGTTTCCAAGACCTCGTTTGCACATCTCACAAACCCCGCATGGCACATCAGCACCTATCGCCACTCTATCGCCAACTTTGAATTGCGTTATCGCATCGCCAACCTTAACTACCTCGCCCGCTATTTCATGCCCAAGTATTGCTGGTGGGCGAACCCTCGGATTACCGTGATGAAAAATTCTCACATCCGACCCACAAACCGCGCACGCCCTTACCCTAACAAGCATTTCCCACGGGAGATTCACCGATGGAGTTTCAACCTCCCTAACCTCCATCCTCCCCGGACCGAGAAACAAAGCAGCCTTCATCAACCCATCACCCCTTAAGCTGTGGGGAGCAAACGGCGAGCACTTTAATAGCTCGCAGTTCACCAGAGCTCAGCTTAACAAACGCCTCTGGGAGTTCTTCCAGGTTCACCCTATGCGTGATCAAAGGCTCAATTATTAAGTCACCGTTTGCCATCCAGTTTAAAACTTGGCTCCACTCAGGTTCCGGGACAGAGTTCCAACTGCCAACGATGCAAAGTTCACTGCGAAGCAATTTTGATAGAAGCATCCTCTCAACCGTTACATCGTCATGCGGGTTACCGAGCAAAAGTATGCGGCTTCGCTTATCGGCAGCCCTGAGCGCCATCGGAAATATGCTTGGTGCGCCGGCAGCATCAACGATGACATCAATCCTTCCAAGTTTGCCTTTGGCAATTTCCGTTTCGCTCACGCTCTTTGCCCAACCGTTCCTTTCGGCAACTTCCATCTTCCAATCAGCCACATCAAATACAAACACATTTTGTGAGCGCATCGCCTTGGCTATCTGGCAAACAAGTAGACCGACCGTGCCAGCACCAAAGACAAGCAAGTTTTCACCGCCTCTCAGTTCCGCTCTCGTTAATCCGTGCAATGCAACTGCAGCCGGTTCACTAAGCGCTGCATGCTCAACGCTTACCCCACTCGGTATCAGCACAAGGTTGGACGCAGGTGCTGCTGCAAACTCAGCGAACCCACCATCACTTCTTGAGCCAAGGTAATCGTAATTCTCGCAAAGGTTTAGCATATTATTTGCGCACTGCTCGCATTCACCACACGGTATGAGCGGATACACTGCCACGGCTGTTCCAATAAGCGATTCATCAACGCCCTCACCTACACTTTCCACATACCCAGCGAATTCATGCCCAGGTATTATCGGGTGCCGATATGCGCCTGTTTCCATCACCCTTGGGATGTCAGAGCCACATATACCGCACGCGGCAACGCGAA
Organism: Armatimonadota bacterium; assembly: GCA_025062195.1. Taxonomy (GTDB): domain Bacteria; phylum Armatimonadota; class Fervidibacteria; order Fervidibacterales; family Thermosaccharophagaceae; genus Thermosaccharophagus. The sequence continues at coordinate 44,765 of JANXAS010000015.1, forward strand.
CAAGCACTTCACCATATTTTGGACTTGGTATTGGAACATCTCGGACATCAAATTTGCTTGGCGCATCAAGCAAAAAAGCCCTCACAGCTTTTCACTCCCTCACATAGGCACGCCAGTAGCGAACTGATTCAATTAGATCGCTCAAGACCCTATCTTCAAACGGTCGGCGCTCACGATGAGAGATTTCAAGGGTCAGCGTAACTTCCCTCGCCCCGGAGCGCTTGAGCGCCTCAATGACTGGCTTTGGATGGACTTTGCCATTGCGGTTATACTCATCTGTGAATGGCCAATGCCCACCCTTGTCTTGAAGGCTTTGCTTCATGTGCACAACCGGTGTGATGCTCCCGAACTCTTCAAGCCATGCGTATGGGTCTGTGTCACGAGGGTCATCGGAAAGCACATCCCCATGGTCAACATCTAAGCACATCAGAAATGGCACAGCAGCATTCTCGTTTACAGCCTCATAAAGCATTCTCGCCTTCGCAATTGTCTCACCCATCTCCCTTGGGATTGACATCGGTTCAAACATAAGGAATTTAAGACCAAGATCACTCGCCACTTTTGTCAGCTCCTGCCATAACCTCACACCCTCTCGCAGCATCTCTGTATATCTCTTTGGGTCACGACAGTCCGTTACAGACATGATACCAAAGTGGCTTCCGCTGCCGATGGCACCAAGTTCTTTGCTTAACTTGAAGAAGCGCTTGAACCAGTTAAACCACATGCGACGCACCAACGGATCGGGATGAAGAAGATGATTGACCCTCGTGAAGGCACTTGTAAATGTCGTCTCAATCACGATTCCATAGCGCTGTGTTGCCTCTTTCACCCTCGCCAATTGATCAGCAATGACTTCTTCATCCCAAAATGGATTGAGCAAGTCAGCAACGAATTGGCAGTAGCGCAACCCGAGAACCTCACCAACTATGCGAGCCCATACTTCGGGTTCGGGGAAGCGATTTATCGCAAATCCACAGTTGATGCCGAGCTTTAACCTCAAGGCACCATCAGAGTGCGCTGCTGTCGCTAAGGTTCCATTCATACCTTCACACCTCAACGAAAGTAAAATGCATCTTCACAAAAGCATTCACATAAGTTCGTGACAGCAGTTCAAGACGAATCCTGTCGTCAACTAAAAGGGCTTTCATCGCGCCCATGAATTTTCGGGCACATTCTATTTGCTCCCATACTTAGTCAGCAGTCCTCACCGTCTCAATTATGAGCCGCCGCTACCTGAACAAGTTTGTCGGTTTTAATCAGCAATCAGCGCGAGAGCTACGCAGTTGGATGTGGCGGTGGCTGTTAGGCTTTTCACGCCATTCGTTTTATTGTTCGTCTGTTTTTGGCTGACCCTTGTTCGTCCCCACAAAAACGGCGCTAACTGCGTAACTCCCACAGCGATGAGTTAATGGGCGCAGGCTTTTTAATCTGTAGCAGTTTGCTTTGCGTAAAGGATGCCTTAACGAGCCGACACAGCCGACCACCGACAGCTTTTGCCAGAAGGACAGGACGCTGCTTCCCAAGGCAGCGGGCGTCTTAAAAACTGCATACTGCAATATACTATATCACGCCGCAGGATGCCCCAGCGTCTAAGGTATGAGCTTTTTAAAAGCCAATGCCACGCTGGCAATGCAGCGGCGTAAGCATATTGGCTACGATTTCACAGCCTTGAAGCCTATACCGCATTACAATGCATAGGATAGGTATCCTGCACATGATTTCGTGAGCTTAAAGCTAATGCAACTTCCCCAATTAGCGAACTGGGGGTGAGCGATATGGGCAACGAACGCTTTGAGCACCTGCAAGGTGAAGATGCTTTCGGGTCAGAATCAAGGCGTGAATTTATCCGCAATCTAACTAACCTGTGCGTTGGCGGATTGGCATGCCTTTTAGGGCTCGGTCAATCAACTGGCGCCACCAAGATGCCACCTCAAGGCAGGGTGATAATTGTCAGGAGCAAGCGCCCGTTTAAAGCACCGCTGCGCCCGGACAAAGACGAACTTGAAAAAATGCTTGACAGAGGGATGATAGCACTTACCGGTGAGCCTACAGCACAACGCGCGTGGGAAAAGTTATTTAGTTCAGATGAGCGTGTTGGGATCAAACCAAACGGACTTGGTGGTCCAACCTGCTCAACTTCAAAGGAGTTGATTGAGGTCTGCATAGAGCGTTTGACCGGCATAGGAATAAAAGCCGAGAACATTTACCTGTGGGATCAGAATCCGAGCTTCATACGAAACTGGGGGTTTGATGTCAGACCAAAGGGTCCAGGCGTTCGTGTCTTAAATGTTCAGGAGACATTTGGCGATGTTGTGAAGCATGGCACATTTCGTGGGCGCATAACGCGCATCATTACGCATCATGTGGACGCTATCATAAATATGCCGATACTCAAAGACCATAACATTGCTGGCGTAACAGCGGCTCTAAAAAACCATTACGGCAGCATAGACAATCCGGCAGCACATCATGCAAACGGATGCGACCCATATATAGCCCACTTAAATTCATTCCCTCACATCAAACAGAAGACGCGCCTAATTATTGGTGACGCACTCAGACCACTGTGTGAGGGCGGACCGCAAGATAGACCACAATTTAGGTGGGTGTATGGCGGCGTGATATTGAGTTGTGATCCAGTGGCTCATGACGCTGTGGCACTGCGCATCATTGAGGAACGGAGAAAAGAGGTCGGGTTGCCGCCACTTGAGAGTGTTGGGCGCCCAGCAAGGCACATTGCTACCGCTGCAAAACTTGGCTTGGGCGTAGCTGACCCCAAGAAGCTGCAATTGGTAATGCTCAATATCTGAGTGATGGGCATCTAAAGCGCGTCACGATACGATGCGATCACTTCAGCGATGACGCTAATTCCGAGTTCCATTGGAGTGACTGCACCAATTCTCATCCCAATGGGAGCATGCACCCTTTTAAGCTTTTGCGGTTCAATGCCCTTTGCAATTAGCGATTCAAAGATACGCCTCACTTTAAGCTTACTTCCCATCATGCCGATGTATCTGGCACCCGTATTGATGCATGCTTCAAGAGCCATTTCATCAAGCTCATGGCTGCGAGTCACGATGACCACGAATGTGAATTCATCAATGCTGAGCGTATTCAACGCCCTGACAATGTCATCACAAATGACCGCTTCAGCAAACGGCAGCGTGCTCTTATCGGCATACTCCGCCCTCTCATCAATGACGATGACTTCAAGACCGACAAGAGAGCCAACTTGAGCCACACATCTTCCGACATGCCCAGCGCCAACTACTATAAGCCTAAACAGTGGCAATATAGGTTCGGCATAAATCCATTCACGCTCCCCAAAGCGCTTGAGAATAGGCTTGCAAGGACGCTTATAAGCTAAGGTGGTGAGCAACTGAGTTGGGATTCCTTCGCCACTGACATCGGCGAAATTATCCCCACGCAATGCTACGAACATCCAATCGTGATTTAACAACTCGCCGTCTTCAACAGACATGCGCACAATGAGAAAACCTTTGCCCCTGCTCTCTATAACCTTCGTAAGCATTCCGATAATGTGGGAATGCCTTTCAAGGCAACCATCAATTAGAATGCTCATTCTGCCACCGCACCTTAGCGGATACTTTTCGTCCTTCTCAGATGTGCGTGGGGTGAAGATGCAGGAAACACTTTTGTTAACGCAAACCCTTGCCACTTCAACTGTCTGTGCTTCAACCATCCCTCCGCCAACCGTCCCTAAAGTTGAGCCACCCTCAAGGAGGAGTTTTGCACCAATCCTTTGAGGCGTTGAGCCGACTGCCTCAATGACAATAGCGAGTGCACATGGACGGTGTCCATCCACACATTCACGCACTTTGTTCCAAATTAGGGTGTCGTCCTTCAACACGGCTCTCACCATGTGAAGTTGAGCTTAATTCATTAAAGTTCAGTGAAACACCCGCGCGAATCTCGCATAACTTGAAAATGCTGCTCCATCAACATGCACATCTCTTCAACGGCGCTCTCATCCGGCGGGATTGAAAGAGTAGCCCTCTCTTTCAAAATTTGGTTGCCAATATGAACCGGTATATCATCATCCCAAGATACGACAAATAGCAACCTGCCCTGTTTTAAAGCCGTTGTGGCTGCATGCACACTACCGCTCCTTTCAGCCCCCTCAACCATTAGAGTGCCAACTGACAATCCAGTGACAAGCCTGTTTCTTGCAAGCCAATTTTTTACGGACACACTCGCAGTTGGGTGAAGCTCGGAGAGCAGCGCACCGCTCCTTTCAATTCTCAGTGCAAGTTGTGGGTTCTCCGGGACGAGTATTCCAGAACCGAGAGCCGCTATAGTCCTTCCGCCGCAATCTATTGCGCCAGTGTGCGCTTCTGTATCAATTCCGGATGCAAGCCCGCTGACGACAGTCCAACCCAATTTCGCAAAAGCTATAGCTAAACGCCTCGCCAAGTTTAGTCCATCATGAGTAGCCATGCGTGAGCCAACGATGGCTACAGCGCGCTCATCGGACGGAAAAATCTGCCCCCGCACAAATATGACCGGAGGTGCATCGTCAATGAGACGGAGGTTACGAGGGTAAGTATCGTCTTGAAGAGTCATTACACTCACATCCATGGAGCCAAGTTCGTTAAGCATCGTCTCAATCTCGTGAAGTTGCTCACGGCGCGTGCAAATGCTCTCAATTAACTCGGGAGTTACTCCAACCTCAGTCAAACTCTCCTTGCTTGCCATCAGTGCGTTTTCAGCGCTGCCAAAGACGCTCACAAGCTTGTGGAAGAACCTTGCAGTCATGCCACCAGACAGCCACAATGCCACCCATTCCACCTTCACAGGAAGCACCTCACCTACTCTACCGAAATTTATGCCGATAGGTGTTTTCAGACTCGCATGGGAGTTTATAAGGCAGCCTCAATGCAACATTTCGTCGCTATACTCAAGATAATGCAAACTCACATCCGGCGCAACATCCAACAGGGCTTGCACAGTTAGCGTTATCTTGCATTGTTGGGGGAATAGCCTGACTGAAAAACTAAGGATAAGGATGGCTTTACAGTCGCCACTATGTAGAGGTTACGCAGATGGATTGCTTTGTAGGGGCGTATGATAGTCCGTCTGATAAATGCTAACAAAACAAAAACGAGTGGTGCGGGCGACCTAAAAACTGCCCCTGAATTCAACTGCGTAACCTCTACTTAACATTTAACCGTGTGATTTCTAATCCGGTTTGTATTTGGCAGCAACACTGTGAGCATCTTCTGGTGGATTTAAGGGGGGGTCAGAATGTTGACAAAACGGCTTCAGGCATCGGGCGCTGATAGAACAAGCTTAAACTGCCAAAGCGAAAATGCCTTCTCTCTAATTGAGTTGTTAATAGTGGTTGCTGTTGTCAGCCTGCTTATCGGTTTGCTTTACCCAGCATTGGTGCGTGCACGGGAGCAAGCAAGAAAGACAGCCTGTGCATCTAACCTTCGCCAGATAGGTTTGGCGCTGATGATGTATACGGCAGATTATGACGAATCGTTTCCCAACGATGGTAACCCATATCTATGGTGGGGGCGATATTGGCGTTGGTTGCTTATGCCATATCTTGGATTGCTTCAAATGCATAGCGGCAATCCGCTGAAGGCTACAAGCGGTGCGCCGGATGTTTTTCTGTGCCCGAGCGATTACATTGCGCCTCAAAGATGGGATTCAACATCATATGGCTATTCGGCAGCGTTCTATCACAGTGCGGAGCAAATTAACCAGATGAGGACTGAAGACCTTTATATGCGAGACCCAACCAACTATCCATTCCCAAACATCACTCAAAAGCTCGCGCAGGTGACATACCCATCTCATAAAGCGATAGTTGCCGAGTGGCTCACAAATCACGATCCGGATGTGAAGGTTGGCTGGTGGGATTGGCGTGGCTCACGAAACTATCTTTTCGTGGATGGGCATGTGAAGTTTCTTAGGGCTGCCGAGATTTTGCCCGCAGTCAACGGCTATCCCGACATCAACCTAACGAAAGATGGAATCAGTGGCAGGGATATATGGTGAGCCAGCGATTCCAAGACATGTTAATTGCTCCCAACTCACATGATTATGATTAAATGTGAGGCAACATTCTAAATTGGGATGAGTGAAATACCGCATGGTGAAACACTGCTACCGCACAAGGTGAACTGCAATCATGCGCTACTACATCATCACATTTGGATGCCAAATGAATGTGCATGATTCCGAGATAATGGCTGGCTTGCTTGAGGGGATGGGTTATACCCAGGCAAAATCAATGGAGGATGCCGATATCGTGCTCATTAACACATGCACTGTGCGCTCAAAGCCGGTTGAGAAAACTTTTTCATACCTTGGGCAGTTGCAAAAACTGAAGCGGCGCAATCCTAAAATGATTATAGGTGTCTGCGGGTGCATGGCGCAGCGTGATGCCGAGTTGATAAAGCAGCGCGCACCGTTCGTTGACCTGCTTTTAGGTCCGAGAAACCTGCACCACCTTCCGGAGCTAATTGAGCAGGCTATCGTGGATTCGCACATCGTTGAGCTCCGTGATTTAACGGAACAGCCACAACCGCCATCGCTCATAAAGCGGCGAAGTGACATAAGCGCTTATGTGACCATCATTCACGGCTGTAACAGGCAATGCACATTCTGTGTCGTCCCAACAGCAAGAGGAGCACAATGGAGTGTTCCACCCGATGTCGTCCTCAAACAAGTTGAAGAGCTAATTGAGAGTGGTTACAAGGAAATCATCTTGCTCGGACAGAATGTGGATGCTTATGGGCACGACATTAAGAATAGAGAGATAACTCTTGCGTGGCTGCTTGAGCGAATTGACGAGATGATAGCACAAAAGAGGGTGCGAGTGCGCTTCACGACAAACTACCCATTGTATGTGACGGATGAGCTGATAAATGCCATTGCGGAGCTTGAAAGCGTTTGCGAGTCAATACACATGCCAGTGCAATCCGGCGACAACTACATCCTCAGGCTGATGCGCCGTGGCTATAGTGTTGAGCAATATTTGCGGGTGGTTGAGAAGCTTCGTGAGCGGGTCCAAAAGATAGCGATTGCCACCGATGTCATGGTTGGCTTTCCGGGGGAGCGTGAGGAACACTTCCAAAACACGATTAAGCTTATGGAGAGGGTTGAGTTTGATCAGGCGTTCATGTTTGCATACTCACCGCGCCCAAACACTGCAGCCGCAAGTATGCCTGAGCAGGTTCCGATGGATGTGAGATTGCGAAGGCTGCGCGAGTTGATAGCCTTACAGAATGAGATACAGCAGCGAAAGAATGAGAGAGAGCTCGGCGAAGTTGTTGAAGTGCTAATTGAAGGCGAAAGCGAAAAGGACAGGACGAAGCTTTCGGGAAGGACTCGCACAAATAAAGTCGTGGTGTTGGATGGCGATGCGAGTTTACAAGGCAAGTTCGTCAATGTGAGGCTCACCAAAGCATACCTTTGGGGCTTTGAGGGTGAGCTTGTCAAAGACGATTGTTCACCTTCGCCGCTCAGAAAA
>JANXAS010000015.1:52278-65193 GCA_025062195.1 Armatimonadota bacterium
GTGAGCGATTAAGAATGGCTAAATAAACTACTTGCCAAGGCGCTTGGTGAGCTTCTCAAGAGCTAACCGAGCTGCGGCTTGCTCAGCTTCCTTTTTGCTTTTACCCATACCTGTAGCGATGCGCTTTCGGCCAACGCAAACAGTCACAACGAATGTCTTCATGTGGTTTGGACCATGCTCAGATACAACCGAGTATGTGGGCATTGAGCGGAAATGCCGCTGCGTCAACTCTTGAAGGCGTCCCTTATAATCAAGCACAATATGTTTGCTATGTATAAGCTCAATGTGCTCGCTGAGCAGTGGCAGGATAGCTTTAGCTGTCGCTCGCAAACCTCGCTCAACGAATATTGCGCCTATAACTGCTTCAAGAGCATCCGCAAGTATGGATGGGCGTTCTCGTCCACCGGCACGCTCTTCACCTTTCCCGAGGAGCAGGAAATCTCCAAGCCCGATCTTGCTTGCTACCTGTGAAAGCACTCTTTCGCTCACTGCTGCTGCTCTTATCCTCGTCAACTCACCCTCTGGTAAATCTGTATAGCGTGCATATAGGTGCTGAGCAACGATCAGGTTAAGCACGCTATCGCCGAGGAATTCAAGGCGCTGATTTGAGGGCAACGCTAAATTTGGATGCTCAGCACAGTATGATGGATGGGTCAATGCCTCCTCAAGCAGTGTCAGGTCTTTCAAATTTATTTTGAGGCGTTGCATTAGCTCTCTGAGCTTCTTCTTGCGCTCGGGGGTAAGATTGGTTCGCTTCAAAGCTTTCACACCCCAACACACCATGGGTTGCTAATTGGATTTTAATTTTTGACCACCATGGCGCAGCCAATGCAGCCGCGACAGTTGAATGCACACAAGCATCGTCAGAATGGTAACCACACCGATGACCACTTTAAAGGCTGATGGTATGTGAACCGAGAAGGATATGAAGGCTTCAATCCCGGAGGCAGTCACCAGCATGATTGTTGAGATGCAGGCGAGGCACAAAGCCTCAAGAGTTGCCACCTGCAAATGCCAGATGCTTGAGGATGCTATCGCCCTTATAAGTCCCCAGCCGAGTCGCAAGCCAGCGGCACCGCAAGTTATCAATCCTATAAGCTCCATGGGCGCATGCGCGACTATGCTCGCAGCAATTTCATAACTTGAGGAGGAATTGAGCAGCATGAGCAGCATGCATCCCACAGCTGCCCCATTGATGATTAGCATTATCAGTGTGCCAATACCAAAGGATATGCCGAGCACAAAGGTGTGAATGCCAGATTGAATATTCTGCGCAGCTATGCGGATAAATGAGAGTTCGGCATCAAGCGTCTCAAGGAGGGCATCGTTTTTGTCCGGCAGCATTAAAGCGCCCCCCGAATCGCCACCCAACTTAGCAACTGCATAGTGGATGGGATTGTTGTTTATGACAGCTATTAACACTCCACCCATGAAAGCAATGCATGCAAAGGCGATGAAATGTCTATTAGACCAAACTGCGCACCCAAAATCAAGCTGCAAAAATGAGCTATACTCACCGCTGATTTCCTCTGATGATGCAAACGGTTCTTTCATATTTGCAACCTCGCTCACCATCATATTGCAGTTTCGTTACGACTTAAGCGATTGAGCTACGCCTTGCTTTTCCAATTTTGGCATGTCGTTTTCCCTTTGACTGCGTTGAGAGAAAGGCTCTCAACAGTAAGGATAGAGCACTCTTCACCGAAAATATTCATGCTATGGGCTTTGGCTGCTGCCCATCGTAGATTTCCACGAGCATAATTTTTCTGGCTCGCAAAGAGCTTTCTCTCCCGAGAGTATGCCGAATAAATTCGCCGCCCATTTCTACGCCATCAATCAATAGCTGAAGCGAGTGGCGCAAGCAGCCGCACACCAACACTTTTTGAGCGAAGAGCGGAACAGAAAAGATTGTGCGCCAAGGTTTGCATTCAGGCGCTCCTCCGATTTACACCTGCAAGCAGCCATGTCACAATGCAAAAGCGTGCATGTCACAATGCAAAAGCGTGAAAGAAAATCGTTTGCTACATGCGTGCAACAGCTTCACCAAGTGGGGGTGGATGTGATGGATGAACTTGAGCGCCAGTTTCGTCTCGTTGGTAAGGTTGGCAGCGGCAGCGCATTCAGGGGCGCTCCATTCTGGTCTTGGAATGATAAGCTTGATCCGGAGGAACTGCGCCGCCAAATCAGAGCAATGCACAGAGGTGGCTTAGGTGGGCATTTCATGCACGCACGAATCGGTCTTGAAACACCATACCTTAGCGAAGAATGGATGAAGTGCATTGAGGCATGCGTTGACGAGAGCAGGAAACTCAAAATATATGCGTGGTTGTATGATGAGGATAAGTGGCCAAGCGGGTTTGCTGGCGGGCTTGTCTCGGGGCGTGGTGGTGAATACAACCGAAAGAGCCTGCGCAACCGTGAAGTGCATATCCACTGGGATGTGCGAGAGTTTGTTCCTGTAAGCGGGAGCCTGCGTTACTACCTCGGTGTTAAGAAGGGACGAAAAATATACAACCTCGTGGATGTTACTGGTGTTGCTTTAAACATGAGCGAGCATCGCGGTAAGACAGTTTTTGAGTTTTACGCTGAGCGGGATGGCTACGTTGATTTGCTCAACCCAAAGGTGGTTGAAGCTTTCATTGAGAGCACATATGAACGCTACTATGAGCGCTTTGGGGGCGAGTTCGGATGGGAACGAACTATACCCGGCATATTCACCGATGAACCAAACTATGGCAGGATGCCTTGGACGGATGAGCTGCCAAGGGTTTTTAAGGATAGGCGTGGTTATAACCTACTTGACCATTTGCCATCGCTCTTTTACGAGGTATGCATCAACGGGAGAGGCTGGCATAAGGTGCGCCATGATTACTTTCGGACAGCCACGGAAATGTTTGTTGAAACATTCACGAAGCGCATATACGAGTGGTGTGAGGTTCACGGTCTTGCCCTCACCGGTCATTTCTTGGCTGAGGATAATTTGGTCTCCCAGATTAATGTCATTGGCGCAGCTATGCCGCATTACGAGTTTATGCAAATACCTGGAATTGACCATCTGTGCCGAAGGCTTGGAAGCACAATGCTCGTCAAACAGGTCAGCAGCGTAGCACATCAATTTGGCGGGAGAAGAGTCCTCTCAGAGATGTTTGGGTGTTCCGGATGGAATATGTCGTTTGAGGATCAAAGGTGGATTGCCGAGTGGCAATTTGCCCTCGGTGTTGACTTGGTCTGTCAGCATCTTGTGCTTTACAGTTTGAGGGGTTGCCGAAAGCGGGATTTTCCACCGTCATTCAATGACCATCAGCCATGGTGGGATTATTTCCATCTCGTCAACGACCGCTTCGCCCGCATCACATATATGCTCACACGCGGTAAACATATTGCCAATGTGCTTGTGCTCCACCCAATTTCAAGCGCTTGGTGCGTATACCATCCTCAACATACCGAGGAGGCAATGCGCATAAGCGATAGCTTTGAGCAACTGAGCAGGTGGCTGCTTGAACTGCACATTGACTATGATTACGGCGATGAAATGATTATGAGACGGCACGCATCCGTTGAAGATGGCAGGCTTGTTGTTGGAAGTTGCTCATACCAATTGGTCATCATCCCACCATCATTGACGATGTTCAGCGAGACATTCCAGCTGCTAATAGAGTTTGTGCGTTCCGGTGGAAAGCTTATCGCCGTTGAGCCACTCCCGACGATGGTTGATGGTGAGGAATGCGAGGATGTAACGAGTTTCTTGAAGCGCAATGCCAAAGTCATAGCGCACAGCAAGGAAAAACTTAAAAAGGCACTTGATGGGCTCGCGCATCGCTCAATATCGCTGCAGTCCAACGGTGCCGAAGCGCCATCGCTAATCTATCAGGAGAGGCAACTTGAGGACGGAAGACGCATCTTTTTCATCGCCAACACGAGCAGAGATGAGGTCGTAGATGCAACTGTCAAAATCAACGGCGTTGGGCAGCTTCAGCTTTGGGATGCCGATACTGGCGATGTGAGAGCGCACCCATGCACAGTTGAAGACGGACTCATCACTACAAAGCTTAGGTTCGCACCAACTCAATCCCACCTGATTGTGCTTGACCCGAAGAGAAAGCCAAGAGCCGGTGAGCCGAAACTTGACTTTGAGACGGTGCACTCAATTGACTTTTATGACAAGTTCAAACTGCAAGTTCATGACCCGAATGCGTTGACACTTGACTTCTGCGACTACCAGATAGATGGCGGTGAATGGCAGCTCAATCAGCCTGTCATACGACTTTACAGGCATCTTATATCAACCGGGGAACCGTGCAAGCTTATCGTCCGATACAAGTTTGAGGTTGAGCAACTGCCGCCAAACGATGAGCCACTTTGGTTGGCGATTGAAACGCCACACCTTCAACGCATCTTTGTAAATGGGGAACGGATACAGAGCCAAGATGAGGGCTTCTACCTTGATCAGGCATTCCGTAAGCTTAACATAACTGGGAAGGTCAAGGTTGGAGAGAATGTCATTGAATGTCAATGGGACTATGAACCACCAATGGAGGTTGAAAGCTGTTACATTGTCGGCAGGTTCGGAGTTAAGTGCGACGAATCACTGAGCAAGTTCGCAATCACAGCGCCACCGGATGGTGAAGTTGATGCGACTAATCTGGTTGAGAAAGGGCTACCGTTTTACTCAGGCAAAGTGACGCTCACAAAGCAGTTTGAGCTGCCATCGTTGAGGACTGTCGGAGCCTCTAAGGTGCTGTTTGAGCTTGAGCAACTTAATGCCATTGTTGCTGATGTCAGCATAAACGGCACGAAGTGTGGCATGCTAATCTGGCGCCCGTTCCAGCTGGAGATTACGGAGGCTGTCAAGCGAGGCGTGAATGAAATCAGCATAACCCTGATAAACAGCTTGCGCAATCTTCTCGGTCCGCATCACCATCCTTCTGGGGAACTGTTTATGGTCGGTCCTTGGAGTTTCGGTGATGGCGATTTCGTTGAGCGATATTGCTTTGTTCCGTTTGGAATATCTGGTGCACGAGTGAGGCTTGTAAAGTGAGGCATCAAAGCACGGGCATCTCACTTCATAGTCTGAACAATAAATGCCTTTATGCGCGCCTCAGAGTGTGGCTCACGATCGGCATCTTCGCCGTTACAGTTGTATGCATCATGTTAATTCGCATCCGCTATCTGCTCGTCGTTGAGGTGACTTCAAACTCAATGGCTCCGACGATACTGCAAGGTGAGAGGTTGCTCTTCTTGAAAGGTGCATACTCTAACACTGTGCCGAGGCGTGGCGATATTGTTGTGCTTCAAAACCCGCTAAACAAAGAGGAGCTGATTGTAAAGCGCGTCGTTGGTCTTCCGGGAGAATTCATAGCCACATACAGGGGCAAAGTTTGCATCTCCAGTAAGCCCATTGATGAGCCATATGTTGGTGGCATTGCCACGATAGGGCTTACACCAATGCTTATTTCGGATGGGCATGTTTACCTTCTCGGAGATAACCGATCGGCAAGCGAGGACAGCCGTGATTTTGGACCGGTGCCAATCAACAAACTGCTCGGCAAGCTTTTAATTCGCATCTCGCCGCTAAACAGATTCGGAAGGGTGCAATGAAACTTACACAATGAATTTGGCATCATTTGCGATGTTGGCTCCACCAAAGTTTTCGCAAGCAAGATGCACATACCACATTGATTTCTTGAAAGCGGCATTATCTTCAGTTTGCCCTTTTGCACGGGAGACGGCTTCCGAGCATAACAGAGAATGCTAATGCGATGAATAAGCTCACCCCGGAAAGAATGAATGGTGCGGACATGCTTATGTGCGACATCACGAGCGAGCCAGATGATGGTCCAAGTATGAACCCGATCCCCTGCGCGGTTGTCGCAAAGCCAATTGACAGTCCTCTTCCGGCGCTTGAGGCAACATCGTCAATGGTTGCAAGCACTGCCGGTAAGCCCATTACCCATCCAGCGCCAGTCAATATCCCTACCACAACTATAAGCGTTATCGCCTTGAGCTTTGGGGCTGCAACAAACGCAACTGCCCCGATGAGCAGCGCAAGGCGCATTATGAAAGGTCTCGGGAATAAATCAGCAAGGTGGGACAATGGAAGGGCAAGCAAACTCAGCACCAAAGCGATTATGAATATGCTTGCACTGATTTGTGCATCGGTGAGCTTGAGGGAAACATGAGCGTAGATTGGCAGAACTGGCACTTGGACTGCGATGGCAAATTGCACTAACCCAAGTATAAGAGCAAGCAGAAGCACGGATTTATTTCGGCACAGCTGCACCAAGCTCTTCAGCGTTGCAGCACCAGCTTCAAACGGAGATGTAAAAGGCTGCCTCATTGTTGGTTTCATATGCCAAGCTGCACAGGATAGCAATGCAATGGCACATGTGAAGCAAACGAATGCTTCTATGAAAACAGCGGTTGAGCTTTTGAAATAGTGACGCACCGCAAATGAGCTTGCAGCACCAATGACGATGCCGGTAAGATAACACAGGTTATCAATTCCGAGGGCTGCAGCTTTGCTTTCCCGTGGTGCAATGTCAAGGAATAGAGCTGTCAAAGAAGTCCATATCATCGCAGCACCGATACCAGCGGCTGGATGAACGATGATGAATGGCACCCACAGCTTGAGCACACTCATAGCGCTTATGATAGCGGTAGTGCATATAGCTATAAGCAACCCAACATACATTACTTTGATCCTGCCATACCTATCTCCGAGGCTCCCCGAGAATGCTTTTAAAGCTGTCTCAACGAGCGCAAACCCAGAGATTACAAAGCCGGCAAATGCGTTCGGTGCATTAGCCTCTTCGGCAAAGTAAAGCGGTAAGATGCAAATCAAGGATGCAAAAGCACATTGTGTGAGAAGCGCTACAGGAATGAGCACGATGAGGAATGGTTGTCTGATAAGCATCCTTAACATGCTGTCATGGCGCATCTGAGGGTCGGTCTCCTCGCTTCTCATTTCCGTCAGTTGTGAACCGATACCAAAATGTCTTTCCGATCTCCCAATACATCTGAGAGCGCGCTATGAGAGCCTTCGCAAAGCCAAGCTTTTCCTCTTTGGTGAAATGGCTAACACCTTCAAGGATGATGTGCTTTACTCGCCAACCGCACCTGTTAGCCCAACGGTTAAGAAAAGCCTCAAGTCCATAGCCGACACCATCTGGTGATGGCAGCTTAAGCAACAACTCCCTGCGCATGCCTCTTTGACCGGATATGCTCGGTGCAAGCCGATGGGACCAGTCAGTCACCCAACGACCCTTTCGGAATACGCCGATTGTCATGTCGGCTTCACCGAGCCATATTGGTTCTGCAAGCAGCTCAATATGCGAAGGCAGCAGACCGATAAGATCAGCATCAAGCATGACAACGATTGATTGCCTTATATGGTGCACTCCGACCCAGACAGCCATTGCCTTGCCCCTATTTGATGGAAGACGAGTAAGTTCAACACCATCACTTTCGGCATACTTAGATACAACATCGTATGTCCCATCCTCTGAACCATCATCCACTACAACGACTTGACTGACGCAGCTTGCATTCAAGACAGCGTTTAGGACCGCTTCAATCCGCTCAGCCTCGTTGTATGCTGGTATCACAACTCCCACTCCATCCACCATCTTCACTCCCCTATTGCAGTTTCCCTTTCGCCAATCAATCGTTCCACCCTCCCCAACAGCTATAGTGTGTTAATTGCCGGCTGGCAAAGGCTTCAAACCCGTGAATGATTGGCAGGATGCCTCACCCCGCTGCATTGCCAAAGTGGTTTAAGCCCGTTAAACCCAAATTGCCACCCATGTAACTTATGAAATCAACGACATGACATCAACAGGGCTACCACACTCAAGCGAAATGTAAGCGGCTTCAATTATTGCCACACTGACCAACCCATCATAAGCGCTCACCAACGGTTCTTTGCCCTCCGAGACTGAGCGCACAAAATCGTCAATGAACAGCTTGCGGTCATTTCGCTCCATCTCACGGCTTGGAACCTCAATCCACTGATTCGTTGGATAACCGAGATCACCGACCTTAGTGTAAAGGCGCAAAGGCTCCGTGAGCACTATCGTCCCATGAGTGCCATATATTCTATCACCGCTCCATTGCCCAGGCCCATACGAACCAGCAGCGCATGAGAGAGCCTCAATCATCCCAACAGCACCATTGGCATAACGCAACACAACGCATGCTACATCTTCAACATCAATACCTTCGGTGACAAGCGTGCCATACTCTGCGTATACTCGTTCAACCTCAAGTCCGGTTAAGTAGCGCATCCAATCTATGTTGTGAATAGCGTTCATAATGAGTATGCCACCACCAGCAGTCTCCTTGTGCATTCTCCAATCGGTCTTTGCCCTACCCGTGTATCCGCCAGTCCAATAGGAGGCTGGCTTGTCTATAAGCACTTTTATGCTTATCCCAACGACCCTTCCTATAGTCCCTTTTGAGAGGAGTTCCTTTGCCTTCCTAATATGCGGCAAGTAACGCATCGGAAAACAAACCGAAAGCACAACGCCATTACTCTTGCAAGCCTCAATCATCTCTTTAGCCTCTGCCACATTGAGCGCCATCGGCTTCTCAACGACGATGTGCTTCTTTGCCTCGGCGCTTCTTATTGCCTGAGGGGCATGCAAATGGTGTGGCGTTGAAATATAGACGGCATCAACATCATCCCATGAAAGGAGTTCATCAAGATCGGTTGAGTATCTTACATTGTGCCTTTCAGCCAGGTCTTTTGCGAGCCCCTCATTCACATCCATCGTCGCTACCACTGTGGCGCTTTCTGATTGCGCTATCGCTTCAGCAGTCCTGACAGCTATCTCGCCACACCCTATGATGCCAAAACGCATTTTCGCCATCAAAGCTCACCTCTCTGCCCGAATTAAATATCACAAACTGCATTATGCACACGCTCCTGCGCCTAAAGCAATGCCAAGCGGATGACTAAACGACTTCGGTGAGAGCAAAAGAAGCAGGAGGAACTTCAGACCAGAACAAATTAGCAACTCACACTGGCTGTGCTTCCAAAAACTCTCTTGGCTGAAGCCACCGCTACATATCTTTTCTTTTGGGAGCAGCGTCTTAAGCCTCTTAGACTCATAGCCGCTGTCATAATGCATTTGCTGCCGCGCTTTCACTGAGCGCCATTGTAAGGCATCATGTTGCATTGCCGACGCACAAGTGAGGTGTGGGTAAGTGGCAGACAGCGTTTTAGAGCTAATGAAACTGCTTCGTGAAGCTGACGAGGCTTCAATTGATGCACCGAGCTTGGCGAGCGTGGTTGAGAGCCTGCCGAGGTATCGCCAACTTCTTTCCTTTGGTCAAACGGTGTGTTGGGACGAGCCAATGAAAGCCGTCCTAATTGAGCAGATGGTTCAACATGGCATTAATATGCCCTTCATATTCGGCGTGCATGATACTGACTACTTCAGCAAAGCTCACTCAGCAATGCTTCGCGATGGCGATTTCGTGATCATCGGACGCAATGATGGTAGCACCTCAAACATTTGGGCTGCAACTTGCGAGACAGCGTTGCCATTCGGATGTGAAGCTGCACCAACTGTCTCTGACTACATATCCTGCGGCATACCATTGGGTAATCTTGCAAGGTGTTCTGAGGAGGGCATCTTGGGCTTTATTGACAGATGGACTGAGGCATGGGGTTGGAAAGCCATAGTTCACAATTCAAGGCGTGGTCCTGTGGCTGCATTCATCTGCGTCGGCAATGTGCTCCCAAAGGTGAAGGAATTGATCAGTTGGGCAGCAAGCAATGCTGTTGAAATGGTTGACATGCCGTTGGAAGCTCACCGCACCGCTGTTGCACAGCTGTTGAGGTTGATAAATGAGTGTGCCAACTCAGTTGGAATGGGAGCACCGTTGAGTAAGTTCTACATCTGCCTATACAGGCATATCCTTAACAAGCTCATTGGATGGACTCCGAAGAATCTACTAACTACGAGGTCATTTGATTTCTTCAGGTTCAATTCAAGCTCATGCATGCTTGAGAGATTTAAGCCGCTTGACATTTTCCTCTCATTAGCCACGAGAGAAGTTGCAGCATCCGCATACAATGAAGCAGTTGCGAACACGGGGATATATTCGCTAAGCGAGTTTGGAGAGAATGCCATCCCGTTCGACTTGGTCTCGCGTCAGCTTGGGCGCGGGACTGTTTGCGTTGACGGAAATTGGCTCATCGTTTTGACCGGCGCCGACAGAAGAAGGGTGGAGAGAAAAGCGTGCGAACCGTTAACGAACAGGATTTCGTTGGCAAGGTGCGTTGAAGAGGCGTTCGGTGATGAATGTGCTCTTGTTGGGAAAGCCGTTATAACTCCAACTATGCTGTGCAGCGAGGGCGTAATGGTGCTCAGCGAGACCGGTTCAGCATATATGCACATAACAAAACGCTTCGTGAGGATGCTTAATGAGGCTGGCATAAAGCTTGAGCTCTCACCACTATTGAGAATTTGCTACTCAACCTTTGATGCTATGCGCAACTTGAATGCCATTCTTAGGCTGCCATCACATTTAGCACGCTTTGTGGGAAGCAAAGTTGTGAGTGCTGAGGAATTTGCAGGTTCGTGGAGAAACGCTATCTCATCCGCCAACAGCATAATTGAAAAGATGATTGCTATGCCATCACCGAGGGCGACATTCAAAATGTTTGAGCTTGGCATCGGCGTGGGTGATGGCGAGATTGAGCACCTAAGGCGAAGGTTTGAGATAGTCTCAAGCGAGTTGAGCAAGTTCGGGAGAGAGATTGAAACACTCGTCATGGAGTGCAGGCAATTGGCGCAAGAAGAACGAAACATTATCAAGCAACTGATGGAGTTGCAATTGCAGCGTAGCTTGTTAAAGAGCGGCTCATTATGCGCTGACGAACATGAAGACACAGAATCCGAGCGCCAGAGCCTTGTTAGCGCAATATTGGCTTTGCAGGGCAGGCTTAGCGAATTGCACCATAAAAGAAAAGAGGCTGTGCATCGTCTAAAGTCACTCGCCTATTCTGAGGAGGCAGCGAAATTACGCTCAATTAGGCATGAGCTTTATCTCAAAGTTTTTCATGAACGGCTTTCGCTTGCAAGGGACGCATTGCTCACTGCCGCAGTGCCGTATAGCGGCTTTCGTCCATGCGCATGGTGGTTCTGCGTCCTTGACACAAATGGCTCGTGGTGGCGCGGCATCAGGGAGTTAGCAAAGGCAAGACTTGAGGAGTGGTGAGCTTGCTGCTGAAATTGAGCAAGTATCATGTAGCTGGGAATAACTTCATCTTGGTTGCTGCAAATGAGCGCAACGAACATGACTGGGTTAGTTTGTCAGTCTCGCTATGCCGACACAAGTATGGGGTTGGCTCGGACGGGTTGCTTGTCGTCGTTTGGAATGGTGCTGAGGGATACGATTTTGAGATGCGTATGTTCAATCCAGACGGGACTGAAGATGGTTGTGGCAATGGCTTATTGTGTGCAACTCGCTTCGCTTATGAGAGCATGCTCTTAAAATTTGGCAACTCACCGCTGTCATTTACCGTGAAGACAATTTGGGGCGCATCAACTGTTCGTGTAATCAATTCCAACCCGAAAGACTTCGTCGTTGAAGCTGAGCTTGTTGAGCCAAAGTGGGAGCCAAGTGAGATACCGATGAAAACATGCGAAACGCTCACAAGTATGACAAAAGAACCAAGAGAGGTTGTCATTGACATACTTGGCATGTGCCTGAGGTGCATACCTGTGAACACTGGCAGTACACATGTCGTCATCTTCTCGGACAAAAACTTTGATGACGAAGTTTGGGAGAAAGTTAGCGCTGCTATTGAGAACCACACATTATTCCCGCAGCGAACGAGTGTTATGTGGGCATGGGTGATAAACCAGAGTGAAGTCCGCGTGAGAAGCTATGAAAGAGCTGTTGGAGAAACACTTTCATGCGGGACTGGGGCATGCGCTGTTGTTGCTGCAGGTCTTAAACTGGGCTTGCTCAAAGGTATCGTCAAAGTCGTCTTCAAAGGGGGCTCCGTTTATGTTTTTATGGATGAAACAGGTAAGTTGCACATTCGTGGACAAGTTCATCATGTCTTTGATGCAACTTTGAGGCGCGTCATGAATGCAAAACATAATGCAGCGTTCAATGACCACCATTTATCGGAGGCAGCCAGAAGTAATGCCTAACTTGTGACTAATGCTACCCGTTAGAGATTGTAAGTGAACGCAATTTATTCCCTGGAAGTGCATCTCTCTATGCACCAATAATCTGCTTTAGTGGCTCAGGAGAGCCACCGTCCGGAATGCATCTCTTTTTGGGCAGCTCAAGGTAGCCACCCTCTAAAATCATGGTTTGTTTCAAAATCTGTAGGGCGTGTCTCCCGATGGAGCGCTTTTGGACGGTGCGTCTTTGGATGCACCGCCAATTTGGTTCGTAGCGAGCCACGAAGCGATAGCGAGGTGGTGTTAAACCTGCCCAATGTTCATTGCCCCATGTTACCCTCCACACGGCGCCCCACTTCGTTTCGTGCCTCACCACAAACATCTTCGTCCTTTACTCAAAATTTTGTTTGTGCTCAATTAACATGCCATCGGCTTTGAGCAGCTGTTGATGACGAAACAATTGAGTGCCAAATCCACTACGCGGCTTTTGGATGTATTTTGCAAACAATGCATTTTATCCAGATTGCCAGAAAGACCACAACTGTGGCTCAACAAAAGTTTCATATCCAACAATTCACTTTTCCGTCCTATACAAGCGTCCTTTTGGTAGCATGTGTTGTCGCAAGGATATGGCATTTTTCAGGGATGGTGTTATAAGCGTTAGGGTTAAAAGGGTTTTGATAAAGGAACTTGAGCACAAGGAGATAAGGGAGGATGGATTGAAAGTTTCTGTAAGGGAGTGGGAGGAAGAAGTTGACATAGAGCTAAA
>JANXAS010000160.1:0-251 GCA_025062195.1 Armatimonadota bacterium
AACTATTGCCGGTAAGCGATAAAAGTAAAATTGTGAGTTTAGGTGAGGGTGGAACAAGCTTAAATAAATGTGTTAGGCTTGGCTGCGAAGCAGGTCTAAAAAATATTTACGTGAAGAATGAAGGTGAAAACCCAACAGGCTCATTTAAGGATAGAGGTATGACTGTCGGCGTAACAAAGGCTTTAGAGCTAGGCATGAAGCGCGTTGCATGCGCCTCGACTGGTAACACTTCCGCCTCGCTTGCCGCGTAC
>JANXAS010000160.1:261-551 GCA_025062195.1 Armatimonadota bacterium
TACGCTGCCAGAGCTGGTTTAGAATGCATGGTGCTTATTCCCTCTGGCAAAGTTGCATTTGGAAAACTTATTCAGGCAATAGTTCATGGCGCCAAGGTTATTCAGGTGAAGGGAAACTTTGATGAGGCGCTAAAAATCGTTGAGGAGATATGTGCAACGCAGCCGATATACTTATTGAACTCAATAAATCCCTATAGGCTTGAAGGGCAGAAGACGATAGCCTTCGACATATGGGATCAACGCCACCATAACGTGCCGGATAAAGTCATTGTTCCAGTTGGAAACGCTGG
>JANXAS010000161.1 GCA_025062195.1 Armatimonadota bacterium
TGTCTCCGTCGTCGTTCAAGATGGCAAACAAATTGCTTTGCAAGTCCGACTGGTTGTGGAGCATGGGACAAGGGACACGGGACACAGGAGAGTTTTCGCCGATTACAGTGGTGAGCCTGCTCCCCACATCGGTTTGCCTGAACAACACTTGGGTGAGCCTACAACTCCGACAGCGTGGTTGCTGAAGGCTCGTGAGCACGAAGAGCGAAACGAACTTGATGCTGCTGCCGAATGTTACCGAAAAGCACTTAACCTTGACCCACAATGCATCGCTGCCATGAACGGTTTGGCTCAATGGCACATCAAACGAGGTGAATTTCGTCAAGGGCGAGAGTGGGCAGAAAAGGTGTTGAAAATTGACCCGCAAAACGAAGATGCACTTTGGTGGAAAGCAGTGGCAGGTTACTGGGACATGGGACAAGGGACATGGGACACGAGTGTTAGCGGCGCAGTTGCTTCGCTTTGGGCGTTAACGAGAAGCAACAATTACTCTGCTGCATCTTTGGCTTTGCTTGGCGAGTTTGCGCTCAGGCGAAACGATTATCGCTC
>JANXAS010000162.1 GCA_025062195.1 Armatimonadota bacterium
ACCCTGAGAGAAACACCGATGAGTTCATTGCTGCATTGCCACTTTACAAGGCTCATGGCGTCATAGCTTTCACAATTAATTTGCAATGTGGCGGTCCAAAGGCT
Source organism: Armatimonadota bacterium (assembly GCA_025062195.1). GTDB lineage: Bacteria > Armatimonadota > Fervidibacteria > Fervidibacterales > Thermosaccharophagaceae > Thermosaccharophagus. Next base: position 105 of record JANXAS010000162.1, read on the forward strand.
GGTCAATTCACTGGCAACCAACCTTGGCATGTTAGCGGATTTTACCCCGATGGCTCGCTAAAGCCTGCATGGCTAAACAGGCTAAAGCGAATTTTGGATGCAGCACAGAAACAAAAAATGATTGTCATTTTGGGGCTATTTTATTTTGGTCAAGACCAAAGATTGCGTGATGAGGAAGCCGTAAAAAGAGCGGTCATCAACACGGTTGATTGGTTGATGAAACAAGGCTATCGGAATGTGCTCATTGAAATCAACAACGAATGCGGTGGTGGCTACGACCACGAAATACTTCGCCCACGAAGGGTGGTTGAACTCATTAAATTGGTTAAGGAAAGAAGCGCTGCCAAGTTGCTCGTCTCAACAAGTTTTGGCGGCGGTGTAATCCCGCCAGATGAAGTTTTGCGCGCTGTTGACTTCGTGCTTCTT
>JANXAS010000163.1 GCA_025062195.1 Armatimonadota bacterium
TTTTGGAGGATTGGACTACTGCCGAACCGAAAAGTCGGCAAGCCAGTAGACATGCCCTCCAATTTGATGAAAAAAAACTTGGAGGGCGAGGCTAATGCCAAGCCGAAAAAACTTGGAATTGCGCAGTATCGGCATACCACGCAGCCTGTTGCATTTGGAATGGGATTCAGATGTTGACTCACAACAGCCAAGTTCGGCTATGCTTAAACAGGACGCAAAAACCAATCACCTGAAGGAAGTTGATAAATGATGCGTGGAGTTAAAAGAAGGCAAGCAAGTTTTCATGACTGCGCTGTGATGGTGGTGAGATGGTTAACGATTTGCGTTGCGTTAGTATTGGTGACGATGAACGCAGGTTGTCAAGGGCAACAAGACCAGGTTCGTGTAAGTGAAGGAGAACTGGTCAAATTTTGGAAGGATACCAAACTCCCGCCTTTACACTCCGTGATGACTATGGTGATATGGTAATCGTTTTGTTGCAATCAGGTAAACCCTATCCCATAAAAGGAAGGAAGATGGGAATTGGCA
>JANXAS010000164.1 GCA_025062195.1 Armatimonadota bacterium
GACATCGTGGATGAAGCGACTTTGTTTGAAGGTGTTAGGTGTCGCAATTGGGATTGTTGTGGTTTCGCACTGTTCACTTTGCACGCTTCAGGTCACAACCCAAGACCGACACAAATGCACCGCTACCGACAAAGAGTTTTGCACAAGTTCGCCTATTTCCTGCAAACCTACGGGCAAAACATGTGCGTCGGGTGCGGAAGATGCATTGTCAAGTGTCCTGTCGGCATGGACATTTACGAAATCGTTCAACGAGTTGGCGAACAAGTAGGTGCAAGTGAAATCCGCCCGCAAAAACCGTAGGGGCAGACGAAGTCTGCCCGAAAAACCGTAGGGGCGGACGAAGTCCGCCCGCAGAAACCGTAGGGGCAGACGAAGTCTGCCCGCAGAAATCGTAGGGGCGGATGAAAATCCGCCCGAAAAAATCGGACAGGCTTTGCCTGTCCCTACAGGATCACGAGAAAGAAGCGAAAGGGTGAGCGAAAAAATGATGGCAAGTGTAGCAGTCGGAGTTTCAGCGCCGAGAG
>JANXAS010000165.1 GCA_025062195.1 Armatimonadota bacterium
CGATGAAGATTTACAGGCAGCAAGGGATAACCGTGAGAGAGGGTATCATTATGTTGCCGTCTTTTTAGCTCAGCAGGCAGCAGAGAAGTATTTGAAAGCCTTTTACCTTGTCCGATTTCAAGCGACGCCACCAAGAACCCATGATTTGGAACAATTGGCGATACAGTTAAGTGCACCACCAGATATCATCGCATTAGGCAAACCATTGACGGAAGATTACATCCGCAGCCGATATGTTAACGCAACAGGTGTTGCACCGTTCAAAATCTTTGATGCCAACATTGCTCAAGAGCGCATAAAGCAAGCTGAGCAAATTCGCAACTGGGTGAGACAAAAGTTGGGGCTACCATAAGGGATTCCTTACATTACACCCTTGCACCAATTTTACGCCACTTCGCTATCGCTTCGTGGCTAACTACAGACCTGTTGCTTGGTTCGTAGTAAGACACGGAGCAAAGCAGAGTGCCGTCAAAAGTGGGACAAGGGACAAGGGACAAGGGACAAGGGACAAGGGACAATT
>JANXAS010000166.1 GCA_025062195.1 Armatimonadota bacterium
TAGTGAGGCACGAAGCGAAGCAGAGTGCCGCCCCCTCGTTTGTAGTGAGGCACGAAGCGAAGCGGAGTGCCGCTCCGCTGAAGGGGGGTGCCCTCTGAGCGGCTATGCCGCCCTGGCCACCGGCACCTGCCTGAACTATCGGGCCCTGTATCTCGCCTTCGGCTTTGAGGCCATCTCCGCTTGTACCCTGCCAGTAAGGGGTGGGGAGTGCCGTGCCGAAGTGATGCGCCGGGCGCTGGACTGGCTGACGGCGCCGACCTCGGACGTGGGCTTGGAGGTCCGGGCCGGCGCGGGCGCTGCCCCCTGGCCCACCCACACTGCCGTCGGCCCGCCGGGCACCGTCGTAACCCACGTGCTGCGGATTCGCAACACCGGCCGGGGGAGTACCCCCGATGTCGTCGTCCCATCCGTGGCGGGCGTGGACTGGCCCACCCGGCTGAGCGCGCCGTACCTTATCCTTCCCGCCTGCACTTCCGCCACGCTGACCGTGAGCGTTACCGTCCCAATGACGGC
>JANXAS010000167.1 GCA_025062195.1 Armatimonadota bacterium
AAACGAGCGCTGAATTTACTTGGCGGATTTGGTCAAAATCTTTCGCTGACTGAAATCGGCGCTCAAAAATTCATCGTCAACTACGGACTAAAGTCCGTAGCATGGTTAGCAAAAGTCATCCACCAACAAAATTTGCAGTAGAGAGCGACCACTTTTTGCTTAGGAGGGGGATGGCGATGAAGGTCGGCGTGGAAGAACTTTTGGAACTTATTGATTTGTGGGCACTGGCTCCAGAAGTTAAAGAGCGTATCCGCCAAATCCTTTTGGACAACCCACCAACTGAAGGTGCATGGCTCTTTCGTTACTACGGGAAGCGTCCCAGCAAAGTTGCACAACTTGAAAAAGAGTTTGCTCAAAAGTGCGGAGCGAAGTTTGCTTTAGCAGTAAATTCAGGCACTTCCGCCCTGACAGCGGCGTTAGTCGCTTGCGGAATCGGTCCAGGCGATGATGTCATTGTCCCTGCTTACACTTTCATTGCGACGGCGACTTCCGCTCTAATTGCTGGCGCTG
>JANXAS010000168.1 GCA_025062195.1 Armatimonadota bacterium
TTGAAGTTTAAGGGTGAAACGATTGAATGTTTGAACCGTAAAGTCCGATTTGGCAAGTTGGGATTGCCAGAAAGCATCGTCAGCAACGGTCGTGAAATTTTGGCTGAACCAATCAAATTCGTTGTGGAACGGAACATGGGACAAGGGACACGGGGCAAGTCTAAAGGCAAATTGGTCAGCCTTTCATCACAAAATGCAAGCAAAAAATGGCTAAAGCGAAATGATGCCGTCGCAGAGTGGCAGGTGAAGTCAAGCAGCGATGATTTTGATTTGCTCGTTGGCACGAAAATGGAGTTTGACGGTTGCATAACGCACTCAGTCACAGTCAAGGCTAAACGAAATGTAAGCGTAAGAGACATCAGGCTTGAAGTTCCGATCCGAAAAGAAGTGGCAACTTACATGATGGGCATGGGTTGGCGTGGTGGGAAACGACCGAAGGAATGGCATTGGCGTTGGGATGCCAAGCGACCAAACAACATGGTTTGGGTTGGCGATTGGGAC
>JANXAS010000169.1 GCA_025062195.1 Armatimonadota bacterium
TCCAAGACGCTTACACAAAAATCTTTACACGACCCTGTGGTGCGATTGGGACCCAGTAGCGGGCGGTGGGGTCGTGGATGGTGATGGTGCTTTCAATCCCACTGTGGTGCGATTGGGACTGGCTCCCGTTCGCCAAGTGCCCCCGCCCCCGAATGTAGCTTTCAATCCCACTGTGGTGCGATTGGGACGTAGATAGGTTCATAGCTGGGCTGATACGAGAGAGTCTTTCAATCCCACTGTGGTGCGATTGGGACGGGATTGAAAGCCGCGCGCGACGATCGTCCCACAACTATCTTTCAATCCCACTGTGGTGCGATTGGGACTTAGGATGCGATTTACAGCCTGAGCTACAGTCTCTGGCTTTCAATCCCACTGTGGTGCGATTGGGACGTTCGACATTGGGGAGTTCCCTGCGTTGGAGGAGGACTTTCAATCCCACTGTGGTGCGATTGGGACAGGAGCTGAGGCGGCTAGAGCAGCTTTCAATCCCACTGCTTTCA
>JANXAS010000016.1 GCA_025062195.1 Armatimonadota bacterium
CTCCTGCCCTCCATCAACATTCAGCGCCTCGCCAGTGATGTAAGAGGACTCTTCGGAGGCTAAGAAGACAACGGCGTTGCAAACATCATCATAGGTGCAGCCTCTTTTGAGCGGGACTTGCTCCTCGTATTTGCGCCTGACTTCTTCGGGTGTTATCCCCCATCGCTTTGAATATTGCTCATATAGGCTTCTCACCCACAGAGGGGAGTCAAGCAAGTTACCTGGGCATACAGCGTTCACTCGCACACCATATGGTGCAAGTTCAAGCGCCAAACTTTGCGTTAGCCCGATGCCACCAAACTTGCTTGAGGCATATGCTGAGTTCCTATAGCTTCCCTTCTTTCCGCTCTTTGAGTTGATCTGGATGATAACGCCGCTCCTTTGCTCAATCATGACCTTGGCAACATGCTTTGCGCATATCATGTATCCGACAAGGTTAACATCAATCACCCTCCTCCAAGCGTCAACATCAAATTCAGTTATAGCGCCGGCGATAAGTATCCCAGCATTAGCAACAAGTATATCAATGCGCCCAAATTCCTCAAGCGTCTTTTTTACCATCCACTCAACATCACTCTCGTTTGTCACATCAACTTTGAGGCCGAGCGCCCTGACGCCATATCGTTTCTTAATGGCTTCGGCAACAGCAGTTGCGCCTACGGAATTGATATCGGCAACAACAACATGCGCACCCTCCTGAGCGAGGCGCATAGCGATTGCTTCACCGAGACCTTGCCCCGCACCAGTTACGATGGCAACCCTGTCTTTAAGGCGCTTCATTGTGCCCTCGCAGTGACAAACAAACGGACCTCTTGCAATAAGTTCTGTATCCTCGGCAGGCTCAAGCTTGAGAAAGCGCTTTAGCAGCGCTTCTTCGGCATCCTTTGTCCAATTGCCGTCCTCAGAAAGCTTTGAGGCGACATCAGGGAAGCGCTCCTTCAGTTCGGTCAGCGGTGTGAGCGGGATATCAATGTGCGGGAATATTACGACCTTGCCCGGGAAGCGCCCTTCCTCAGCAGCTTTGACAGCTTCCCAAACCGCCTTTATCCCGCCAATGGCTGCCACTGAAAAATTCGGGCGAAGTTCGCCCCTTTCCGTTTTTGAAAGAGCCAACACTAAATCAGCAATGCTTGAGCCGCTGCTCCCAACATACCTTTGACCGTGCATGTATACCCCTGACACATCAATCTTCACATTTGTGCCCTTCGGCAAGCCGGCAAACAGATTCATGAAGCCGTTCTCTCCAAGCCACCTCTGAGCATCCTCAATTAAACTTGGGACTGGTGCAAGAAGGACAATGTCGTCAAAACCATGATCACCAACTGCCTTGTAAAGCTCACTGTCAAGCCGCTCCCCCAGTTTCCTCGGGTTGAGCAAGATTAGCTCAATTCCTGCTTCCTTAGCCTTTCTTGCATATCGCTGGTTGCAATATTCTAAGCGGGATTCATCCACATCTGTTGCAACTATGATTCTTGGTGGTTCCTTTGAATCAATCGCCCGCAGAAGATGCATTTGCCCCATTGGTCCGCCAACCCCGATGAGATACAATGAGCCACCGCTCTTTAGTTCGCTTCTCCTTCTACCGGTGGTGTATCCCTCCGAAATGTCATTGCTCGTTGTGCCGACCATGAGAATGCCATCGTAATGTATTCGCCCAACATCAATTACTGCCGGCTTATCCATTGGTGCATTCGCAACGATGTTTAGGATTCCACCCCTTGCAAGTTTCCCAAAAACTTTTGAGACGACATCAGCTGAATTGCCAAGCAAGATTATGTCATCAAATCCCTTCCCGTCAGTCTCAAATTGAACAAGCTCTTCTATATCAAGTTCCTCAATCCTTTTCGTCTCAACAAACGGTATTTCAAGCGCCCTGCAACGCTCCTTGAGCAACAGTCGGATAATTCCATTAAGCCCTGTTGCTATCACTTTTCTTGGATGCCTTCGTCGCTCTATACCTTGGCTAATTTCATACTCGTTAAACAGTGCTCCTTCAACCCCGATGAACCAACACACCCCACCAGCTTTGATTCCGTCTCTGATTGAGATTGAGTAAGAGGCTTCAACACATGCCCACGGCTCAGCCAAGGCAGCTTCAGCGTAGCCACAATCATCTTTCACCGGGATCAGATAACAACCATCGTCGCCATAGAGCACCTCTTTTCCAATGACACAATATTGCTCGTAGCCACCCGGAAGCATATAGCCATACGCCAATCCAACGCCCTTGTAATAAATGTCGGCTTGAATAATGTATCGCTCGCCAACTTTGAATCTGTCTTTTAACTTTTCCCCGACGGAGATCACCGTCAGCGAAACTTCATGCCCCGGTATTATCGGTTCCTTTGAGAGGTCCCGCCCATAAAGCCTCGGGTGTGAACCCCCAAGGCTGATTATCTTCACATCGCTGAAGCAAACTCCTACAGCGTCAATGCGCACAAGTAATTCGTTGTCAGAATGCTTTGGGAGCGGCACCTTTTCAGGTTCCCTGTTACGCCCGAAGTTATCCATGCCAGCACCATGCAATCTCCATGCGAGCATCTTCTCCGGGAGCCTGTGTTTGGCAGACCGATACAGCTCAATGGGATAACCAACGCTTGTTCCACCTGCGTTCAATTTGCGTTTTCTCACGCCCTCGCGCATGAGGCATCACTCCCGTTTAAATATGAGTCTCTGGCGATACTTCTCGTCGGGGCGAGTGTAGATGCGCCTAATTTGCTCATCGCTCAAGAAGCGCGGTCCACCGAGCATACACGCTCCAAGCAGTATTTTGGCTATCTTGTCCCACATGACAGTTATCGTCTCCACTTCCTTCGGCGTTGAGCCAAGCGCTATGAGACCGTGATTCTCAAGAAGGATTGATTTTGGTGGCTCTCCGTGAACTTCGATGTGTTCATGAACACCCTTATGTATCGCTTTGGCGAGTTCAGCACCCGGCTCGGCATACTCAACATAAACTGGTGCTATACCGCAGCACACAATCGCCTCGGGAAACATGTGCCCTGAAAGGACTTCTTTGCTGCGCACCGAACACAGGATGGAGTTGAGGGAGATTGGGTGGGTATGCCCGACGAAGTTCACCCCCGGCAGCTGAAGCAACAGGGCATGAAACATTGTTTCCACTGATGGTCGGTATGGGCATGATGGGTCAACTTTGGCTTCGTTCAAGCGTTGCTCAATTTCATCGTCCGTCAGACGGTCAAACTTGAGCATCTCAAGGACGGGCTCAAAGTAAACTTCAACAAAGCCCCTGCCAGTGATATCGGAGAGCGAGAAGCCGCTCGCCTTCACAAAGAAAGTTCGTTCGTCAATCTTTGCCGATGTGTTGCCCTCGCCGAGCACAACATATTCCCTGCTTGGCTCACCGAGCGAGCGTGACATATTTACAAGTTGCTCAAGCACGGCTCTTTTGTGCTGTGCGCGCTCCACCTTAATCTCGCCCATTTGGCTCACCTCAAGAAAGTAAAGGATTCCTCTGCCGCTTTATCCTTAATGTAGCTCAAAAGGTTTGCTCTGTGTTGATGTTGGACTTCAGGCAACAAGAACGCCTTGAACGAAGCTAAAGCATTTCCTAATGCCATTGGCGAATAGGCTTTAGCTCCAACGCTTTGAAGTTTGAAGAAGGTTATGCAGATTGAGCTGTCACTACAACTCATCATATTGCGGGTGGAGCAAGTGGCGTGCTTTCATTTGATGATGGTGTTGCGCAGTCAGTTGAATGTGACGGTGTTTGTTATGCTGCGTGCAAAAGGTTGGTTTCGTCTGAGCCAGAGGGAGGCAGTGGTTTGAGGCTGTTGCTGTCTATACCTAACGGGAGTTGTTATCAACCACAATGGCTCTATGGCTTGTGCGAATCTACAGCGGTGTCAAATCAAACACTTTGTCAATGAGGTGAGAGGGAATGGTGCGGTTTGCAATATGCAACGAGATGTTTCAGGGGTGGGAGATTGAGAAGGTGTTTAAGTTTGCCTCAGAAGTTGGATACAGCGGCGTTGAGATTGCGCCGTTCGCGCTCGCTGAGGATGTGCGAACTATAACGAAAGCGCAGCGAAGGCAAATTAGAGCCAGTGCAGAGGTTGCTGGGGTTGAGGTTGTGGGATTGCACTGGCTTCTCGTCAAGCCCGAAGGGTTGCACATCCACCACCCAGATGAGAGCGTGCGTCAAAGAACAGAAGATTATCTTAGGGCGCTCATAGAATTTTGTGCCGATATAGGCGGGCGAATTATGGTCTTTGGTTCTCCAAGGCAACGCAAGTTTCTTGAAGGCGAGAGCCAAGATGAAGCGTGGGAGCGCGCCATTCGCACATTCTTAAACATTATGCCGGACGCGGAGAGAAACAAGGTGACAATATGCATTGAGCCGCTATCGCCAGAGGAGACAGATTTCATTAACACCGTCACTGAAGCAATCAGGTTAGTTGAAGCGATATCGCATCCCAATTTCCAACTCATGGTTGATGTGAAGGCAATGCTCAGTGAGGGACGCCCGCTTGACCAAATCATACTTGAAGCAGCTCCATACCTTAAGCATGTGCATGCAAATGATGCCAACAGGCTTGGTCCGGGGATGGGTGAAACAGATTATAAGCCCATTGTTAACGCCCTAAGGAAGATAGGCTATGACGGTTTTGTTTCCGTTGAGGCATTTGATTTCACCCCGGGAGCCGAGACAATAGCCAGAAGCTCAATTGTATACTTGCGTGAGGTGTTCCTTGGGCAATGATTCACAAGCCGAGAGCATGTAATGATGCCATTGGCGATGCGGTTGAAGCCTTTGTGAGCATACAGGGTGAGGGAATATTCGTTGGCGTCCCAATGGCTTTTTTCAGGCTCGCAAGATGCAACAGGCGTTGCCCATACTGCGATACAGCCTATTCTTGGGAGACACCAAATTGCGTTGCTATTAAAAAACCGTTCTCGCACGAAGTTGTTCTGTCCATTCAAAATCCGGTGAGTGCAAGCCTGCTTGTGGGAGCATTCATGAAGATGCTGGGGCGGCACGATTTAATTCATTGGGCTTGCATTACTGGTGGCGAACCATTGCTTCAGCCCGAATTCTGCAATGCAATCGCCGCGGAGCTAAAAGCGGTTGGCATGCGCATACTCCTTGAGACACAGGGCGACTTGTATGAGCCGCTAAAAATAGTGCTCCCATTAGTTGACGCTGTCTCTGCCGACGCTAAGCTACCCTCGGTCACCGGTGAGCCGCTGAGCTGGGATGACTTAAAACGCACATTGAGTTTGTGTGTGAGTGCCGGTCGCACCGTTTATGTTAAACTTGTTGTCACGCTGAGCATAGAACCGGGTGAGGTTGAGAGGGTTTCAAAGCTCATTGCAAGCATTAGCGACAAGATACCATTTGTGCTGCAGCCTGTAACGCCATCTGGCAGTGTCAAAGAAGTGCCAAGCGAGTGCTTGCTTTGGCAGCTTGCGTGCATAGCCGCTCAGCAATTGAGCGATGTGCGAATTATACCGCAGGTTCATCGCATGCTCAAATTGCCTTAACCTAAATCTAACAAGAGTTGCACAATCGTGCATAAGGGTCAATGACGGATTGAAGCGAGCTCGCTGCAAGATGCAGAGAGGCAGTTTTTGTTGTGTAAATGATAGTCCGCCAAAAACTTTGCACAACTCAATGGTGCGAATGGCTTAGCAGCTACTCCTGCATCCAAACGCTTAACTGCAATCGTAACTTGTTGCTGGACCAACGCTTAGAGCGCAAACGCAAAACCTACAGGGGGGAGATTTAGCTACAAAACCGTCATTTAAAGTGGAGACGCTGAAGTCCTTCCTACCGATCCTTATTGCTCTGCGCTGTTCGCTATGCTCGCACCATCATGACTTTCATGACTGTGCAGCTGCTAATTTAGCTGTGCTTTTCTTCACAACCTTTTCTCGGGTGGCGCTTCAATTTTACTGACTTGTTTGTTTAGAGCATAATGAGAAATAGAGCTGGCGGGATTGAGCGAATGCTCTTAACCGGATAAGCGGGTGCTTATGGTATGGTTGCACTAAAATGCCCAAGGTGTGGCACTGTCACTTATGAGGGTCATTTTTCATTCCCGAAATGTCATATTTGCCATGAGGACTTGACCAAGTGCCGTTATTGCAGGCACTATCAGGGTGATGGCAAAGCTTGCGGCGCATTGGCTGGCAAGCCCATTATCTATGGTGATGATGTCCGTCAATGCGGCAGCTATCAATCAAAGCTTAAGGTGGCTGTATCACCATCGCAATTCTCAACGAAGTCAAATGTTGCAGCGTGCATCTTAACGAGCGCAATGATGGGTATCATTGTCGCCGTCCTTAGTATGTTGCCTCACACAAACCACGACCATACCGAAACCATAGCTGTAAGATGCAGAAGGAATGTGAGGCAAAGTGATATCCTCGTCACCACCCTCACTATACCGAGGCGTTTGCGAACATCGTCGGCTAACATAAGTTTGCTCATCCCGAAAGGAGTGCTAAACTCTTTTTCGCTCCTTAGCATATCGCCAACACCCACCTTCCGAATGGAAAATGAACAGAGAATAGTTTACTCATACAGGGGACTTATGCCAACGATGGAGCCTTTTACAGTGCGCCTAACATTGCGCCCGCTCAAGAATGGCATTCATAGCTTGCGCTTTGAAGTGATTGAGGAAGACGAGTATGGAAACTTGGCGAGGAGGGAAGTGCTCACATGGAACATCAATGTGATGGGAGATGATAGCGGCAAGAAGACGATAAAACAACATCTGTTCATAATAGCGTTGTCTGGAAGTATGATGCCATGTAATGCGAGCATTAAATGAGGTGATGAAGCCATGCGCATGCGTGAACCACATAAGGCAGGTGTTCAAGAACTCGTAATGAAGATACGCCGCGAATTCAACAAAGCCAACTTGGATATCTCACGACTTGAAGTGATTAACTACGGTGGGACAATTAACCTTTACGGGTGGGTAGTGAGGGCGAAGGGTGACAAGTCACAAGAGAGTGTCAGAGACAGGTTCAACAGGGTCGTTGATATTGTGCGCAGAATGCCTGGCGTCAGGGATGTGGTCAGCTATGTGCGCATAAGGGAAGTATAAAGCTTTGTCACGCTGGCTGATGGATTCATTCCACCACCCTCTTAGCTGCCCAATAGGGAAGCCACTCTGGCTGCCTCAACCGAAGTGTGTTTAATGGTGTCCAAAGATTATGGCATTTAAGTTTGGTTGTCCCCGAAGAGATAGGTGCAGGCATTCACTTAAGGAGCGAGAATTGCGCAATGGGCAATGTGGTTACCGTTGATGAAGAATTGATTGCAGATAGGACGAACACCGTCAAAAGCCGAGATAGCTGCTTTCGGTCAAGTTTTCAAAATTTGAATTCATTGGCGTATGAGTGCATCAAGCGCCTAATTGATGTTGTTGGCTCACTGTTGCTGCTGTTTATTAGCATGCCGTTTATGATTCTTATCGGTATCCTCATAATGCTTGACTCACCAGGACCGATTCTCTTTCGGCAACCTCGCTACGGTAAGGGTGGCAAAGTGTTTATACTTTACAAGTTTCGGACAATGCATGTTGGCGCCGAGAAGTTAAGAGCATCGCTCTGGGCTATGAGCGATATGAGGGGTGGGTTTAAGCTCCGCAATGACCCGAGGGTAACTCTGCTCGGCAAATTCCTGCGGACATATAGCTTGGATGAGCTGCCGCAACTCTTCAATGTCTTTAAGGGTGAGATGAGCTTAGTTGGACCTCGTCCTCATCCTCTTGATGAATTTGACCCATCAAACCCAGACCACAGGGAGATACTCAGCGTAAAGCCCGGCTTGACATGCCTTTGGCAGGTGAGCGGGCGCAACCTCCTGAGTTTTGAAGATTGGGTGAAACTTGACCTGCAATATGTGCGCAATCGCTCTCTGTTGCTTGACCTCGCTATACTTGGAAAGACTATACCAACTGTCATAACCGCCTATGGCGCATTCTAATGGCGGTGAACTACTGCCGGATGAATCCGGCAGCCCACCTACCAGTTGCTCACCATCGGCTTCAGGATAACACCAAGCGCTGCATCAGGGTTTTCAATCAGCAAATCGCAAGCCATCGCAGCCTCGCTGAGGGGAAATTCGTGCGTGATCAACCGACGCACATTCAATTTGCCTTCCAAGATCAGCCTTAAAATGAGGCGCATGTTTGTGCGCGTATCCCAACGGACGAACACGGATGGATAATTGTCGCCTCTCTCCCAAGCCTCATCGTGATATCCGGGACCTGTCCGTGATGATGCTCTTATGTCCATGTTCCCGAATGGCACAGGGAAGTTGAGGCGTGCATTACAACCCCCAACGACAACGATGCGTCCCATCCTGTGTGTATCTGGGGCAACCTTCATCATGCGCAGCAGCATATCAAATGCGTCGGTTGCATCGCCGCCGAATGCAATGATGCCGCAATCTATCCCGAAGCCATCCGTGAACTTAAATGAAACATCAATTGGGTCTTGTTGGAGCAGGTTGACAACCTCATCCGCCCCCAGCTCCTTGGCTAAATTGAGCCTCATGTTGAGCTTGTCAAAAGCTATCACAAAAGCTCCGGAGAGTTTTGCGAGTTGGCAAGCCACCTGACCAATTATGCCCAACCCAACTACAGCCACATACTCACCAATTTGAAGTTCAGCCCTCCTTATTGCCTGAAGGGCTGTCGCTGCAAGATGAACGAAAGAGGCTTCTTCATAACTGACCCCATCTGGAATCGGGACGCAAAGGTTCTTTGGGACAAGTGCGTGCGTTGCATGCAATGCATATCCACTGCCCATACAGGCTACTCTCATACCAATTTCAAATTCATCACACATAGCTCCCTTTGCTATAACCACACCGGCATTGCTGTATCCAAACGGCTGTATTTCTCCACATGGTTTTGGGCTTCGCCTCCTTGCGAGCAGAGTTCCCATCTCAGTCCCGGGGCTTATAAGAGAGGCATGAACTTCAACGAGAACCTCACCGCAACCGACACTTGGTATATCCCCCTCATCAATCACGACGCGCCCATCACCAGTCATTGCTGCAAATTTCCTTTTTGCCGGGATAGACATCTTCTCCACCTCCATCCTATGGTGTTTGCCACAATGAGAGCTGTGAGCAGCAACGCTGCAAACATACTCAAGTGCAATCCAAATGAGTAAGCCATAGGCAAATAAGCCCAAGTAACTCTCTTTGTCCCGTGCTTAATGTATACAACTCTCGCAGCTGTGTGAGGGTAAAGCGTCGTCCACTCTGCCCCTCTTCCATCAACATATACATGCCAGCCGCACCATGCTGAATCAAGGATGCAGTGAAATAGAGGTTCTCTTTGTGAGCGCGGCAGCTCGCATATGACTACATTTGGATTCGGATGGCTAACCACCCTCGCGCTCTGATGCTGTCTTGGTGGGTTAGGGAAGAGCATCCCGAGCAACTCTGGCTGTTCAGATGTGACAAATGCCCTTGGCAATGCTCTATCCAGAGTAAGCAATTCAGCTTTGACATCGCATATGAGCGCTTCGTGGAGCGGTTTATCCGAACGCCATTTTGTTGGGGTGATCTTCACGATGTAACGCACAGCAAGCCAACGCATCACATCTTCGTTATTTCCATGGTTTCTTAACCACTGAAGACATGACAGCGGTTTCAATGGGTCATAGCCCTGTGCGCTCAATAACTCAAAGTGCATGTGCGTGTTTGGCACAAGCGAGTTTAGCAATCCCTTCAGGTGATGTTCTATTTTGTCCTTTGGTGGATAGCTCGTGTAGCTTACGAAAGCGAACCAACATCTCTCTATATCTCTCTGCGAGATAGTAAAGCGCTCCTGATGGCGCTCAATTTGCTCCGATAGTTTTGCAGGTAACCGGACCTTTGATATGGGTATCTCACTCACAAACGGGTTTATGCCATCAATTGCTATGAGCAGCTCAATAGCAAGCATTGTCGGTAATGTCCAGGGCAAGGTCAATTGTAGCGCTTTTGCGAAACTGCTTTTGCTCTCCACCCCTTGGTGGTGCACCAACATAACCAAAGTGACCGATATGGATAGCGCAAGAAGGAAGCAAGCCACAATGAACAAGGCGTATGAGGACATCAGCATAGCAGCTTTCATCGCTGTATTAAGCTCGCTCAACGGAATGACGAGTTTTCCTGCTTCCACAGAGGCATCAAAGATGATTTCAAACGCCCTCTTAAGCGGCGGCATTTTCAGCATCCCGATGGAGATAACAAGAAGGACTGCGGCGCAAACCATCACGCAGCGCCTGAATGCTGATGGTTTGGCAATTTTGCCCGAAGTAACATCTTTAATCAGCTGCTCAGCGCCATATGCAGCCAACAGCGATATCGCTATGATCGCCCAAATTGAGAACCTTGCAGGTGCCCTTATTATTGAGAAAAGCGCAACATGCTCATACAGCCATGAGTAAAGCGGCATGAAGCGCCCAAGCGAGAGAAGACATCCGAGAGCTATCATTGAGATGAGCATCAATCTTGTGGCATTGCTGCACCCTCTAAGTGCACCATAGATAGCAAAAGCTGTTGCAACCGAACCAACATGAATTGCCACATCCCAGTAGTTACCGACGCCCCAATAGAAACCCTTCGCTGGGTGACCAAATAAGTTTGGTATGAAAAGGTTGGGCAGCTGCCATATCGGTATTGAGAGGAGCGTTGCCTCTTCAAATGGCACATTGATATGTGCGGAGCGTTGAAGTAGTTCAAACTGCGGCAGCCATTGAGCGCATGTTAAAGTGCAGGCGATGATGAGCGACGCAGCCATCAGTGAGGTGCGATTTAGTGTGCCCGCAATCGGATGCGTTTTAACGCTCCTCAAGCATCCCCAAAGGATGACAAAGACGGTGCACAAAGCCCATAGCTGTGCATGCCCGCAAAGGGATGAAATAGCAAGCACGAGTGCCAGCAGCGCCGATGAGGTAAAGCTGCTTTGGCGCACCAAAATTTCCGTTGCAAGCAACATTGCTGGAAACCATGAAACAGTGTAGTGCAAGCTCGGGAATTGAACATGCCCTATGACGAAGCTGCTCATGGCATATGCAAGTGCGCCAATGGATGAGGCAACTGGGGAGCACCCAAGGTAGGTGAGCAACGCGTAAGTAAACCATCCACAGAGCAGTGTGTGTATGACTGCACCAAATGTGATGAGGACATGCGCTGGGATGAATATGACAAGCCAGTTGAAAGGGTAAAAGAGCGCTGATTGCCCGTTGGCTAAGAACGGCATGCCGCAGTATGCATATGGGTTCCAGAGAGGTATATAGCCGCTTGCAAGCGTTCTCGCTGTGAACTCACGCCATGGTATGAACTGGAGAATGATGTCGCCGTAAAACAAAAACTTGCCGCCAAATGCATCTCGTAAAGGCAGGAGCAGAAACAGCGTCACGATAAGTATCCCAATTATATGGTCACGGCGCACACAAATCGGCTTCAGTCTTACGATGCCATCGGTTGCACACATGCCGATTGGTTAACTCCCGCAAGGAAATCTGCGTTTTATGGTGTTGTCCAGCTGTGCCGTGCGCATTTTAAGCCATCGTAATCATCACTGTCTTAGCCATTCAGTTGGCGCATAGTCATCTGTGAAGATTGGCAGGTTTGACAGGTCAAGTTTGCGCTCATACAGGTCCATTGCCCTTTCAACGAAAAGCGGTATATGAACGCGCTTTCCGGCAAGCAACCTTGCTTTGGCGACTATGTCGTTGGGCTTCAGCTTCGTTTCGGCTTTCGTTGCTATGAGAATGATGTTGCGCTCGCTGTATAACCAAGGGCGCTTTCGGTATTCTACGGGAAAGATGTAAACCGAAGCGAAGACAGAGCTGATCGTTTTAATGAACGAGAGCGAAGATCTTGAGTTCCTGCCTTCAAGCTGTCCGATCAAGTTATATGCCAGTATGCCATTATCGGTCAAGCGTTCCTTCACGAGTTCAAAGAACTCCTTTGTCGCAAGATGGAATGGCACGCTCAGCCCATACCTTGTTGCAGTGTATGCATCCATCATGATGAGGTCGTATCTTTTATTTGAACGCCTGAGGAAAAGACGCCCGTCATCAATGAAGACTTTGAGGCGCTTGTCCTCCTTGAAACCGAAGAACTTTACAGCCACATCCTTTACATCGGGATCAATCTCAACGACATCAATTTCCACATCTTGGTAATCTCGCCAGAAGCGCATCGGGACAGTTCCGCCGCCAAGCCCAACCATTAGGACTCGCTTTATGTCTTGGTTGAAGATGAACGAGAGGTGGAAATAATCGGTGTATGGAAAGACTGCCCTGTCTGGGTCTGCCAAGTCAATGGCGCTTTGATAGGTCGGACCAAAGCGCAATATGCGCACGCTGCCAACCTGCTCAACGATAATGTGGTGATATGCCGAATCCTTCTCATACAATATCTTGCATGGTGCCGATGTGAGCAAGCAGATGAGAAGCAGAATTGTGGCTGCTGGCAACTTGAGCTTTATGGCTCTCCTTTGAAGTGCATCATGTGCTGCGGCGAGCATGGCTGTAAGCAGCATTGTGAGCGCCAGCAGTTTCAATATCACACTTACAGGCATCATCGGTATAAGGATGAAACCGGCTGATAGAGTTCCTACAAGGCTGCCCATAGTTGAGACTGCATACACTCTTCCAGCCACTCGTCCTGCAAAGTCAGGTGACTCCGTTAACAGCCTGATGGCATACGGGCTAACCATGCCGAAGAGTATGCATGATGGAAGGAAAAGTATGAATGCCGCAAGCAGAGGACCGAGTTGACCGGCAATGTATCTATCGGAGATCCATAGGCAGAGTTGTCGTCCAAACAAGTTTATAAGCCCTATAGCGGGCGTGTTGAACAGGGCGATAAGCATCAGTCCAATTGCTTTTGGGTATCGGTCCGCAAACATGCCACCGATGTAGCTTCCAAGAGCCCATCCGAGAAGGAAAACAGAAATGAGGCTTGACCAGACATTCACACCGCTGCCAAAGCCGGGCGCCATAATTCTTGAGCCGACGATCTCAAGTGCCATGCCAACGCCACCGGCAATGAAGGCAACGAGGTATAGCATTTGCAATCACTCCCCAGCGAAAGATGCCGTGAGTTGGTTAACAACTACGCCGTTAAAATTTGACGGCAATTTAAAAGCGCTGTAGCGAACGCCAATACAGCTGTGTGCAAACCCACCGCATGAAAGCCGTTAAACTGTGCCCACAAATTTACATTAGCCTACAGCCGATGATAACGAAGTTAAGTTAAGTATAGCTATCGGTCTTCACTAACACAGAAACCTTATTGTGCGATTCTGACTGGCTCGAAAACTGCGCCACTTTATAACCAATAACATTTTGGGTAAGCGGTGACGGCTGTCATTGACAGGTTTAACTTATTTTACATGATGCACAAAATGGATGTGAAGCTGTCCCTTTTGTTTGGAGCAAGCTGGGCAAGGTTAGGAAAGGGGGGTGTAAAGACATGCGTTCAGAGTCACTTGAGTTCCTTCGGGCATTACTTGAGACACCCAGTCCATCAGGTTATGAGGAGCCAGTTCAAGGGATAGTGATGGAGTGGGCTTCAAAGTATGCTGAGGATGTCCAAAAGGATGTGCATGGCAATGTCATAGCCAAACTTAATCCATCAGGTTATCCGAGGGTCATGCTTGCCGGGCACTGTGACCAAATTGGCTTGATGGTTCAGCACATAGATGAAAGCGGCTACCTTTATGTGAGCACAATAGGTGGCTTTGATGTAGCGGTGCTCATAGGTCAAAGGGTTGTTGTGTGGTCTAAGAAGGGCGACAAGCTTGCGCCAGTGCATGGTGTTATAGCGAGGAAGCCAATACACCTGTTGCCGCAAGCTGAGCGCGAGAGGCTGCCGAGGATTAGCGAGCTTTGGATTGACATTGGCGCAAGGAGCAAGCGGGAGGCTGAGAGGTTCGTTTCAATTGGTGACCCTGTTACATTTGAGCTCAAGTTTCAGTTGCTGCGCAACAATGCGTTTTGTGCCTGTGGCTTGGACGACAAGGTTGGCACTTGGGTGGTCATGGAAACGCTGAGGATTCTTTCCGGGAAAAAATTTGATGCGGCGGTGTTTGCGGTCTCAACAGTCCAAGAGGAGTTGGGCTTAAGGGGTGCTCGCACGAGTGCCTTCGGAATAGAACCGCATGTGGGAATTGCGGTTGATGTCACATTTGCAAGCGACCATCCAGAGGTTGATAGGAAGCAAATCGGCGAGATAAGGCTTCACAGGGGACCCGTTATATACAGGGGTCCGAACATTAATCCGAAGGTGTTTGAGATGCTCGTAAATGTTGCGAGGCGCAAAGGTATACCGTATCAGCTTGCAGGAGCAGCAAGGGCAACTGGCACAGATGCAAATGCAATTCAGGTGACGAGGGCTGGTGTTGCTACGGGTTTGATAAGCATTCCAAACCGATATATGCATAGCCCTGTTGAGGTTGCTTCGCTCAGCGACCTTGAGAATGCAGCGAGATTGCTCGCCTCATTTGTTCAGGAGATAAGGCGCGACATTAACTTCATACCTTGATGGTTTGATGTTGATGGCACAACTGGCGGGGCTAAAAAGCGCTCTCAGTTAACTTTAACGGCGATGAGCACAATACCACATTGACTGATAGACATAAACATGTTAAAATTAGATGCAGCTGATTGCGGGCATTTAAGAGGAAGCATAGCAATGCGTATTTGACTTGGGAAGCAATTAAACATGGGAGGCGATGGTGAATGCGTGGAGCTGTGATCGCCATGGTGGTCGGGATAATTTGTGTGGTGGCGGGTGTAGTGCTCATAATCGTGTGTTGGGAGCAATTCAAGACGATGTTTTGGGGTGCGCTTGGTCCAGTTGTCCTGCTCGGTGGTTTGCTACTTGCTGCCATAGGGTGGAGCGAATATGAGGCGGCAAAGCAGTGGCAGGAAGCTATGACTGCTGCAGCCCAACCGAAGCCTGAAGCAAAGCCTGCCGAGGCACAGCCATCCCCTGAAGCCCCAAAGGAAACGCAGCCACAACCTGAGCAGCCAGCTAAAGAGTTAAGTGAGGGGCAGGGAGTAGAGGAAATATAGTGTTTAGCTTCGGGCGTAGTTGATACTTTGTTGGGAAAGTCAGCAAAGCTCACATGTGGTTGAGTTCGGCTACCCCTGAAAAGCACGAATCATCCACAGGTGGACTTTGAGTGAATACTGACCTATTGATATCATTCTGTCAATTAGAAGGCAATAGGGTAGGTGGCACTTAAAGTGGACGCTGCTCATGCAGTGAACGCAGGGCATACTGTCTCCCCGGTTGAGGTTGCAGCTCATCTTGTC
Organism: Armatimonadota bacterium; assembly: GCA_025062195.1. Lineage (GTDB taxonomy): Bacteria > Armatimonadota > Fervidibacteria > Fervidibacterales > Thermosaccharophagaceae > Thermosaccharophagus. The sequence continues at coordinate 15,310 of JANXAS010000016.1, forward strand.
CTGCAGCTTTCTGTCATACTCATCGCCGCTAAACTCTTCGCCGAAGTTTTTGAAAGATGGCTCAAGCAACCGCCCGTTCTGGGCGAGCTCGTTGCCGGAATGCTCATCGGACCTTACGCGCTCGGCAAGTTTCTTCCCGGAATAACTGGAGCACTCTTTGTGCCAGCTAAAGGTATAGTGCCAGTCTCAAACGAGCTTTGGAGTGTGGCTCAGATTGGCGCTGTCATACTGCTCTTCCTCATCGGTTTGGAGACAGACCTTGCGTTGTTTTTGCGTTATGCCGGAAAAGCAATGCTTGTGGCGATCGGTGGTGTGATGTTTCCTTTCGCCTTTGCGAATGCGCTCACTGTGTGGCTCGGTTATGCTGATAGCTACTTTCATCCATCGGCGCTATTCATGGGGGCTGTCTCAACTGCGACATCCGTAGGGATAACGGCAAGGGTTCTATCAGAACTGAACAGGCTTTCAACTCCGGAGGGCGTGACAATACTAGCAGCAGCAGTGATTGATGATGTGCTTGGGATAATTGTGCTCGCCATAGTAGGAAGCCTTGCTTCCGTTGGGAGGGTTGAAGCTGAGCAACTCTGCGTCATAGCTTTTAAGGCATTTGGAGTTTGGATACTGCTAACAGCAGTCGCCATCGTTATTGCGCCAACGCTCACTCGCATATTCAGGCTGTTCAGTTCCGAGGGCGCAAGCCTTGTGATCGCCGTTTCACTTTGCTTCCTTGTGGCTTCACTGATGGAATCGGTCGGCTTAGCGATGATCATCGGAGCGTATGCGCTTGGGCTTGCCTTCTCTCGGACTGAAATTGCAAGGCATCTTGAGGAGGCGGTGAGACAAGTTGCGCATGTATTTGTTCCCGTCTTCTTCACGGTTATGGGTATGATGGTTGACTTTGGGCGCATGGATGAAGCGTTGGTGTTTGGTATCCTCTTGACGCTCCTTGCCATCATTGGGAAAGTGGGCGGGTGTGGTCTGCCGGCATTTGTTTCCGGGTTCAACTTGCTTGGCAGTTCAAGGGTTGGCATAGGTATGATGCCGAGGGGCGAAGTTGCGCTTATAGTTGCCGGGGTTGGTTTGGCTAAGGGTGCAATCAACCTTCAGGAGTTCGGCGTTGCGATAATGATGACATTTGCCACAACATTTCTTGCGCCAATTTTGCTCGTGCCCTTGTTCAGGGCAAAAGGGAGCGGGTTGCGAGCAAAGCGGGAAAGAGGTGAATGAGTTTGCAGGGCGAGATTGAGAGCAAAAAAGTTTTGCTTCCCACATGGCTTGCACAGGTATTTGAGGAGATGTTGGAGATTGTTCTGCACAAGCATGGCTGCGTGCGTCTGGTTGAGGAACTCGGCGAAGTTGGCGGTATTGAAGTGATTGAGTGGGTGAGCGCTGAGGGTGATCAGAGGGCGGAGAGTTTGAGCTTAACCATTCGCCAACACGGTAATGTATCATCCTTAGTTGAAGTCAGCTGCACATCTCGGAGGATGTGCGATCTGGTTTTTCTTGCGGCGCTTAAATTGGTCAGCGAGTGCATGAGTTCAATCCGCCAATTAGATGAACGGCTTGACGAACTCTTATCAGGGACAATAACAGAAGTTGAGGGGAGGGCATCGCTGATTGAGAGCGGGTTGAGCGCCCGAATGTAGTGCGTCAGTTGGATAGCATATGCTGCAAAGCTGGTGGTGATGCCACATGCCAAAGGTTAGCGAGATGGTAAACTCATTGCCATGGCTTGATTGTGAGCAGCTGCGCATATGGCGTGATGGTGATGAGCTGTGTATGAGCTACGGCGGAACAGTTTATAGGCGCATCAAGCCGGTCCGCCTATTCCCGCTCACTGCTAAGGATAGAATGATAAGCATCTTTGATGAGGCTGGCAAAGAGATAGGCATCATTAGGGAGATTAAACAGTTAGATGCGAAGTCAAGGGCAGCGCTTGAAAGCGAACTTTCCGAACGATACTTCATGCCGAGGATAACCAAGATCAACGCCATCAAAATTGAATTCGGGATGATGAAATGGGATGTTGAGACGGATCGTGGCAGGAGACAGTTTCTTGTGCGTGAGCGAAATGATGTGCAGCTACTGTTGGGCAACAGGGTTTTGATAGTGGATGCGGATGGCAACCCATACGAGATACCAAACTATATGACTTTGGATGCACAAAGCAGAGCATTGCTTGAGGAGCAGCTTTAATTCACCCTGTGTCCTTTCAGCTGGGGGTGTGGATGAAGATGTTTAATGAGCCGAACGAGGAGAGGGGTTGCATTGTGGCAAGCGAGGAGTGCGAAGCTAATGAGGCGTCCACTGGGCAGTCGGAGGGTGGGGAAGCGATGGCTGAACAAGCTCCGGCAGCGGAGCGTGAGGAGGAAGGTTGCAAAGTAACAATTGAGGCAGGCATCACGGGCAAGGTTGAGCATGAGAGGAGGCAAAGGAAGGTTAAGGCACCAGAAGTTGTGGAAGTGCCGCCTGAAAGGGCTAAAGTCGTGCGCACGATTATTAAGAGGCTGAAGAAGCTTTATCCGAATGCGACGACAGCGCTGCACTGGTCAAACCCGCTTGAGTTGCTCGTTGCTACGATCTTATCAGCCCAGTGCACAGACGAGAGAGTGAACCAAGTCACGAAAACGCTCTTTCAAAAATATCGCACAGCTGAAGATTACATGAATGCCAACTTGAGGAAGCTGCAGATGGAGATTAAGCCGACTGGTTACTATCGCCAGAAGGCGAGGACTTTAAAGGCGCTTGGCAAAGTGCTCGTTGAGAGATATGGTGGGGAAGTGCCCTCAAGTATGGATGAGCTATTGAAGTTGCCCGGAGTGGCTCGCAAAACTGCGAATGTTCTCCTTGGAACTGCCTTCGGGATACCTTCAGGTATAGTCGTGGATACACACATGCAACGCGTTTCAAGGAGGCTCGGTTTGACCGATCAAAAGAGCCCAGAGAAGATAGAACTTGATTTGATGCGCGTTGTCCCAAGACGCCATTGGATATTTTTCAGCCATGCAATGATTTGGCACGGCAGGCTAATTTGCCAAGCGCGCAAGCCAAAGTGCGATGAGTGTGCCCTCAATGACATCTGTGAGAAAAGGATCTGAGCATTGATAACCCTGCGAATCAATTGGCTGCAGTGGCTTTCAATTGATGAAACCATACTTGAGCATGTGATATAATGCGTTTGGCATTTCTGTGCTGCCGAATTGAAAATCATTGTTTGTCGCTGATGCGACGGATGGAGTGGTGTGTTTTATCGTGGTCCAGCGGGGTCAGTGCAGGATTGGTATAGGAAGGGGGTGAGTCTGCGTGCCTAAGCGCACATATCAACCGAAAAAGAGGCGCAGGAAGCGAGTGCATGGTTTTCTTGCACGGATGAGCACTGCAGGTGGAAGGAATGTCATCAAGCGGCGCAGACGCAAGGGAAGGAAACGCCTTACAGTTTGATGTAAAGGGAAGTTAAATCGGCACAGCTGGTTTATATGGTGATAGTGTTGCGCCGTATACCGCAAGGCAGCAAACGGGGCGATAATAAGTTTCCGAGAAATGAGAGATTGCACAGACAGAGGGACTTTGAAAGATGCGTTAAAAATGGAAGAGCGCTAAGGGGCAAACTGCTGGCGGCATACATTTATTGGCATGGTGAGCAGATGAGGCGAGTGGCTTTCTCAGTTGGGAAGGCAGTTGGTGGGGCAGTAGTGCGCAACCGCATAAAGCGTTGGCTAAGGGAAGCTTACAGGACGAGACGATGGGCGTTAAATTTTGGATTTGATTTGCTCATTGTGGTGCGTCCAACTTGCGGTTCAGTAAGGCGTGAGGAGATTGATTTAGAGTTTGAGCAATTGCTTTTCCGTGCAGGCGCAGTTGATAAGAGTAAAGTTGCGATGGCGGGTGAAGGTAAAGCATGATATGTCATGTGCTAATAGCGCTCATACGCCTTTATCAACGGACGCTTTCAACTTGGATGCCGCCTTGCTGTCGTTACACTCCGACTTGCTCTGAATATGCTATTGAGGCGCTGCGCATGCATGGATTGGTAAAGGGGCTTTGGTTGGCGATGCTTCGCTTGCTGCGTTGCAATCCATTTTTCCATGGCGGATATGACCCAGTGCCACAGCCAAAAGATGGCAGGGTAATTAGCAAACGGGAGAGGTTTGAAGATAACCATGATTTGGAGAGACCAAAGAGCAAAAGTTGAGGTCAATATGAGCCTGCTCAGGATTGTTCCCCCTCTGCGTTCACTTACTGTGCTGAGCAAAGCTGTGATTGGCTATTTGCTCGCTTGTGTGCTTATTGCCGTGACAGTAAAAGCTGTGCGTTGCGAATTTGAACACACAGCTCTTGGGAAGCCTTACAGCCCGGAGAGCGCCCTTGATGTGAGTTTGGTGCGCAGCCGAAGCGAAGCCGAGAAGGAGCTTAAGCGTCTGCATAAATTTGTCCGTGACAAAAGATGCACACTGCCTGAAGCATGGGCACAACTTCGCCGCGGCGCTATCTATGAGCTTGTCCTGAAAGAATTCGCAAAGGCTGAAGCCGCATATGAAGCTCTGGTCAGAGAATATGAGGATGCTTCACGCTCTAAGGAGCAGGCTGTGAAAATGGAAGCCTTATCATGCTCCAACCATGTGGCTACAGCCTGTTTTAGAGCCGCCGAAATTAAAAGGGTATTTTATCGGCGCTCAATTGGGACTGATAGGGAGGGAAGAATGAGGAAGCAAGCCATCAAGGCATATCAACACCTTGAATGGCTCTCAAGCTATCGTGGTATGCTCGCAAATGCGTATGTTGTGCATCACGATGGTGCCGTTAAGATGGAGTTGGCATACGAGGCAGCCTTGCGGCGTCTGGATGAATTTTACCGCGAGTATTTCAGCTACAAGCTGCTTGATGCGCTCGTTTCAATGACGGGAAGGGATAAGCGTTATAGCTATGGTCTGGCAATCATAATGCTGACGCTGCTCGTAAGGATACTCCTCTTCCCGCTCAACAGGAAAGCATACAAGTCAATGCGAATGCTCCAAAGGCTGCAGCCGGAGATACAGAAGTTGCAAAAGAAGTATCGCAAAGACCCACAAAGGCTTAACCGTGAGCTGCTTGAACTGTATCGCAGGCATAAGGTCAGTCCATTTAGTGGCTGTTTGCCATTGCTCATTCAATTCCCAATACTAATCGCTGTCTACTGGGCTGTAGTTTACTACAAGTATCAGTTCCTCCATGCCAGCTTCCTTTGGATACGCAGTCTGGCTCATCCTGATTTCATTCTTTTCGGGCTTTACTTCATAAGCTTGATAGTGAGCCAGCGCTTGATGACAAAATTATCCCCGCCAACAGACCCGCAGCAGCAACAGACACAGCAGCTTCTCTCATGGCTCTTCCCGTTAATGGTGTTGCTGTTCTTCTGGTCATTCCCGGCGGCTTTCATCCTTTACTGGCTTGCATTCAATATAGCAATGACTGTTGAGCAGTATTTCATTCAAAGGGGCTTGAAGCGAAGCGACGAAACTGGCGGTTACCCAATAAAGCGCCTTGAGCAAGCTCAACGCCCAACTGATGATGCTCTTTCAACAAATGTTATGCACCGCGAGGAAATTGCTGCCTATAAGAGGATGCAAGCTGAAGCCAGACGAACTAAGCAGCCTAAGATAAGGCGCATATTTAGGGAGGCTCGCATAAGGCGATATTTTAGATAGATTGGGTTCATTCAAATTCAGCGAAGGCTCACATAGCTTTACCTTTCCTTTTGTGCGGGAATAGGGTATGACGCTCAACAGGGGGTTGCAAACATGAAGGCGATAGAAAAGCGTGCCAGAACAGTTGAAGAGGCAATTGAGGCTGCACTTTGCGAGCTCAATGTCACGAGGGACGAAGTTGAAATTGAGGTCCTTGAGGAGAGCGGCAGGGGCAGATTTAACATACTCGGCTCTCAACAGGCTCGTGTTAGGGTGACGCTGAAGCCAGAATTGATACTCAAGGGTGTCGTCAAGAACATAGTTGAACGGATGGGTGCAACTGTTATAGTTGAGGAGCCTGTGGAGAAGGAAGGTGCATTTTACATAAACATAGGTGGCGCTGATGCTGGGCTTATCATAGGGCGAAATGGTGCAACGCTTGATGCTATGCAGGTCATAGTGAGCGAGATAGTTAGGAAGCGCTGCAATTCATCGGTTCTGATTTGGGTGGATGCGGACAGATACAGAGAGAGACGCTGGGAGCAAGTCAGGAAAATGGCATTGGAGGCAATGCAGCGTGCTAAAGCCGAGAGGCGCCGAATAAGGCTATACAATTTGAAGGCTGCCGAAAGACGCATTGTCCATTTGACACTTCAGAACAATCCTGATGTCATAACTTACAGCGAGGGCGAAGAGCCAAACAGGGTTTTGGTTATAGCCCCTGCAGACCTCGGACCAAGACCAACAAGGAAACCAAGTGAGCGCTCGCAGCGAATGCAACGCAATCAGCAAAGAGAGCACCGTCATGGTGTGTCACGGAATCGTAGCGCACGCCGCGAGCAGCGCGGCACGGGTATGAACCTACAAGATGATGCTTATTAGCCAACGCAGCCATGGCAAGGTTGAAAATACAAAGCGTAACCGTAGCATACGATAGTGTGCCAGTGCTAAGGGATTTCACCCTTGAGATAGGTGAGGGTGAGCTTGTTGGCATCATCGGGCCAAATGGAAGTGGTAAGACGACACTTCTTCGGACAATTGCTCGCCTATTGAAACCGCTAAAAGGCGCTGTGTTTGTTGGTGAGCTTGACTTAAAAAGCGTGAGCGTTAGAGAGATAGCTCGCAACATAGCTGTTGTTCCACAGGAGGATGTTACTCTATTCGCCCTAACAGTTTTTGATGTTGTGGCGATGGGCAGGACAGCATACTGCCCGCCATGGGGTAGCTTAGGCAAAGATGACATAAATGCAATTGAGGAGGCAATGGCTCAGACCGAAACGGAGAAACTCGCAATGAGAGTGATAACCGAATTGAGTGGTGGCGAGAGGAAGCGGGTAATGATTGCAAGGGCACTCGCGCAGCGCCCACGAATATTGCTGCTTGATGAGCCGACAGCCAACTTGGACTTAAAATATCAGCTTGAGGTCATTGAGCTGATAAGGCGCCTAAACAGGGAACATGGCACAACTGTCATAACGGTGCTACACGACCTCAATTTGGCACCGCTTATAGCTGATAAGCTTGTTCTGATGAACTCAGGTGGTAAAATACACGCCCTTGGAACACCTGAGGAGGTGATAACGCAGCGCAACATTCAAGAAGCTTATGGGGCGCCGGTTGTTGTTTCTCGTAATCCGCTAACTGGTAAGCCATCGGTGACGCTTCTTGAACGGCGCATAGTTTTAAAGCCTAACCTTCGCATTCATCTAATTTGTGGCGGTGGGAGCGCCGGTGAAATACTATCGCTGCTAATTCGCAGTGGGTGCGATGTCTCTGTAGGTGCATTGAACAGGGGTGACTCCGATTGGGAAGCAGCAAGGGCTCTTGGAGCGACATTGATTGAAGAGGCGCCATTCATGCCCATCTCAGAGAGGGCATACCGTGAGACATGCCGAGCAATATCGCAGTCGGAGGTTGTGCTGATAACGGATGTGCCATTTGGCTTTGGGAACTTGCTCAACTTGCAAGCTGTAATTGATGCGGCATCGGGGCGAGTCTTCATCATGCGTCCCAAGGAGTTTTCAGGCAGAGATTTCACCAATGGGGAGGCAACGAGGCTGTTGAGGCAAATCTATTCCACAAAGCAGGTTGTGGAGCTGAATAATATTCAAGAGCTGATCCGCTTGCTCTCCCCTTCGGACAATCCAACTTAGGTGACTGATGTTACTCAACGAAACTTTGATAGCACACCAAGCCTTTCTTTGAGCCACTCCTCAATGTTTGTCGGTGGACGAAGCCAACCAACCTGCATCTTGAGCGCTGGGCTATCGCTGCTCACCTGATAAACATCCTTTGAGGCGTCCATAAATCTCGGGTCGGCAAATTCGCTGTGCGCATCAAATCCGGTGAAGTCGGCAAATCCCTTAAGGTCGTCAAATAGACGGTGCTTCGGTCTCCAAGGAACACCATAAAGGAAAAGCTTTTGCCCATCTGTGGCGAAGTAAAGGTTGCGGTCTATGAGCATACCTTGCTTTGTAGGGTCGAAGACGAGATTTGGATTTGCAGAAACAAACTCGTCAAACGCTTTCTCCGTCACGAACTTCTTCCTCTCAGCTGGATGCCAGCCAAAGAAAGCGTTGTCATACCAAAGGGCAAGCTGATAGCCACGATTGAAGGCACATATGTTGCCGACGATGATATTGCCACTGTTGTGGTATGACACCTCACCGAAATCTTCGGTTGTGAGCTTCCTCGGACCTTGCTCACGCATTGCAATTCCATCCTTGTTACCAACGCATGTGTTAAATGCGACGATGCAATTTTGGCTTTCGGCAATCTGTATGCCGGCTGTGCTCCAATCTGGGAATTCCACTTCCCCAACGATGCCTATTGCATTTCGCAGAAACAAATTGCGAGTCACAGTTATGTCTCGGCTTATCTCAATGAACAAGCCGCTCTTTTCGTTCTCCATAAAGACACACTCTGTGATGACAACATTCCTTACATGTATATCCAGCCACAGTCCTGGTCCGCCATTCCTTCGGAAAAGACACCTTCGGAAGATGCCGCCATTTGCCCAAGCGAGCTTGAACCCACCAGCATCCCATCCTCTGCTAATAGGCTTCCAACAATTCTCTTCCCAAAGGCAATCCTCATTCAGGAAGCCCCTGCCGGACGCTCCACCGCCTGTATGCCCGCATCGCCTTATGATGCATCTTCGCATTGTCCCGTGAACAAGGATGCCGCTGCCAGACATTTCCTCAATTATGCAATCCTCAACAAGATTGTTCTCGCCGTGCAGCCAAATTGCGGCGCGCTGAGGGAATGTTGCAGCATGCCGGAAGACAAAGCCACGCACATTTATATACCTATGCCCCTTTGGGTTTGCCCATGGATTTGTGCCGAACAGCTCGGAGCGAGTTGCAACTTCAACCTGATGCTCATTTGGGTTTGAGCCATTAGCAAGCCACAGGTATAGCGCCTTTGCTTTCCCATCAACAGCAAACATGCCCGCAAACTTAATCCCCACACCTCTCATAGGAGGGCTTAAGACTGACGACTCTTTTCCCGAGCGTAAGTCCTCTTGGTATCTGCGCCAAGCTTTCCGCAGGCTATCAATGTCTGGTGAGGGTAGCGCCATCTTGCCATCAACTAAGACAAGCTCAGCTCTCCCCCAAAGTGGTGCATCTTCAGGGTGATGCTCAACTGGTGTTCCATCCTTGCGCCAGTTAATGATAAACTTTCGCTCCCAAGGTATGCGATAGATTGGCTCATCACCATCAACCCGCTGCCAACCCTTCACCACATCTGCGCCGCTTATAACGACAGAGCCAATTGGCTGTGCCCGGAATGTGATTGGTGCACCAGGTTCACCGTCGTTGCGCAGCCTAATTGATTCTCGGTATATGCCAGCTTTGACGACCACCGTATCACCGGCTTTGGCAATTTGTGCAGCCCTGTTAATTGTCCTGAGCGGGCTCTCTTCAGTTCCCAAGTTATCGTCTGATGCATTGCGGTGGTGTTGGTCAACCACAATTGTTGCGGCACAAAGACGGCTGCAAGCCGAGATGCAGATCAAGATGGCGATAAGATATGATAACGCCCACATGAATCTCATCGGTTGCAAAATTGGTCTTAGAGTTTCACGAGTTTCATCTGTTAGCGCCATTGTTGCATCGCACCCCTTTCTTCCGCCCGGATGGCTTTACCTCTCCAAGAAGTATCCGGCGGAGTTCGCCTGCTGCCCTGTTCAAGTCGTCATTTACGATTTGAAAGTCAAATCTATCCCTAAAACTTATCTCCCATTTAGCCTTGTTCATGCGCCTTTCAATTTCTTCAGGCGAATCTAAAGCTCGCTTTGTTATGCGCCTTTGCAGCTCTTCCATTGATGGTGGCAGGATGAGTATGAGGATGGCGTCCTTACATCTTTCCTTAACTTGCATTGCGCCCTGAACATCAATTTCAAGGACGACATCGTAACCGCTTGCAAGTTTCTCCTCAACCCACTTTCTCGGAGTCCCATACATATGCCCATAAACATTCGCCCATTCAAGGAACTCTCCATCCTCAATCATGCGCTTGAACTGTTCATCTGTGACGAAGAAGTAATCTCTGCCATCAACTTCGCCAAGGCGCGGTGGGCGAGTCGTCACCGAAATTGAATAGAGCACATTCGGCAGCGTTGGCAGGACGAGTTTTAGCAGAGTCCCTTTGCCAACACCGGAAGGTCCGCTCACTACAAAAAGCCTGCCACGGCTCGTTTTGTTCACGACTCTATCACCACCGCAAAATAACGGGCACAGGTGGATTTACGCTTTAGCCGACAGTAGTTCACATTAGTCGGCGTTATACATCAGTTGGTATGTTTTGCGAATGCAGACAATGGCCTCAAAAGCACAAACACCATTCTCTCAAAAATTTGTTCGCGCACAGTTCCCATGCCATTGATTTTAGCCAACCATTGATGATGAAACAATTGAGGTCAAATCCATTCTTCTGTTTTGTGAGGGCTTAATCCCCCCTCCTTTCTCTTCAACCTAAGGCTGTGCCCGTGCCAAGATAAATACTCAAGGCTTACCACCTGCATCCGCAAGATGAGTGTCGTAAGTCGCAAATCACCGCCGCGAAATTATCAGGGGGTGCAACGCTATGAAATCACAAGCTGTGCTCTTTACAGCCCCATATAAGGTTGAACTTGGAGAGATTGACCTTCCCGAGATGACGCAAACGAGCATGCTGATCAAGACAATATATTCTGGCTTGAGCGTCGGCACAGAGCGTTGGTGGCTCATCGGGAAGCGCCCGGAGGGTTTCTTTCCGAGCGTGCCCGGCTATCAAGGTGTTGGAACTGTCATTGAGGTTGGCGATCAAGTGAGGCGTTTCAAAGTTGGTGATGTTGTCTTCTTCCGAAAGAGCAGGTTGCCGGAGCCGTATGGACGGTCGTGGATGGGCAGCCATTTGGCGCTTGCAGTGTGCGATGAAAATGACCATGTCTTTAAAGTCCCGAATGGCTGCGACTTGCGTGAGGCTGCCGTATCAGCATTGCCCGCTGTTAGTTTTATGGGCATAGGAATGGCAAAGCCAAAGCGCGGTGAATTTGTAGTCGTAATTGGGCAGGGCATGATAGGGCAATGTTCTGCACAGCTTTGCAGGGGCTTGGGATGCTTCGTTGTGACGGCTGACAGGTTGCCATTGCGTGTTAGATTATCAGCTGAGTATTCATCGGATAGGGCTGTCAATGTGGATGAAGAAAATTTGGCAGATGTTGTCCGACAGCTCAAGCCGGATGGGGCTGATCTGGTCATTGAAACGAGCGGTGTTGCAGAGCTTGCCGAGTTATGCATTGAGCTAATCCGTGTTAGAGGCAGAGTTTGCTTTCAGGGTTGGTATCCCAATTTCATCCCGATACACTTTCACAGGGCGCATGCAAAATGGCTCACTGCATACTTCCCATGCAGCCACACATTGCAAGATCAGCTCCGTTCATTGCGCCTGTGCAAGCGCGGCAAGCTAAAACTGCTCCCACTCATAACGCATTGCATCTCAGCGAGTGAAGCACCAAAGGTGTATGAGATGGTTCTCAACCATCCTGAGGAGTTTGTCGGGGTAGTCCTTGATTGGAGCCACATCCAGTGAAAGTTGCGGTGCTAATGGCTCATGCGCCATCCAACTCGTAGCACTGATATCCTGCTCGTGAATTTTTTCTACTGCAATATCACTTCAGCGACGGCATAGACTTGCAATGATGGGACAACAAAGTGCACATCTGTGCCCACTTGCCGAAACGGCAAATCTCTGCTGCTGCCAACTTCGTAAAGGCGAGCTTGCTTAACCTTTCGCCCATTAGGAACTTTCAGGCGCACTGTGAGAGTTTGAACAACCTCAGCATGTCCAATGTTTCTTTCGAGTCCGGCGGGCACACGATAGTTGAGCATGTGCAGAACAATTCGCCTATCGTTCGCCCAAGCAGCCGCTTGAACTTTTGACCCTTCGGGCAAATCAATCGCACGCAACTCATCAACCTTTTGCATTGCCAAGTCGCTCAACTTTGTTGGACGAAGTGGCGGTATCGGTTGACGCCGCTGATAAGCTTCAGCGATTGGTGCCCAATCGGAACGCTGCAATGGGTCAGGGCTGCGCAGCAGCGGCAACGCTTCCATCCAATTTGGCATCTTTGGTTTGCCCGCAACGATGACCAAACGGTAACGACGAAGCAAACTTTCACTTACAGTCTCACCGTTGAGCACATCAATGAGCAAGCCTTTCCACTGCAATGTTTCAAAGACTTGTTGTGCTTCCAACAGACTTTCCATCATTCCTTCTTTAGGGTCTTGGAAAACGACGATTGCCACATCGCCTGCTGGCAACAACCCTTCAAACAACTGACGGTGCTTTCGTGCAAAGGTGAAAAACTTTTGTCTTCCGCGATGTGCTGGAAGGTCGTTATCGTTTAGGAAAGGCGAGATGGCTGCCCCGGAACCGACGACATGGACAGCAACACCGCCGCCGAAGGCTGCGCCTTCCGCCAATGCCAATAGAGACGACAGTTCGCTATGGGCAAACTCCGGTTTGTAACCCGTAAATGGTGCTCCGTAAAGGAAATGCGTCCCTCGCTTGCCGCGCATCGCATACGCCAAGCGCAATAGCCATGAATTTGTTTGAACCCAATCCTTTGTGCCATCGGGCAGGTGAGAATAGAATCCTGTCCATCGCCCCAACTTTTTGTATTCGCCCCAAACGACGCGCACGATGCCAAGCCAGCAATGCTCAATCATGCACAGATCCACATTGTCGGTCACTTGCCTTTGGAACGGGACTTCAATGTAGTTGACTGCCAGATATTTTACGCCCAACTTCATCAACTCATCAAAATAACGAAGGTAGCTTTCAAGCCAAACTCGTTGCGGTGCTCGCTGTGCGAGGTCATAAGTTTTCGGCGACAGATCAAGCCCGAGTGAGCGTGCGAATGCTTGGCAGTTTTGGCAGTAGCAACGATGCTCCAGAGCATTGTCCATCCAAACACCATCGTAGCCGACTTTCAAAATCCATCGGACGATGGTTTGCTGCCACTGTCGCCAACCTTTGGCGTTGATGCACATGCTATAGCGAGTGAGCGGCTTGAACTCTTTCCTTTGCCCAAACCGAAAGAGCAGCTTACCCTCATGGTCTCGTTGTGTCCACTCCATTGGGTCACCTTGCGGACGCTCACCCAAGTCAAATGCCTCTGCGTATTCATCCCAACGGTCATAGAAGCTGAAGAAACCGAGCTGCTTTTCTGGCTCACCAAACATCGTCATCGGCGAAATGTAGGGCACGATGACTTTGACGCCTGCAGCATGGACATCTTTGACGAACTGCTCAATAGCTTTAACGCGCAACTTGAGCTCATCGGGCGATAGCAATTGTCTTGGGTCTTCGCTGCGCCTTTGTGGGATAGGTGGGAAGACGACATTCTCGCCACCGAAAGAAAGGACCGGACCGAGGCTATGGGTGAATGGTGCTTCCTTACCTACGATGAGCACCTCCGGTGGAAATTGACGCAGCCGCTCAAGGAAGCGCTGATAGCGCTCATCGGCAGGGTAAAGTGGTGCGCCTGCGCCGTTGAGCAAATGGACAGCATCGTAGCTGTAGTCCAAAACGACATCAGGTTGCAAACGGGAGGGCATTTGAGTCTGAGCTTGCCCAAACAAAAACGCCAAGTGGCAAATTGCGAGCCACAAAGCCGTTCGGCTCATAAAAATTCACCCCCAAGTTTTGAGCCATCGGAAAAGTTTGCTTCAAGCTCGCCCTCCTAAAACAGCGGCATATCGCTCCAGCGGTATGTTTCCACCACTGACAATCCCAACGACCTTCTTACCAAACAGGTGTTCCTTTAACTTGATGGCTGCTGCCAGCGATGCGGCGCCTGCACCTTCGGCGACCACTTTAGCGTGTTGTGCAAGCAATCTGATGGCATCGCTAATTTCCTCATCACTCAAAAGGATGAAATCGTCAAGCACATCCCAAAGGATGCTCGTCGTCAATTCAAATGGGACACGAGTTGCCAGACCTTCATGCTCTGTTTCCATCTTGTGGTATGGCTTCAGGTGACGCTCCTTCCACGCATACCAGACTGCAGGCGCGCGCTCCGATTGACAGCCAATTATTTTCACCCTCGGGTTGATGTGCTTGGCAACGATGCCATTGCCACAAGCGCTGCTTCCCGCCCCGATTGGCACAATGATGACCTCAACATCTGGCAGGTCTTCAAAAATCTCCAATCCCATAGTCCCAACACCCGCAATTAACTTTGGTTCGTTTGCGGGGTGAACATAACGAAACCCTTCCTCTCTGGCAACCTGTTCGGCTTTCTCCCTTGCTTCGTCAAAGTCTTTCCCGTGCAATCGCACTTCGGCACCCAAATTGTGCATCGCTTGAAGCTTCATCGGGTTGACATCCTTCTTTGGCGCATAAATGACGACACGCACACCAAAGAGCATACCAGCAAAAGCCAATGACTGGCCGTGATTGCCGGTGCTGGCACTGATGACACCTATGCGCTTTTCTTCGTCGCTCAGTGTTCCAACGAGGTAAACTCCGCCGCGAACTTTGAATGCTCCAACCGGTTGGAAGTTCTCGCACTTGATGTGGTAATGGCAGCCCAGCATCTGTGATAGTGACCATACATGCACTAATGGTGTTTTGGGCAAGTAGTTTCGGATGAAGTTGCGCGCTGCCACAATGTCGTCGTAAGTCGGTCGTTGCAACGGCACTTTTCTCACCTCTTTGTATCAGCGGCAGGGGTTGCGCAGTTGGCATTGTTTTGTGGGGCAGGCGATGGTCTGCCCGAAAACACTAAACACCCTTTACTGCAAATTTTGCTGGTGGGCGCTTTTAAAATCATGCTATTAGCATCAACTCATGGATGACAGCGATTTTTGAGCGTCGTCTTTTGGTGACAGAAAAGGCTTTCACCGGATAAATTTGGCGCATCAGTTTCATCATCAATCAATGGCATAAGCCAGTGGCATGTTAATCTCGCTCCAACAAATTTTTAGGTAAGAGTGAAACGAGCAATGCAACGGCACATGCTGAAACCCAACATGCAGGATGGGCTTTAGCCCCAGCAAAGTTTTTTGGCTTTAAAATTTGTTGGCTGAAACTACTTCCACCTAATGTGTCATTTAAGGTGCGGTCACCATTCAAAAGCGAATAATGCTGGCGGCTTGAATGGCTACCTCTAAATTCAGCTGCGCAATTTCTATGGCGCTCAAAACGGTCGTCATAAGTAAGCTCTACACTGCAAGCGTGAATTGGTTTTTAGTAGGACTTACGCAGCTGGCGTTATTTTGTAGGAGCAGGCAACAGCTCGCCCGAAAAGTCATCGCAGAAATTTATTGGTTCGGGCGGATTTCATCCGACCCTGCATTCAAATTCCTAACTCCTATTCAGTTTAGTGTTCATGCTGCTTCTAAGTTCTCAAGGAAGCCATCAGGGATGGTTGCCGCGTAGACTTGGCAGATCCCTGTTTCATCTGAATTGAAGATGATGTAGCGATTGTTAGGAGTGATGTAGGGATGTGTGTGGGTGTATTGTGGGCAGCCGCAGCTTGCGCGTGAATCACAAATTGGCATGCATCGCTTCGTTTCAACGCTTCCAAGATACAACCAACCGTTGCGGAAGTCATCAACGACGAAGAAACGACCATCCGCTGATGCGGAGATGTGATTGAACCCGGAGTTTTTGGCGATTGCCTTTGCCCTCTCTTCGCCCAACGCAACAAGGTAAACAGTGCCATCTACAGCCGTAAGCAAAACTTGCTTCGTATCGCCAACCCAGCACTCATGTCCTGTGATTGGCTCGGTGTGAGGCTTGCCGATCGGTAGAGAGCGAAAATTTTTGCCATCTCTGTCTACCACATACAGCGTTGCGCCTTCATCTCCCACCGAACGGATGATGTTGCCATCCTCGTCCACGATGCCGCCTCGGTTCCATTGCACTAAGATTTCGCAACCCTCGGAGGGCTCAAATTGCAAATGGGGGTTGAAGATGTCTTCCTTCTCGTGGAAGATTTCCCATGTGCCACGCTCTAAATCAATCCGATAAAGCCCATACAAGTTCCCTTGCAGCCTGAATGCGCCTACAAAATAGCGCTCGTCAGGGGATATAGTTTCGCTGATGGGCAATGGACAGTCTGTGAAGGTGAACACATCATCCTGTTCAAGCGTTTTGAGGTTAAGTCGTGCCAAGCAATGTTCATTGCCAACTGGGCGAACAAAATAAAGGCTGTCCAAAAAGGGGGAAGATGCGAATCCGCCAACGGCTTCGCTAACCATTGCGACTTTTTTGGTTATCAAGTCGCAGACCCACAGTTCCGGCATCTTGTTGTGAGGATAAAAGCTGCGCAGGAAGGCAATGCGGTTGCCATCAGTGGATGCGTAAATTTGCTCACCATAAATGTCGTGGCTGATTACGGGTGCACTTGTAAGCTGCCAAATTGATGACCCGGAAACTGGTTCCGTCCCACGATGGATGCTCTCCTCTATCCAGCGAATAACTCTTTTCATTCCACCATCACCTTCTGCAAGAATGCGCAGTGTTAATGACGGTGCTGTATCTTGAGCTGTGCTTCTTAGGCATCGTATGGTATTGTGAGGCTTTCAAGCAAAGAGATGAGCTTCTCCTTTGACGCCCTCACTTCTTCATCCAAGTTTGGTATCCTTCCTATGTCTAATGCGACCATCCCTTCAAAGCCGTGTTTCTTTAGTGCGACAAATACGCCCTCAAAGTCAATGGTGCCTTTGCCGAGCCCAAGGTGCTCATTCGTTCTTCCGTCGTTGTCCGATAGGTGAACATAGAAAATGCGCTTGCCGAGCTTCTCAACCGACAGCGGAAGTATTTCCTTTTGAGCGTGCAAGTGACCTGTGTCAAGCACAAAGCCGAGGTTATCATGCCCGACATGGTCAAACAAGCGCATTGCTGCGTCTGTGTTGCTAATCATTTCTCCGACCCTTGGCTCAAGACAAAACTTCAGATTGGCATCCTGTGCCATTTGCGCGAGCCTGCGAAATGTATCAACGAGCACATCCCATTGTCTCTCCCATGAAAATTCTGGGTGAACCTTCACCTTGAACTGTATTCCAAAGTCAACCATCTGCTTGTATGGTGCTGGACCTTCAAATTCAATTGGCGGTGTGAATGAATCGGTCTGGATTGTGCTGCACCCAAAGTAGTTGGCAAACTCGCATGCCATCTCAAATAGCGATATTGCATGTTTGCGCTTCTGCTCATCCAAGCTTACTACATCGCTGAGCACTGGGCAGAAGTTTTCGACCGACAATTCCAAATCATCACATAGCGCCTTGAGTTCACGCTTGCGGTTGTAAATCTCGCGCAAGTTATCCTCTCCAACACCCTCAAGCTCAACATATTTGAAGCCCAATGCCTTCATGTCACGGAGGGCTTGCACAGTGTCATCAAACGATGGCGGATAGCCATACTTGCTGATTGCATAAAGCCAACAGCAACCCACCTTAAACATTGCTTCCACCCCCACCAAGATGGTGTTGCCGGTAACACACATACATTAGTTTGATCAACAATGTCCTCATCTTAAATGATACAACTGCAAAGAGCATTGGCGGCTACAAAGGTTTTGTTCGTGGCTAAAGCCACCCTAACTAATGCATCATTTTGGTGTATGCGCTTTGGTCTGATACATTGCGCTATCACTCAAATAATCCACGCAATATAATCATCTGTGCGCATTGCGTTTTTAAGTATGGATGGCTACCTAAGTTAGAGTTGGAGGTGGTTGGTATGAGGATGAAGTTGATTGTGAGCATGTTGCTAACCGTGTTTATGCTTCCCCTTGCGCTCCTACAAGCCTCAGCACAGGTCAAGGTTACAAAAATTAACTATCACGGTTGGCAGAACACATACAAGCTCACCAACGGCGCTATTGAGGTCTATGTCACAAGTGATGTCGGTCCGAGAATCATAGACATCCGTCCGGTCGGTGGAAACAACATCTTTTATGTGCGCAAAGATGAAGTTGGAAGGAGTGGTGAGAAGGAATTCAAGCTTCGCGGTGGTTGGCGGCTGTGGCTTGCCCCAGAGGTGTTTGAGATAACTTGGTTTCCGGACAATGTTGCATGCAAGGTTGAGCGCTTAAAGGATGGCACAATGCGCTTCATCGGTCCGAGCGAACAAAAAAGTGGCATTCAAAAGGTCGTTGATGTCTTGCTTGATAGCAAGCAACCGTGTGTCAGGGTCACCGCGAGGTTGCGCAATGTTTCAAAGAAGCCAGTGACATATTCGGCGTGGAGTATGCCGGTTATGCGTCCTGGTGGGAAAGCTATCGCACCGCTTGATGTCGGCAACTTGGACGCCTTTGCCGAGGTGCGCCGAATCATACTTTGGAGCTATGCTAATCCAACAGATCAACGCTTCACATTCTTCAACAAGCTTGTCATCGTTGACCACGCTAAAGTGCCGAAGCGAGAGAAGCTTATTGGGAGGGTGCGCCGGCACAATGATGAAGCAAAGATAGGCGTTGATACAAAGCAAGGTTGGGTGGCATATTACCATCCCGCTGAACGAACTTTATTCATCAAGCGCTTTCCATATAACCCGAAGGGAACATACCCGGATGGTGGGTGCACAGTTGAGATTTACTCATGCTACGAGTTCATTGAAGTTGAATGCCTAAGCGAGCTTGCGACTATCCATCCTGGTGGTGAGTTTGCCTTCCCAGTTGACATGTGGGTGTTCACGAAAGTGCCCGACTTGGGCAAGACGGAAAGCGAGATAGCTACGACTATTAGAGCCTACTTGAATAGGACGCGCCGAGCAAAGTGATAAGCGAATTGGCTCACTAAATGCGCGCCGCAATAAACGACTCAAAGGTGGTGGGATTGAAATGAAAGGGGAAAAGAGCATCCGATGTGCTGCAATAGCTGTTGCTATCTGCTTTGCCATAGCGCATGCTGCTGTGCAGCCAAAACATGGAGCAAAGGGTGAGGAGGGTTTTGTGCCATTGTTCAATGGTAAGGATTTAAGCGGTTGGAAAGTAATGGGAGCACAATCTTGGGAGGTCAAAGATGGTGTGCTCATTTGCCATGGGAAGGGCAGTGGATGGCTGTGCACCGAGAGGGAATATGAGAACTTCGTCTTGCGCCTTGAATACAAAATAAGCAAGGATGGCAATAGTGGCATATTCATTCGGACGGGCTTAAAAGGACGGCAATCACGAATTGGCATGGAAGTGCAAATACTTGACTCATATGGAAGGAAGCCCACGACTGGGACTGCTGGTGCAATTTATGGTGCGGTTGTCCCAACTAAGGAAGCATCAAAGCCGGCTGGCGAATGGAACGAGGTTGAGATAACATGTGATGGACCAAAGGTGACCGTCATCTTAAATGGCGAGAAGATCATTGATGTCAACATGGATGAGCACCCATTGCTTAAAGATAGGCTTCGCAAGGGCTATATCGGGCTACAAAATCATGGCTCATATGTTGAGTTCCGAAACATACGCATAAAAGAGCTGCCGGGCAAGTGAAGGCTTCCGTTAACTACTTCATGTCAACCTGATCAACTTCCGCTTGCTGAGGGGGTCATCGCTCTTTAACACAAAGTTTGTTGGTTCGTGGTAAGGCACGAAGCAAAATGGAGCGGCGTCAAAATGAGCTTGGGGCAGGAATTAAAATGACATCATACACTACACTTAGCACTGGTTTTACGATGCTTCGCTTCGTGGCTAACTACGAACTGGATAGATTTTTGACGCCACTTCGCCAATGCTTTGTGGCTAACTACGAACTGGATAGGTTTTTGACGCCACTTTGCTAACGCTTTGTGGCTAACTACGAACTGAATAGGTTTTTGACGCCACTTCGCTAATGCTTTGTGGCTAACTACGAACTTAAACAACAAAGTTCGTAGTATAGAGAGGGTTGTTTTTGCTTCATCACCACTGCAATGCAAATTCATTCAAGGTAACGCCTTAAATAGAAGGTGCTTGTTTGGAAGGGGAGATTCTCTTCGCTGAACAGTGTAAGCCTGAAGTTCTCTTTCAACCTTCAGAAGGTTTGCCTTACTATGCTTTGTTCTTGCTGGAGGGAATTCAAACCTTTGGGAACATGAAAGAATGAGAAAGGAGTGAGGGCAAATGGCGTGGCGGTGTTTTATTATCCTCAATATTTTGGCGATTTTTTCGGCTTCAGCCGTGAATCCGGAAAAATTCGGAAAGATTCCCAAAAAACTGGTATACTACGGCTGGGGAATCCGAGATACGATGTTTGTCCGCCAGAATTGGCGAGAAATGGAGCAAATGCCATTTGAGGGTGTTGGCATCTCTGTCCCAATTGACCGAAAAGCATGGCAGGAGGGCGAAAGACACACAGGCAATCAACTGGAGTGGAATTTGTTTGGACCAAAAGCATTCCGTTTTGATGATTTTCTTCCAGCAATTGAGGACCTTAAAGCCACAAAATGGCAAAAGTTTGCCGAAAATTTCTTGCCTGCCTGCATTTGCTCAACGGGACAGGATTTCGGCTTCAATTGGTTTGACGAAAAGCGCTGGAAAACAGTCGTCAACAACTGGCGCATTTTAGTGACAATTGCAAAGGAGGGTGGGCTGAAGGGCATTATACTTGACCCTGAGCAATATGGCGCTTATTTCTTCCACTATCCAACGATGCGTGAGCGAGTAGACAAGCTGTTTTCCGAGTATGTGGAAAGAGTTCGGCAATGTGGGCGTGAATTGATGGAGGTAACAAGGCAAATTTTTCCCGACATTACCATCCTAATGTTTTGGGCGCATTCGTATCTGCCGATGCATCCTACGGAACGCAAGAAGCCACCCGAACAAAACGCCTATGGCTTACTTCCCGCATTTGTTGACGGGATGATGGAGGCAGCGGATGAGCGTGCAAAGTTTGTGGACTTATGCGAGTTTGCTTACGGGTTCAAAGAGCGCCATCAGTTTTTGGAAGCCTATCACAGCATCGTCAACAAAGCCGCTTCATTTTCGCTATTCCCCGGAATTTATAGGCGAAAAATTCTTGTTGGCTTTGGGCTTTGGTTGGATTACGGTGGGCAGAAACGATGGAGTGTGGACGACTTCGGCAAAAACTACTTCTCGCCGGATGAGTTTCGCCGTTCGTTACAAATGGCGCTTGAATTGACTGATGAGTATGTTTGGATTTACTCGCAGATGCCTCGCTTCTTCCCGCCGTCAAATTTGCCCGATTCTTATCTTCAAGCCATTAAAGAGGCGAGAAAGATAGTTGGGTTGCAAGAGTAGAACGGAGTTTCTGGCAGGATAATTGTGTCATTTAAAACCACTATTGCTGTTAGGTGGAAGAGATGCGGAAAATAGCCCTGTTCATTATTACTGCAATAACAAGCTTGGCTCAAGGCACACCCTTTCAGTTAGTATTAGAAGCCGAAGATTTTGACGGTTTGATTTACTTGCCTTTCCACGCTGTTATTCATCCTTCCTCACCTGTCTTTGAGTTTTTCACTGATGGCTGGTATGTTCGCGAAGCCAACTGTCGTGGCTACGGGACAGTTTGGGGCAACGGAAAAGTTGCCGCTATTCACTCAACATCAAGGGAGCGAACAATGCAAAAGCGCCTTGAGCTTCCTTTACCAACCGGTCGCTACAAAATCACCATCAGAGTTGTTGGGACTACAATGGCTGAAAAACTTGAGCGTGACAATATCTTGCGGGTTCAAATCGGAGATGCTGAAGTTGACTTTCGTTGGCGAAATGTTGGGCGAAGTTTCCGATGGCTGCCGATGAAAGAGTTCACGCTTAAGCGCCCCGCTGACACGGTTAAGGTAACAGCAGCTCAATTTGGCGGTGTGGGTGTTGTCCACCTAAACGAAGCACAGGTGCCGAGCATTTGGCTTGACACAATTTACTTGACTGACGACCCAACAGAAACAGAACCGCCTTCACCAGAACGGGAAAGGATGGTCAAGTTCGGGGTAGACAAATTGCCATTGCCAGAGAAGCGAAAACCACTTTGGCATGAAATTTGGGATTTGCCTTTCCCGTTCAACACTCAGCATGTTCGGTTGCAAAGTTTTGACGGTCGCAAAAACTTGTTCCCCAACGGAAGTTTTGAGTTGGGCATGCCAAGTGGTTGGGCAGCGACTAATGTGGACTACACTTTTTGCTACATTTTCACGGACGCCGATTTGGACGAGCAAAAGCCAGTTCATGGGCAGTTTTGCTTGAAAGTTCCCGAGAAAGCTAAGCCATTTTCAAGACCATTCTTGCTTGAAAAAGGTGGGAAGATATCTTTTTCGCTCTTTTTGCGCAGCGAAAAGATGCAAATAGTGCGTGTCAGTTTGCGCTCAGTCCCAGAATACAAAACGCTTGCAATGATGGATTGCCAAGTGAACGAAAAATGGCAGCGATTTTCCGTCAGTGGAGATGTGCCATCGGGTTTCGTTGATGTGCGAATAGAAAACAACGAGACGGTTTGGGTTGATGGCATCCAGTTGGAGTATGGCTCCGTTTCTCCTTTTGCAACTCGTGGGGAAATTGAAGCGGGGTTTTCAACAGGAAAGTTCGGCAATTTGCTCTTTTGCGATGTTGGACAAGAGTTGAAGGAAACTGGGAAACAAAACCTGATTTTGTGGTTGCACAATGATGGCGAAAGGGAAAGGCAAGTCTCAGTGCGCTATCGGATTGTCAACATTTGGGAGCAGGTGATCGCTGAAGGTAAAACTAAGCCAATAAATGTTAAACCAAAGACAACAATTCGTTTGCCGTTTCCGTTGGTGGTCACCAGCGTATGGGGCAAATTTTCAGATGGCAAGGCTCTTGCCAAGCCGAAAAGTTTCGTCATACCGAAAGGTTTGCCTTCCGAAAGGAATACAAGCCCACTTCATTCGCCCATAGAAATTGGCTTTGGAATTTTCAGTCTTCAATGGGCAGTTGATGGGCGGATGATGCCTGAAGGGGAGTTGGTGTTTGTCGTTTTGCCGCCCATTGCGCTTAGCCAGTTCTTAGCAAGACACGAAGTGAAGCGAAGTATTGTCAGTAATGCTAAGGGAAATGCCACTTCGCTATCGCCTTGTGGCTCATTACAAACTCAATTAGTTCGTCACGAATTGGCGGCAAATATGGATATCCTTGAGCATGCTTATCGTCTTTTCTCGCAGATGGGCTTTCGTTGGCAACTTTACTGTAAGTTCTACCCAACATTTCCTGACAGAGTTAACCCCAAAGAAAGTGAATGGAAATGGTTTGATGAGCAGGTTGAGTTAGCTCAAAAGTTTGGGCTTAAAACATTGCCTTGTCTTTGGGCATCACAACCGCGCCCATTTTTAGCTGACTGGACGAAAGTTCCGGGCGAGACTATGGGCGTAACGCGCAACGCACAAAGATACTTCGCTAAAGACCGCCCAGTTTACCCCGACATTTCTAAGTGGCTTGATTATGTGACAACCCTTGTGCATCACTATCGCAATTGGCTTCACTTCTGGTGCGTTGAGGACGAGACGGAGCTTTACTTTACGCCCTCCGATTTTGCCCCCATCTTCAGTGCAGCTTACAAAGCCATTAAAAGTGTGGACGCAAATTTGCAGGTTGGCACGAGTATGTGCCCACAGTATCATGAAGAATTGTTAGAATTGCTCAATGGTCAGGTTGATTTCATCGGAGCATCCTCTTGGGGTGCTTCCTACTGGGAAGCGCGCAAAATCCGTTGGCTGCAGGAACGATGGGGCAAACCTTGGTTTTGCATTGGTGTTGGTTTGGATGGACAGCCAAGTTTCTATCACACCTTTCCAAACTCTCGTCCATCTTTGCGTGATGCAGCAATGGCAGCCCAGGAGTTGGTCAAGTTGTTCGTAGTGCAAGACGCAAAAATCATCGGGCACTACACCGGTCGCATCCGAAACAACGGGACACATATAACAAGCGATTTTCCGCTCATTGACTACGATGGGACACCTTTGCCTTTTGGCGCAGTTTATGCGAGCATCGGGCGATTATTGGCAAATGCCGTCCCAGCGGGCGAAATCCGGCTTGGTGAAGTGGCTGCAGGAAATAGTGGTGTCATTGCTTTTCTATTTGAGCAAGGTGGGCGAACCCATGCTGTCACTTGGTCAAATTCTCCATCGGGTCTTTATGGGCATAATGTCACTACACCGCAAACTGCACAGTCGCTTGTGCGCACATTAACTTTACGCAGCCTACCAAAAGATTCAGTTCGCTTCACCGATTGCTTCGGAAACGAATGGCAATTCATTGAGCGCAATGGTAAAATCGTCAATGTCCAATTGAACCCAATGCCTCTTTTCATCTGGAATGAACGGCTTTCAAGGTCGGAGTTTGAACGAATTTTGCGCAACTCATATCTTTCTCCAGACAGGGTTTATGGCTGCATTGTTGCTTTGCCCAACCGAGAGAATCCCGAACGGTTAGACTTGCTCGTTCGTGGACGATGGCTTGGTGGTGAAAAGCAAAAGCCAGATAGAGTAGAAGTTGGGACAGCCTTTGGACAGCTGATGACTGAAAACCAATGGCTTTTGCTGGTTCGTGAGCAAACCATCGTTGATTGGCATGGAAATGAGTTTTTCGTCCGGTTGCCCACTGTGCTAAATCGCCTTATTTTACGCCATCCGTTGGAAAACGCACAGATGTATGCTTGGGTTTTAAGTAAGGGCAAAATCGTTGGCGGAATTTTTGACAACCTTTGGCTCGCCATTGCGCCCAAACTTGTGCCTAAGATTGATGGTGACTTGAGTGAGTGGAAAAACTGCTCGCCAGCATGGCTTGATTACAGTTTCTCTTGGGCAAGATTTGGGCGATGGTTGGAACAAGTTGAATATGGTGGCGAGTATTTAAAGGAGTTTTTGAGCGATGTAAAGTTCGCCGATGCAAAAGTTGCATTTTGGTGCAGTTGGGATATAGGCAACTTGTATCTTGCCGCTCGCATATTTGACGACCAACCTAAAGAAGGTGATGAGTTGAGGGTTTTCGTCAGCCAGCAACCAACAATATCACCATCGCTGTTTGCAACAATACCATTGCGTGAAGGAGAGTGGAGGGAATTTTGTGAGGGTAAATGGCAAGTGGGTTTGAAGCGCGTCATTATAAGCAAGTGTTCCAACGGTTGGAGAGTTGAAGCAAATTTGAACTTGAATTATGTTAAGCCCTCGCTGAAACTGCAAAATGGCATTGTCATCGGTTTTGACCTTCGTTACCAGGATGCCGATACCGAAGCGGGCAAAACTGTAATATCAACTCTTCGTTGGGCAGGTGCATCCAATTCAGGTTGCCTTTGGCTCAGCAAATAAACATCCCGTGGTAGTGGGAAATTAGTAGTAATGAAGGAGAGGATTAATGTTCAGCGAAGGAGGCTGTCCGATGGCAAAAGAGAACAATAAGATGAATTATCAATGCCAAAAATGTGAAAGCTCAAAGACATTTCGCAACGGTCAAAACCGATATGGAAGCCCAAAATATCACTGTAAGGGCTGTGAGTTTACAGAGTTCTCCGCCCAAAGGTCTGCTACAGTGAAGAAGAAAAAGGATGAATCCTAAAAGGCTATCGGGAGCGGAATAGCATGAGAGTAATCTTTCGTCTTTTTGGAGTCTCAAGCCAGACTTTAGTCAAATGGCTTAAAAAGTCCTGAATCTTCCAATCTTCCTTATTGGGAGGGCGAGGTCAATTCTCATCACTTGGGGGCAAGACTAATTCTCATCACTCGGAGGGCGAGGCTAATTCTTATAACCCGGAGCCGAGCCGAAAACTTTGTTTGTTAGGTTCGTAGTTAGCCACGAAGCTGGGAGGGCGAGGCTCTGCCGAGCCAAAAACTTTGTTGTTTAAGTTTGTAGTTAGCCACGAGCGTTAGCGAAGCGGTGTCAAAAATGTGGTTAAGTTTGTAGTTAGCCACGAAGCTATAGCGAAGTGGCGTCAAAAATTGTCCCATGTTCCGTGTTTCATTTTTGACGGCACTATGCTTCGCTTCGTGCCTTACTACGAACTACCTTGACGGTAATGCTCGTGTTAACCACAAAGCGAAGTGGCGTTAGGTTGGTGCAATGTGCGAGTTATCATTTTACTTGCAATTTGCACTCACATTGATGGCACTTCGCCTTGCTTTGTGGCTTACTAAGAACCAAAAACCAACAAACTTTTGAATAAAGAGAGGTGAACGGTGATGCAACTAACACAAATGATTTGGCGTAGCATAATTTTATCAATTATCGTCTCCATATATCAATCAGCTATTGCACTTTGGGGAGTGATGCCGGTTGTCCCAATAGAACGACTTTTGGAGAATGTCGGGCGCTATGTTCGGGAAAATCCGAAGGATGCTCACGGTCATTATATCCTTGCACGCCTTTACAGTCTTGCTTTCGCTCGTGGAGTAAAAGCTGGAGTGGAGTGTTCCCTTTCCCGCAAAGACAAACTTCCAGTAATTCACAGTCCATTTTTTCCTCGCCGCCCAGAAGGAGCAGGCGAACCTGACAAAGAGGCGCTAAACCATCTTGCCAAATCCATTCGTCACTACCGCATGGCACTGCAATTGGAGCCAGAAAAAGCAATTTATTGGCTCGGTTTAGGGTGGGTTCTTGAGGAGGGCATGAAAGTTGCCGAAAAGTTACCAGCTCCATTCCTTAAAAAGCCAAAAATCGTTTCCAAAGAGGAATGGCGCAAGGAAGCTCTAAATTCTTATCGGAGAGCATTTTGGCTCCGCACAAAGAGAAAGACCGAAGAAAGAGAATTCTTTACCGATTATTATAGTTTCAAGTCAATTGCCCAAGAGGCAGGTGAGGCTATCATAAGGTTGCAAAAAGGGCGTAGATTGACGAGAGCGGAACGACGAGAACTTGCCGAGGTGGATAAAACCGTTGCCGAACTTAAGGCAATACCTCGCCCCATTACACCCATTATTTTCCCTTTGCATCATCCGTTGCCACTTTCAGAGTTGGTTTCGTCACACTCTGTCACTTTTGACTTAGATGGTGATGGTATCAAGGAAAGATGGCAATGGGTCACGAAAAAGGCGTGCTTTTTAGTTTGGGATGGTGAAAGAACTGGTCAAATCAAATCCGGATTGCAGCTTTTTGGCTCGGTTACTTGGTGGATGTTTTGGCGAAATGGCTATGAGGCATTGGCAGCTTTGGATGATGACGGAAATGGGTGGCTTGAAGGGAAGGAATTGGACGGTATTTTCATCTGGCATGACCGGAACAGCAACGGCGTCTCAGAAAATGGCGAAGTTTTCCCGACAGAGAAGTTAGGCATTATTCGCATCGCTGTCAGGGCAATGAACCAAGATGGCACTGTGCTTTTTAACATGCGAGGAGTTCAGCTAAATAATGGCAAATTCTTGCCAACATACGATTGGATATCACGCCCATATGTAGGGATAACTTTGAAGGCGATAAGACGAAAAGGAACGATGTAAAAAGTGCTCTTTTCTCGGGAGAGTTTTGGTGACAAAGCAACGCAGGTTTAAAGTCCACAAAATCGTTTCTGAAATGCCCATCTTATGGGGCTGCTAACAAGATTTGTAGCAAGTGGTGTGAAATAAAAAGAAGTGTGGGCAATTGCGCATTAATAAACGAGTCGCTAACATGGGAAGCGTGTGCTGAGATTTGCATTAAGGGGTGGTGGTAGATGGGTTTCATCGCCTATTTTCCCAAAATTTTTGGAATTTATTGGAGGGGACAATTAAAGCTTGGTGTGAAAGTGATGGCAAGGGATTGCTCATTGTGCCGTCGGCAATGTTGCGCAGTTGGCTGAAAAATTCGGCGGCATTCACGGCGATTCCGTTATCACTTTGGAACGGTTTGCTGAGCGGCTCGCTCAAAAGTGTGCTAAATCTCTTTCTCGCCTCGCTCGTCCATTGGAGTTGCGTCTTGCTGCTTGGGATGCTTTTCATGCATACAAATTGCCCGAACAATGGTGCTTAAGCGGTATCGTTGATGCCTTCCTTAACGCTGTTGAAGAGTTGGAGTTGCACGGATTGGAACCTGAAGGTGTCGCGAATGCTTTGCCAGATGACCATAACATTAAGCATTTGACCAAGCTTTGGCAGCATTGGCGAATGGTTTTGCACGAGCGCAACCTGTGGACAGTCGGCGATGTGTTACAGGAAGGCAAAAAGCTGCAGAAGTTTTGCGCTCTGAGTTGCCTTCCGAGATTATCGCCTATGGCTTTACGGCTTTGACCGAGCTGAGATGGCAGTTTTTAAGAGCGCTGCAAGACAACGACGTCAAAACCTTGGAATTTTTTGTCCCAGCATCTGTTGACAACGAACAAGCCTACAGCTACACCCATGAGTTCCTTAAATTGCTTGGATTACATGGGGCAAAAATCCGTCAAATTCAAAGCGATGGATTGCCTGACGAACTTAACGCTGCCACCTGCTCCGCTTTTCTCCGGCAAGAAGAGCAAGAAATAAGGCAATTAACTTACCGAATTGTTTGCATCGCAGCAGCAGGCAAAGAGCAGGAAGTTGAGATGGTAACTCGTGTTTTGACGCAGTGGCGGCGCGAAGGTAAGTTGCAGCGCTACAGTGATGCGTTGCTTGTGCACGCTCACTTGACAATTATTTGTCCGCGTTAGAGGCTGTGAGTGCTCGTTATGGCATCACCTTCGTTTTGCTGACGGAAAGCAGTCAACCAGCTTATGGTTTGCAGCGTTTGCTCAACACCTTGGCAGAAGCTCGCCGACAAGGTTTGAATGGCGAGTTGTTGTGGCAAATTTTACCCTCACCTTACTTGCAAGTTGATAGCAAGCCACTGATGCCAGCTGAACGCCATAAGGAGACGCTTCAACGCATCCGACAAAGTATTAAGGAAACTGGTTCTGAAAAGTGGGTGCAACCTTTGGAGATTGTCCGGGAATTTCCCCAAAAGTTTCGGGATTTTTGAGTGCGGCAAATGAATTGCCATTGAAGGCAGCTGCCTGTGAACACGCAAAAGTGTGGCGAAAGTTGTTGGACAATTTTATTTCACCCGTTGATGATGACGAGCGGGAGAGTGAAGCCTTACAACGAGTCCGTAAGACGCTGATTAGTTTGGCATCGTGGTCAACAAATTTGAGCTTGAGCGAGGTAGCAAAGTTGCTCATTGACGAATGCCGTTTCCACATTGGTGATTTTGGCGACGCAGTGAAAGTGGCTCCAGTTACCGATGGGCGCGGAATTTGGTCACCAGTTGTGGTGATTTTTAGGCTAAATGATGACGGGTTCCCGCAAGCCCCATCACAGTTTGAGTTGTTGACCGATGAGCACCGCAAAAAGTTGCAACAATCTTTTAAGTTGCTGACCCCGTTGAAGCTGCGCTCACGCTTAATCCTTTCCGAACGAATGCTTTTCATAGAAGCAATTGGCGCTGCAGCGGAGCGCTTGGTGCTGAGCTATCGGCGCACTGATGTTGAGGGCAAGCCGCAAGCACCTTCCGTATTTTTGAGCGCTGTTGAAAATGCTTTGCGCTCATCGGGTTGGCAATGGCGATACGAAGAGCGCGATTTGGGCGATGTATTGCCACGCAGCCTCTGCGAATCAATTGACCAACGGGATGCAGAGAGGAAATTTTTGACAAGCATATCAGATGCTGATTTCACTGTGCAACCATTTAAGTTTGATGACGGTTGTAGCCATTGCGATTTCAAAGCAATGTGCCGGCACAGCAAGTTGAGGTTGACAGAACGAAGGCTGCAAATAAGCGAGGGTGAAAGTCAAGGGTAAAGGATGGTGTTGGCGATGGTCTTTCCTTGGTTGTGTGATGAGAATGGTAAGCCGTTGGACGAGTGGCAAAGGAATCTGGCGGAATCAGATGATGCGCACTTGCTAATAAATGCATGCCCAGGTTCGGGCAAAACACGCGTTTTGGTCGCGCATTACTTACACCTTTTGATGACTAAAGCCGAGTGGGATGTTGGTGCAGTTGTCGCCATCACCTTCACCAAAAAAGCAGCAGCAGAGATGAAGGAACGAATCGGTAAGGTTTTGCAGCATATCGCTCACGAAGTGAAAGAAGCATGGCGTCGAAGGGCACGCCAACTATTAGACCATCTGCCCGAGGCACCCATCGGGACAATACACAGTTTTTGTGCGAGGTTGCTTCGCCGGTTTGCTATTGAAGCAAACCTTGCCCCCTCCTTTCAAGTTCTTGGCGATTTGCAAGCGTCAATTTTGCGCCGACAAGTGTGTGAGCGTTAGCTCTTGGAGAGCATCACTCAATCGCAGGTCAATGAGATTAAACAAATTGCCGACACAATCGTCGCATACTATGGGTTTGGGAGGGCAGTTGAAATCTTGACAGAATTGCTCAAATTTCGGGCGCTAATTGAGTATTGCCGGGGCAATTGCGAGCCGATTTTATGCCGATTTGATAAACTGACGGAAACAGAAGAAGCGTTGGAGCAATGCTGCGACGAAGTTATCAAGGCTTATGATGCCGCAAAGCGAGAAATTAACGGGCTTGACTTTGACGATTTGCTTTTGCGGACATGGTGGCTGTTGAGGGACGATGAAGAAATCCGCAAAATGGTGCGAAGACAGCGTCGGCGAATCTTGGTTGACGAATTGCAAGACACTAACCGAGTGCAAGTTGAAATTTTGCGCCTGCTTTGCGGTTGGGACGAACCTGAAAGCAATGTGAAGTTTTTTCGGTGTCGGTGACAGCCAACAATCCATTTACTCATTTCGTAACGCAGATGTGAGCGTCTTCAACGAACTTTGGGAGCATGCTCAAAAAACTTGCGGTTGGCGTGCAGAGCAGCTAAGCGTTAATTACCGAAGCATTAAGCCGTTGGTGGATTTGGCAAACCACACTTTTGAGCATATCTTCGTAGCCAGTGGAAAGGATGATGTGCTGTTGCAACGAGTCCAAACCCAACTGCAAAAGATGACTGCAAACCGAGAGAAAACAAGTGATGAGCCATATGTTGAGCTCGCCATTTTCCGCCCGAAAAATGCCCAAAGCAAGTGGCAGCGGTTGCGAGTTGAAGCTGATTGGATAGCACAACGCATACTTGAGTTGACTAAAAACGGCGTTAAGCAAAACGAGATTGCCGTTTTGCTCCGTGAATTGGTCAACGCAAGCGTTTACGAAGACGCGTTGCGCCGTAATGGCATCCCATATCTCATCATTGCAGGCTACGGCTTCTTTGGAACGATGGAAGCCCGTGATTTGCTGACTTTTTGCAAATCATCGCCGAACCCGATGATGAAATTGCGTGGATGGCTTGGCTCAAGTCGCCAATGATTGGCGTCAGAGATGAGACGCTATTTTGGCTGAAGCAGGGCAAGTTGGAGCAATTGTCACAAGAAGAACGAGCAAAGTTTGAGCGGGCAGAAAATTTGCGGAATGAAGCGTTAAAGAAGGCTGACCGCATCAGCGTTAGAGAATTGCTTGAATGGATTTTGCGAGAAACCCGTTACGATGTCCTTATCGCAGCGTTTCCGCAGGAAAAACAACGGATGGTGAACATCAAAAATTTTTGCGAATGGCTCAAGAAATGAGCGATGAGTTGAAGTTGACAGTTCGTGGGTTGGTGCGATATGCGACGGCATTGATGGAAGGCGCCGAACGCATCGGCGAACCACCACTTGCAGGTGCTACAACTGACGCTGTGCAAGTCATGACCATCCACGCAGCGAAAGGACTTGAGTTCCCTGTCGTCATAGTCCCTATGCTTGGGGAAGTGAGCGCACCAAGAGGGTCGGGTGAAGTTTTGGTTGCTACCCCTGAGTGTGGAATTGCCGTCAGACGCTACAATGAAGTGGGTGAAAGCTTTAATCGTAACGCCCCAGAAATGGCAATCTTTAGGAAAGTTGATAACTTCCGACAGATTCGTGAGCGTGCTGAATCGAAGCGTTTGCTTTTCGTCGCTTGGAGGAGAGCGAAAGACCGATTGATTTAGTCAGTGCAACGGGCGAAAATCAAACACAGAAATGGCAAAGCAAACCGCAGAGGAGCGATTGGCAAAACTGGCTTCAACTCATCATTGACACCCTCCAAGTCCCCATTGACGGAATGCAAACGGACTTTGAAGTTGCCGGTGGTGTGAAAATTCGGTTGTGGCGTAACCCATCCGTTGCTGGTAAGAGGGTGTCAAGGAAAGACAAACTCTCAAACTCTGTTAGGAGTCAAATGGATTGAATGCGTTGAGCCTGTCCCCGATTTGCCATTTCTCAATTTGACTTACCGCTGGCGCAACCTTCCACCGTTCGTTTGAGCGCAACTGATTTGCTTTGGTGCGAAGAACCCCAAATGCGGCGAATAATGTTAAAGGAAGATGTTGATGCAGCAATAGAGTTAGGCTTGGTCATCCACGCTTTGTTGCGTTACAAAGCTCTTGAACCTGACAAGCAAAAACTTTTGTGGATTGCGCAAATGGTCGGTGCCGATGCCGAACGGGTTCTTGAGCGCGCCAATGACTTACGAGTGCTTTTGCAGCGTGCCGCAAATTCTTCGGCGTGGTAAGAGGCGCAACAAGCCAAAAGGCGTTGGCACGAGTTGGATTTCCATTGCCGCTTGAAAGCGCAATCAGAAGATGAACCAGAAATTGAGTTGATCGGGCGGTGGGACTTGATCGCCGGAACTCAGGATGGCTGGCTTATGGTGGACTTCAAAACCGATGCGGTTGCATCTCGTGAAGACACTCAAAGCAGATTTGAAAAGGCTTACCGTTGGCAATGGCTCGCCTACGCCTTTGCAGCCCATCGGGTTTTCAATGTGCCAAAAGTGAGAGCCGTTTTTGTCTTCGTCGCATTGAGTTAACCGAAAGAATTGGAGTTGCAGTTTGCAGAAAACGATTGGGAGCGTTTGGAAGTGCAATTGCACAGACGAGCCATTTATGCGCTCGCTCGTAAAAGTGCCCACTGAATTTGCTTTTGCGGCTGCAACATCACACAGAGCAAGGTGTAGGTGCATGCGAAACTTGCCCGATATTTTCTGGCGGATTTCATCCGCCCCACTTCAAATGCATAACTCCCTTTGGTATGACGCCGTCCCGTTTCGCATTTCGTAGTTGACCACAAACCTCGTGTCACCGCGATGTTTGCATTACCTTTTAATCACTTCAATATCTCTCCAGTGCGATATGACCACAAAAGCAGGTCAAGTTCATCAACAGTTAGCCCAATACGCTGTGAGAATGCCTTTGCCCTTTCCTCAGCTTCAATATATCTTCCTCTTGTGTTTGGCGGCTTATCATTCCCAAGCACGCCCAACTCAAACAGACAACGCACAACATGCCTGTCAAGGATGGCATATCCCTTGAACCCTATGTTGCGCAGGAAGTGTGAAGCCTCCTTGTATCCGATGCCTTTTATGTCCCGATTGAGGGCAAGGAAGTCGCGCCGCCCGTGATGGTCATCAAGCGAGCTTATTACCTCTTTCAACTTGAAGTTAAATTCCCTGCGCAGATATTCCCGCGTGTGAAAGATGTATTTTGCCCTTGTGCTTGCAAACCTGTGAAAGTGCATCCTGCCGGCAAGCTCTGCAGCATCAGCGTGCATCAGTATTGGTCTTATCGCTTCAACGCATCTCATTGCTCCACGAGCCGAGTAGCCAGCTGCACAGATACAAAACACCAGCTCCTCAAATAGCGCTTTATCATCGGCATGCTTATAGAATTCAGCGAACTGCTTTAGGCGCTCAGCGATATGCATTTTCCGCTCATCGTAGAGTTCCAAAAGCTTATAAATCGTCAAAGTATTTCTTGAGCTCATTTAGTTCACCACCCAGCTCAACTGTTTGCAACTGGCTCAATTGAAAGGGTATATCTTGTGCTGTTTTTGATTTTTCATCAAAGCATCGGGAATGCAACATTGCGCTTAGTTCGCTATGATGGATTAATGCGAGAATCAATACCATTTCAAAAACTACAGCAACATCCAGCCTCTACAGCGTCGTGGCTTGTCCACGACGGTCTTTTCCGCCACAGGTCTTACAATGAGCGACATTAAAAGGTTAGAGTTTTTGTCGTTTCGTGATACAAACGGAGGTATCACGTATTTCCGGAAGTTCCAACGGGCAGGTTGCACATGTTACTTTAATTTCTTGGAACGGCATAAGCCAGAAGCATTGCAGCCAGCTCTCTGTGAGGTTTTCGAGAAGGGCAGGGATTGATTATGCCGAAGCTGTTTATTGGGACATCAGGATGGGTTTACCAGCATTGGCGCGGTTTATTCTACCCATCGGATTTGCCACAAGCTAAGTGGCTTTCGTTCTACTCGCAACACTTTGGCACTGTTGAAGTTAACAATTCCTTCTACCGCCTGCCATCAAAGGCTGCTTTTGAATGTTGGTGTAAGCAGACGCCGAATGACTTTATCTTCTCCGTGAAGGGAAACAGGTTCATCACACATATGCGAAAGCTTAGGTCAGTTGAGGAACCATTGCAGAGATTCTTTGATGCCGTTTGTGGATTGGGCGAGAAACTCAAGGTTATACTTTGGCAGCTGCCACCAATGTTAAAAGCTGACCCTGACAGGCTGCGCTCGTTCCTGCGCATGTTACCAAGCGAGTATAGACACACGGTTGAATTCAGGCACCTAAGCTGGTGGTCTGACAAAGCAACTCTAAAGGTGCTTGAGGAATTTGGATGCGCATTTTGCATACCGAGTGCTCCTATGCTTCCAAAATACATCATCGTAACGGCTGACTTCAGCTACATACGCATGCATGGTTGGAACCAACTCTATTCCGGTTGCTATCCAATTGAAGAGTTGCAATGGTGGGCTGAGCGCATCCGTGAGATAACGCGCAGCAATGTAGATGTGTTCGTTTACTTCAACAATGATGTGCACGCCTATGCCGTCAGGAATGCCGAGGAGCTCATCCAACTCCTTCAATAGTTGCACAGTCAGCGCTATTTTGCGTGTGGCGGATGACAATCCACCGAAAAAACAGCCGCCAAAAATGAGCGATGCGCGCGGCTTAACAGCGCCCCTACATCCAACTGCCCAGCTCTATCCTTTCTTAATCCAACCACAACACAGTGTGCAATCCAAGGCGCTAATTACTGCGCACCCTCTGCAGCAAACGGTCGCACAGTCAAAGCGAATGTGGCAGTCTGCCCCCTGCGCCACAGGTTTCGTATGCCACAGTGGAATTGAAATTCAAAGAAGCCGATGCCGTAGAGTCTGTCGTCCTGAAGCCACCAAAAAGCACCGGGCTGCTTTTCCATTGTGATAAGCACTCCGGCGCCTTCTCTTGTTATCCATCCGACTGGTTCAAGCGTGTTGCTTGTGAAGAATACAGGGCTTGGTCCTTGTGGTGGTTTTTCGGGGAAGGGTTTTAGGTCTGGCTTGCCTCCGGCTATGATGAACCACCTTCCCGGATCAGCGACACTCGCTGTCGGTATCCACGCCTCAATCAATACCGATTCAACTTTGATATCTTTGAGCGCCGTTAGTTCGTAAGTTACTTCAAGCGCCTCATTCGTCTGAGTTATTGTTTGAACCCATTGAATTGAATCTCCTGCTGGCGACTTTGCTGTGCCGCTTATTGTGATCACACCATCCCTCTCCTCTCGCTTAACATCAACTGGCTGCATGTCAACTTGCCTAAAAAGTGGTGGCCAACCCCATCCTGGTGGCGCCACTCGGAAGCCAAAATTGATAAAGCAAAGTTGCCCCCTAAATGAAAACCTCACGATAGCCCCATTTGGCGCTATGTCGGCTTGATATAGGCGTTGTGCTGGCGGCTTCGGTGGCGTGGGTTGTTTTGGCAACTCAGGCTGTTTGGGCTGCTCTGGCTGTTTAGGCGGCTCTGGCTGCTTAGGCTGTTCTGGTAGCTTTGGCTGTTCCGGTTGAATGGGTAATTGTGTTGGTGGCTTCACTTCGGGTTGCGTCACTTTGACTTGTGAACGGCGCAGCTCCCTTACAACCCAAAACAGTGTCGGGTCTAACCTCACAGCGAGTTCAAATGCTGCATCGGCATGATACTCCATCCCGAGTTCCATGTAAGCTTTACCAAGCCATGCATAGTATGCACCGACTGACGGCGCAGCACCTACAGCCCTTGTCAGGTAACAAAGTGCTTCCCATGTCTCACCGGTCAGCCAATATGCCTGTGCGGTCATCCAAAGCAACTCCGATTCGTATGGGCGCTGGCTTAAAGCCGACAACATAACCTTCAGGCGTTCGTTGAGTTTACCAGCAGCTTGATATAGTTTGAGTGCTTCAAGCTTGAGAATGTGCGAATGCCAAATATGTTCCTGTTGCTTTGCAGCCTCGTGCAACAAAGTTACAGCTTCATTCAACTTCCCATCGGCTGCTAATTGCCTTGCCTCTTCAATGGGCTTTTCAAGCTGCGCCTGCAAGTTACCAAGAGCCATAAGAAGGATCAAGGTCAATGGCGTCATATAGCTGCTCGTCTTCAGCATGTTGCATCACCTCGCTGATAAACGGTTTTCAAACCCAACACAATTGACAAGCCCCTCGCAATTAAGTTGCCCGGGCAAATGCAATTGCTACATTGGTTAGGGCAGACGCAATTCATTCACCTTTCAATTTTCACCGTTGTGCCGAGTATGATGCTCTCATGAATTGCTTTCGCTATCCTCGTCGCCTCAAGTCCATCCTCGCCGGTGGCAAATACACCTTTCAATTCATGAATGCTTACCCCATCGAGGATAAGGCTGACGGTTTGGATAAAGTCTGCAATTGATGCTATACCGTATCCCTCCCAGACTTCGCGTCCGAGTGAATCATATCGGTAGCGTAAGAAAGCTGGGTTATGCGTTTGCTGTTGCGGTAAGTCCATCTCAGAGCAAGTTCTTGTTCCTCTGTCCTGAGCGTCACATTCAGCCACTCCGAGTGTGCCAACGAGACGCAACCCCTGATTGACACTCGCCTCAAATCCATCCGGCAATATCCAAGAAGTTTGGAAGCAAACAGTGGCGCCATTCTCAAAGCGAACCATCGCCGTTATTGAGTCATAAGTGTCTATACCTATGCTTGAGAGCTTGCCCTTGGCACCTTTCGCCCACACCTCAACAGCATCGCTGTTAAGTAGCCATCGCACAAGGTCATAATAGTGAATCCCTAAAAACCAAGCTGGTGAGCTTGCATGCGCCCATGCTCTGAGCCAATCCCTTGGGACTTCAATCCTGTCTTCCATGTAGGCATAGCCGTATTGAATCTCCCCAAACTCGCCTGCATCTAATTTCCGCTTCAGGGCTTGATGGTATTCATCGTATCGCTTGTGAAAGTCAACACACAGCAAAACACCGTTCCTCTTTGCGGCTTCAATCATTTGAAGGCAACCTTCAACAGTGATATCAAGCGGCTTCTCACAGAGCACATGGACCTTTGAATTAGCGCACTCAATGACTATCTCGCGGTGCAGGTGGTCCGGGGTGACAACGCTCACAGCGTCAAGTTTCTCTCGCTCAAGCATTTCACGATAATCCGTATACGGCTTGAAGCGAAACTCGCGCAGCCTTGCCTCAAGCAAATCTTCGTTGAGATCGCAACCTGAAACAAGCTCTGCAATTCCCAGCCATGTCATCTGGCGATAACAGCGAAGGTGATTTATACCGAACCTACCAAGACCGATCACGCCAACCCTTGGACGCGCCATCAAACTCCACCCCCCTTTTAGACACCACACCAAAGGATTATTCCGAGAGCCAAAACCTTAGCGCCATTAAGTATCTCAGAGACGGCAATGCTTTCACAAGCTGAATGAGCCATTGATGCCTCACCAGCACCAAATACAATTGTGGGTATGCCGGCAAGCTTCGCATAGAGGCGCGCATCACAACTTATGTTCCAACCAGTCACCTTTGATGGGAGCCCAAATGCGCTCGCCGCTCTATGGAAGGTTGTGGGGAGAGAATGTTGTGGCGGTATTTCATACGCATCGTTGTGCAACTTTGGGAAGGTCAGTTCAAAGTGTTCCCTCAGCCACTCATCATCCGATGATAGGATTGCCTGACGCAATTCTGCCTTCACCAACTCAATTGTTTTATTCGGAAGGAAGCCAACGCCCCCTTCAATGACACATTCATCGGGCACCATTGATGGCCATGTTCCACCCCGTATAATGCCGATGCAAAGCTGCACCGGGTGCTCGTAATCCTCAAATAGCGGATAGCCCCTGCTTTCCTCAATTAGTCTCCCTTCATACTCAAGCAGGCGCTTTATCACTTCAACCATCTTTTCAATGGCGTTAACACCCTCATGTCTCCTTCCCATGTGAACTGATTTGCCGAATGTTCTTATGCGAAACCATAATGCACCCCTGTTTGCGCAATAGACATTGAAGTTGGTTGATTCAAGGATAACTGCGCCATCCGCTTTACAACCTTGCCTGATGAGGGCAAGCGCACCATTTCCGCCAACCTCCTCCTCAATCACAACCTGTAGTTCCAAGTCACCGCAAAGCTTTATGCCGAGCTCCTCAAGCGCCCTAACCGCAAGCAGCATCATGACAATCTGCCCCTTTGCGTCCACAGCACCTCTGCCATAAACGCGCTGCCCGTCATAGCGCGGCTTAAATGCTTCCTTCCAAACACCCTCCGGTATGACATCCGAATGAGTTTGGACAATTAAGCTTCTACCACCACCCTGCCCTGCAACCTTTGCCACGATGTTAAACCGCCCATCATACGGCTTTTCATCGTCGCTGTGAGAATACTCGGGATCGTAGATGATGTCGTTCGGGATGTTAGATGGCTTTGGGTTTAAACCGATGTGCTCCATCAGCTCCATAACACGAATTTGCATTTCAGTCTCTTCGCCCTGTATGCTCTTTAGACTGATTAACTCGGTGAGCCATACTATTGCTTCTTCTCTGCGTGACTCAATCAGCTTGTCCAACGATTCGCACAATTCCTTAAGCCAACCCATTTCGTCAACATTGGGTGGAACAAAATGCATAGTGCATCACCTGTGGTGCTTACAACTCTTATTTTTATCAATCAGCTCATAAATCAGAGGCGCTGTGCCATGTCCACAATTTCTATGTTGGGTTAGTATCCGTAAAGCGTTAATAGCGAATATGCAAACACTATGCGATGGGTGCCACATCGCTCAGGGAAAAAGTTTGGCTTAAGCTAACCGCACAGCAACTGAGCAGTTGCGATGTGCGTCAAAGTTAGTGCGCACAGGAAAAGCATCAGTTGCATGCAATGTGTTTAGGGATCAAACTTCAATTTATGGCGCACGCAGCGCACCAAGTATCTAAAATGGGGGTGAGGTGACCTATGCGAGTGTGTATGCTCTCAGTTATAGCCGTTGCCGCATGCGTATTTCTGCTGCCTTTGCACTGTCTATCTGCTGAGGGTGAGCAGGAGCAAAAGCCGGTTGCTAAGGTTGGCGAGCAGGCGCCTGATATTGAACTAAAGTCGGTTGACGGGAAGCAAGTCAAGCTATCCGAAGTGCTGCGCGACGAGAAGACGAAGGTCGTTTTGATTAACTTCCTTGCTGTGGGTTGTCCATATAGTCAGAAGCTTGAACCATTCATCTGCCGGTTGTTTGATGAGCGCCAGAAGGACGGTCTTGTCGTGATCGGTATCGCAAAGGAGTTTGGCAATCCAGAGGCTGTGAAAGCTTATATGGAACGCATGAAGGTCAAATATGTTGTGCTCCTGGACGAAGGATTGAAGGTCTTCAGGCAGGTTTACGGTGCTCCAAACACTCCAACACTATTCATAATCAACAAGCAGGGCAAGCTGCTTGGCAAATACATCGGTTTGCTCGGAGAGAGTGACGAGGAGTATTACAAGTTCTTGAACGATGCCGTCACAGCAGCGATTGATGGTAAGGAGCTTCCTCCAGCCCCAGAGAAGATTCGCGGCAAAGGGTGAAGAGTGTAACCCATGCCCTTGGTCTAAGGGCAAAGTGAATTCGCATTTCAATTTGGATGCGCTGCGTGCGCCAATTATGTGAATGAGAGGACCGCAACATAAGGTGGATAATAAGGTGCTCCTCTTTAGGCATATTTTGTGCCCTGCTCTTTACTAAAAAGGCTTACAGGCGCTTTTGAGAATCAAAAGCTCCTCAACCAACAATATCGTTTCAAGTTCGGAGGGCGAGGTTACTACCGAGACGAAAATTTGCATGCCATGTAGGGAGATGTGTCCCTTCTATTATCCACACCGCTCAAGTGAGTTGTCGTCGGCTAAGATTGGCAGCCCCCTACATCGTCTGCTATGTATTGGCGTGCGTTCTATTGCAATCCTCCAAAGCCAGGAGTAACGATTCCGCCTCCAGGTCCCCAAGGCGAGATAACACCACCACCGCCACCTGTTGGCATCCTCTTCAACGGCTTGCCATACACATAAGACCGTATGAAGACCTCGGCATTCTGGAACCCGAGAGCTTGTGAAAGTTCCCTCTCCCATTTCTTCATGTCAACACGCCACCATATAACTTCCCTTGCAACTGGTATGTTCACCTTGATTTTGAAGTTAGTAGCCGCAAAGTTAAGCTCGGCTGGCACTAAGACACATTCCTCTCCCTTCGTTGGTGCACCGAGCGTATAAGTCATTGATTTAAGCACACGCAAAATTTGCTCCTGACTTTGGTCGGTTGATTGCTCCTTGGAGAAATTGCCACGCCACTCAGTTCCAACACACTCAGCGGCAGCTGCTCTATCACCGTTGCGCAGGGCTTCAAGGAATTGAGCAACCCTCTTCTGGGGCGTCTCAACAGCTGCAAAGTAATAAATCACAGCTATTACAATACCAATTGCGACAGCACCCCAAAAGTAACGCGCCAAAACAATTGTCATTTCTTATCACCTCCATCGGTTCTCCCAACGCTGACTTTCACTCTGCGCTTTTTACTGGCTTGCTTTTGTCACTTGAAGTTGCTCAACCTTTGCTTTTCTGCACCGCTCAACCTCAATTGCCACCACTGACATTGGAACACCGAGCAAGCTTGCCAACCTTTCAATCACTCTGTCTATCTCTCTCTTGATCAAATCAATGTTTGCACCCTCTTTGCATTCCTCCTCTTCGGCGAACTCAGCGATTTGCGCGGCTGCTTCAAGAATGAAACGAGCCCTCGTTGATTCATACTGGCGATGTGTCATTCGGTGAAATTGTTGCGAAAGCCTTTGCCAAAGCTCTCTCCAAGTCTTCTCGGCAGCCACACCAGTAATAGCTGTCATTGCGCGCTGCTGTTCAAGCCGTTGTCTTACTACCATCATCTCCTTGTAGCGCTCATAGTCCTCCCAATTGCGCCCCTGAATAATTTTGCTTTGGATATCCTCCCCCAGAAGTTGCTGCAGAATTTTATCAAGCAAGTTCTTGGTCGTTGGGGCAGTAACATGCGGCATTAATGGTGCATGTTCGTATGGGCATCCAAGGATGAACTCGTTGCCATCAAAGCCGAGTGGCACAAGCGCGTCAATGGCTTGCCATACAGCTGGTGTTGGAGATTGCAACTGCTGCACTAACATGCGCTTCACTCTTTGCCAAATAGCAGTTGGGTCTGCCTGCCTGCTCATCATCTTGCTTCACCTCCTTCTGTTTTGAGTTTTAACGCGTCAATCTCATTTTTCGCTACAGGTTCAACTGATGGCATCCAAGTTGCCTCTGCAAACCACCTGCCAACTCTTTCCAGCTTGAAAGAGATGCGAGGGGTCTCTACACCAATGCCCTCCGGGAGGCGCACAAGCTTGTTTTTGAAGAGGGCAAACTTCGGAGCCTCTGAGGGATACAACTCATCGCCAGCACGAAGGTCAAATTGCTCCCCCTCTTTTGGCTCCGCCTCAAGATATGGTTTGAGCGCATCCTCACCAAACGCTATCTCAAACTGATCCCTACGCAGTGAGCGCGAGGCAAATAGCCATATTTTCCTTTGGGCGATTGACTCAAGTCTCTCCAATTCCTCCTCACCGGCTTGCAAGAGTGGCGCAATCACCTTCGGGTGAGCGCAGACAACTGCATCCACATCCGCTGGGCGAAGGCTTGATTCAAGGAGCAACTCCCTCCACAACTTTAGCGCTATAGTAAGCGCCGATGGCACTTTACCGTTGCCACAATGCTCGCATGGCTCCATAAGAAGTTCCTCAAGGCTGAGACCATGCCTTTGTCTGGTCAACTCAACTACGCCAGTTGGGCTAAGCGTCATGATCCTCGTCTCAACCTCATCCAGTGAAAGCTCACGCTGTAGACGCTCCTGCAGCCTAACCCAACTGTGAGAGCTCGGCATATCAACGAAGTCAACAATTATAAGACCGCTTATGTTCCGTATGCGAAGCTGCCTTGCCAGCTCCTCTGCAGCTTCCATGTTTACATGCAATGCTATCTCACGGGGGTCTCCAACTAACATATGCCCCGTGTTTACATCCACGCTTGTAAGAGCTTCCGTCGTCTCAATTACAATGTAGCCACCGCTGGGCAACTTAACGACTTTTGAAAGGGCTGTTTCAACTTGCTTGGACACACCATAAGCATCAAACAGTGGCGTAGGTGAGTCATACAGCTTTATGCGAGATGCAACATACGGCAAGTGTTGCATTGCTACAGCAAGCAGGCGTTCATAGTGTTCCGGCGAGTCTATGATGATTTCGCTCACTTTGTGCGCCATTGAGAAAAGAGAGCGCTCAATCAGGCTCGGGCTGCGATAGAGCAGCGATGGCGCCGAAGTTGACTTATACCTGAAAACAATGTCATGCCATATCTTCACAAGCTCCCTTATGTCGTTCGCTATCTCGTTTTCATTCCTTTCGGCAGCCTCCGGAAAAACATGCACACCGCAATCAAGAGGGCGATACTTCTCAACTATCCTAAGCAGCCTTTCTCTCACCCTCACATTCGTTATTGTGTGGGACACGGAGGAGTGATCGGCGCCTTGAGCTATTAGTCCGGTGAATCTGCCGCGAAGCGATATGCGCGTAGTTAGCCTGGGGCATTTTTGCCCCCTCGGCTCGTGCACAACTTGAACAAGTATCGACTGCCCCGGTCTTAAGGAGTCTATCTGAATTCGTGCAAGGCGGCTTACAGTTTCAACACCGATTGAATTCGGGGCTAAATCGCCCGCCTGAAGAAAACCATACACTCCTTCCTCAAGCTTCACGAAAGCCGCATCTATCGCCGGAGCAAGCCTTTCAACAACACCTTTATAAATGTTGCCCGTGAGTTTGTGAGCACCCTCAACTTCAAGCTTCTCAAGTCTTCCCGAAATGGTCAGAGCCACCCAAACCTGTCCCATGCATACGCTTATTAGCAACAGCCCTTCGCCTACACGCATGCCATCATCATCAGCCATCTAAGCTGTCACCCCCAATTGCTCGTCAACTCGGCGGCACACCTGCGCAGGCTAATTTAGCAGGATGTCTTCATGGTTGTTTGACATGTCTGTAATCGCTGAGTTTTCATTCGTTGAGAGTGATGCTGTGTTTACCATTCATTATCTACCATGTGGTTAGGCATGCTGTTGCCAAAAAGCTGTTGGGGAAGGCGATGACAAACCATAAACGATGATAGGGGCGCATCAAATGTGCTCAAGTAAAGTAAGCCATCGTCCGCTTATACTTCTTCACCGCTCATGGTGTTCATGGAGCCATAAAGAACCTCTTTCACAAAGCTTCTATTGCCTTTGCGAGGACCTCAAAGCGGCTTCCAATTTCCTGATGGGCATCGGTGTCATTTGGAAGCGCATATCACATTGCAGGCACCTTGCGGCTTCGGCTATTGCTTCCTCAGGTGTAAAGCCGAGTTCAACCTCATCAAAGTTTTCTCTTCTCACAT
Source organism: Armatimonadota bacterium (assembly GCA_025062195.1). Classification (GTDB taxonomy): domain Bacteria; phylum Armatimonadota; class Fervidibacteria; order Fervidibacterales; family Thermosaccharophagaceae; genus Thermosaccharophagus. The sequence goes on from JANXAS010000016.1 coordinate 59,105, forward strand.
CCGGATGAAGCATTGCTGGCTTAACACGATTGAGATACGCAAACCCGTCAACCCTTCCCATCCACAAGCTGCGCTTTTCTATGAAGCCCTCATCCGTGAGCCTCTCATCAATGTCGCCGTCGCCACCCAAGAACTTGTCAATTGATGATGCAGCTAACCTGCCATGAGCTATTGCCTCAATCACCGATGAAGGTCCAAGCACTATGTCACCGCCTGCAAAGACTCCTTCTATGCTTGTTGCGAGCGTCTTATCATCAACGGCGATCAAGCCGCGCCTTGTTAGCTCAACTCCAAACCCTTTTGGTATCTCGGGGGCTTGCCCAATCGCAACAATGAGCGAATCAAAACGGAGCATGAATTCCGAGCCTTCAATCGGTATCGGTCTTGGGCGACCAGTCTCATCCGGTGCGCCAAGCCTCATCCTGATAAGTTCAATATTAACCGAGTCATCATTTCCAATTATGCGCTTTGGAGCAACAAGTGGTTCAATTCTAACACCCTCTTCAAGTGCAGCTTCAATTTCCTCATCAAGCGCTGGCATCTCATCCCTTGTTCGTCGGTAAAGTATGGTCACATTATCAGCGCCAAGCCTTAGCGCCACTCTTGAAGCATCAATTGCTACATTGCCTCCACCTATTACTCCAACGCTCTCGCCGAGGGAGACCTGCTCGCCCATGTTCACTCGCTTCAGCAATGTCAACCCATCAATCACTCTGTAATGCTCCTCGCCATCAATGCCGAGCTTGATTGCCTTCTGAGTCCCAATTGCTATAAAGATGGAGCTGAAGCCTTGAGCGAACAGCCACTCAATGCTTTCCACTTTCGCTCGCGTGCGCAATTCAATGCCCAATGAGAGTATCTCATTCACCTCTTCGTCCAACACCTCTTTTGGCAGCCTGTAGTGTGGTATGCCGTAGCGCATCATTCCGCCTGGTTCGTCATTCTCGTCAAATACGGTGATGCTGTATCCGAGCTTTCTCAGGTAGTATGCGGCAGTCAATCCGGCAGGTCCGGCACCGATAACGGCGATGCGCTTCTCCTTTTTCGGCTTGAATGTTGAGCGCTCCTTCCATGTTGGCTTTGCATAGTCGGCAACAAAACGCTTTAGAAGCCTTATAGCAATAGGCTTATTAAGTTCTTGTCTTCGGCACGCATCCTCACATGGATGCATGCATACTCTTCCAAGCACCTTAGGAAACGGCACCCTTTCACGATTGACAGAGAGAGCCTCTTCAAACTTGCCCTCGGCTATCAGACGGATATATCTTGGCACATCAATGCCAGCTGGACACGCATACTTGCATGGCACAAGGACTTGTTCCCTTGGCTTATCATCAAAGCTGACTTTGTCAAGCAACGCCCCCGACGGGCACACCTCAACACAAGTGCAGCAAAACTTGCACCCCGAATCCTCAAGGCTCATACCGGGTGGTGGTCCGGTGAATGAATTGCGACCACGAAATATAAACCCGATTGCACCTATCCCCCTTGCCTCTTGGCACGCCTTTATGCAGCGCTCGCAAAGTATGCATTTGTTCCGGTCAATCAAGATCAGCGGCTCATCTTCGGCTGGCTTAAAACCACGGTGAGCATACTTTGGTTTTGGTAAGCCCTCAGGTAGACCAACATCATCAACGATGAAGCGGAGCTCGCACGCCTCCCATTTGTAGCAACAGCGCTGCTCAACTGGGATGTCGTATTCACACGACCTTAAATTGCATGTGTTCCTTTTGTCGCACAGCAGGCATTCAGTGCATGGATAATCGCTGAGCAAAAGCCAAAGGACATGCTGCCTCATGCTCTTCACAGCCGGTGTGCTTGTGTGCACAACCATGCCATCCGAGCAAGGCAGCGTGCATGATGTGTGGAAACCCTTCATCCCCTCAACTTCAACGGTGCACATTCTGCATGCGCCAGTCGGGGAGAGCTTTGGATGGTAGCAAAGTGTCGGGATATGCAATCCAGCTTGCCTTGCAGCGAGCAAGACCGTCGTTCCTTCTGGGACTTTGATTTGCACGCCATCAATTGTCACATTAAGCCACTTGCTCACCTTAACCATTGCTAACACACCTCAATTTATCCTGCGCTATTTAGCATCCTTTGTCACATGTTCGCCTTTTCCAACATCATTAGCTGCGTGTTCTCTGAGCAGCTTCTCAACCTTTGAAATGGTTTGGCGACCATGAACTTGATCGTCAATTGCCACAACTGGTGCCATGCCACAACACCCTAAGCATGCTACCCTCTCAAGCGTGAATGTGCCATCCTTTGTTGTCTCACCAGCGCTCACACCGAGCACCTGCGAGACATAATTGAAGATGTCTTGCCCGCCCATCACATGGCATGCTGTTCCAAGACAGACTTTTATCACATGCTTTCCCCTCGGCGTTAGCCTGAACTGCGCATAGAATGTGAGCACCTCGTAAACTTCAACTTCAAAAATATCCAACTCCCTTGCCACCGCTTTGATTGCTTCCTTAGGGACATATCCAAGTTCGGATTGTATCTCTTGGAGCAACGGTATCAGACTGCTCCTTTCCCTGCCGTGCCTTTCAATCAGCGCATCAATGTCAAAGGCTTCTTTGACCATCATACCCACTCCATTCTTTTTGGTGACACTGCCAACCATGATGGCGCAAAAGGACCCTGACATTGAATTTAGAGGCGCTGTTAAGCTCTCCGCATCGCCGGTTGTTGTAATTGTTTTTTGGCACGCTCTTTACCATAAACTTTGTTGGTTAGGTTCGTAGTTAGCCACGAAGGGTCAGCGGAGTGGTGTTAAATCGGTGCGCGGTGCGATGTGCGGGGGGCAGTGTTGTTATCTTTCTTCGCAGTCTTACTTTGCACCTCGCACTCCGCACCCAATTACGGCACTCCGCTTCGCTCGGTGCCTTACTACGAACCAACAAAATTTTGAGTAAAGAGTGTTTGGGCAGAACTCCACCTGCTGCTATCTTTGTATTGGTTGCAAAGTCCAAGCAACAGGCACAATTTGCCACCATGGCAGTTGCCCGATAAAATGGTTTGCAACTTGGTTGCCGACCACTTTGGTTTTTGCGCGCTGCTATAATGTCGTTGGGTTGTCCTTCTTAACCTGTGAGGTGTTCCTGCTATGGCGACTTTCATCGGGCTTGGCGAGGGGTTAGTCAGGCTCTCTCCACCAGACCATCAACGCATAGAGCAAGCTAACATGTTTGAGGTCCAAATTGGCGGTGCTGAGTTAAATGTGTGCGTTGCACTATCACGCCTTGGCATTGAAGCAGCGTGGATATCAAAGCTAACAAACAACCCGATTGGCAGGTTGATAACCAATCGCGCACGCCAGTATGGTGTTGATGTCTCAAGGGTTGTTTGGACTGATGCTGGGCGAGTTGGTCTCTACTTCTTTGAGCTTGGCTCCACTCCGAGAGCCAATGCTGTCATCTACGATAGGGCTCATTCGGCTATCAACACATTGAATGCTGATGAACTTGACTGGGAATTCATTTCAAGGGCGAAGGTGATGCATTTGACCGGCATCACACCGGCACTGAGTAGTAGCGCAAGGCAACTCGTTAAGGAGATTGTAGCTCGCCTAAAAGGTTTGGATGTGCTCTTAAGCTTTGATGTGAATTATCGGGGCAGACTCTGGACGGTGGAGGAGGCTCGCCGAACGCTGCTTGAGCTTCTCCCAAGCGTTGATTTTCTCTTTGTGACGCTTGAGGATGCAAAAGCCGTCATCGGGTTGAATGGAACTCCAGAAGAGATTGTCAAGCAGTTGCGCAAGGAGTTTGCAAGAGTTGTTGCCATGCTCACATTCTCCGAGGGTGGAGCAATGGCATGCCATGATGGCTCAACAGTTTATTATCAACCGCCTTACGAGTTAACCGTAGTTGACCGACTGGGGGCAGGTGACGCTTTTGTTGCTGGTGCCATTTACGGTTGGCTAAATGGCGCTTCATGGGAGAAGTGTTTGGCTAATGCTGTGGCGATGGCTGCGTTCAAGTGCACCATACCTGGTGACTTTGCGATCGTTGAAATAAGCGAGCTTGAAACGCTGCTAAGCAAATCGGCAATAGCTGTGAGAAGATGAGAGGGGTGAAAATAAGATGCGAATTGAAGTCCGCCCAGAGCCGGTGTTGAAGCCGAAGCTTGTCCCTCGCCGTCCACCCGATGACTTCCTTGACCTGCTTTCAAAGCATGACTCAGAACTTGATTCGCTGATTGGGCAGATTGAAAATCATCCGCTGTTTCATCGACTTGTTATGGTTGGCGTTGTGCGCAAGGTGTGCTTTAGAAGCATCACCGCAGCTAAGCAGCTGAACGAGAGTGCTGTTGAGTGGCTGAACAATTTCATTAAAAGGCACGGCATAGATAAGCACCTGAATTGGCAGGCTGATCTCTTCTCGCACGATGCACTAAGCCGTGTTGAAGAGCTTGCAAGGAAGTATTCTTTGCCAGTGCCGGAGCTAAGAAAGGCTTTGAAGCGCATAAGGCTAACAATTATGGGTGAACAAAGGGAAAGGAAACGAAGAGCTGATGAGAAGGGTGAGAAGACACTTCTTGAGCCAACTTTGATCTACGCTAACTTGTCCAAGGAGATCGCGCAGATACAGGAGTTTGTTGAGAAGTATAAGGTTACGGAACGAGACTTCACCAGCTTTTACGAGGGCGAGATGAGTGTTGATGAGCTGTGCATGCGATATGGCTGTTCGGTGCCGGAGGCGAAAATTTTGCTTGATTGTATAAACCGAGTTCAAGTCCACGAGATATTTATAGACAGCGCAAAAACAACAGTCAAACCATTGCCGGAGAGGGCGGGCGATGTCTCCTTTGAAGTTGTGGCGTATGTCTCTGCAAGTAGTGATGGGACACTCTCAATTCAATTTCGTGACGAGCAACTTTACGCTGCAAGGTATGTAATTGATGAGGAGCGTTTGAAGACTTTCATGCGCTCCCACCGAGATGAGGAACTTGATCGCATAGTCACTCTGCTGCGCTACATCAACAGGTGGCGCAGCTTGCTTGCGAGGGTCGTGTGGGCTATATGTTATCACCAACGCCGGTTCATATTCACTGGCGATAGAGCTTTGCTCAAGCCACTCTCGCAGGCAGAGGTAGCAAGGGAACTTGGGCATCATCGCTCTCACATATGCCGAGTGATAAGGCATCGTGGAATAGCAACACATCACGGCAAATACAAACTCAGCGACTTGTGCGCCTCAAAGGAGCAAGTTATACGAAGCATCGCAAAGCAATATCCGGAATGGACTGACCGTCAGGTAGCTGAATTTTTATTTGTTACTCATGGGCAAAGGATACCGCGAAGAACTGTCTCCTACCACCGAGCAAAAGTGAGAAGGATTATGGATGCTCATCTCTTGAAATGAGCCATCAGCAATTCAGCGACATTTGTAGTTACACATGGAGACAGTTGTCCTCATACCCTTTTGTTTAAAGGATTAGCTACCTGCAAGTTATATTGTCTTTTTCGGCGGTTGGTTATCCATATTGACGAAAATTTGGGGATAATCTTCACCACTCGTAGGGCGAGGCTAACGCCGAGCCGAAAAGTTTGATTTTGAGAGAATTTCACGCCGTCCA